>JBLHKS010000287.1:0-7996 GCA_047620505.1 Verrucomicrobiales bacterium | reverse complement strand
CAACAACAACGCCCTCCAACAGCTGCCGCCAGAGATTGGCCAGCTCTCGGCGCTGAAATATCTTCACCTCCAGAACAACGCCCTCCAGCAGCTGCCGCCGGAGATCGGCCAGCTCTCGGCGCTGCTAGGGCTTAATCTGCTCGGCAACCCCGGTCTCGGCCTCCCGCCGGAGGTGGTGAAAGACCGCTTCAACCCCCGCGCGATCCTCGACTACTACTTCTCCAAAGTCGCGGCTTCGGCCCGGCCGTTGAACGAAGTCAAACTCCTCCTCGTCGGCCGGGGCGGGTCGGGGAAGACCAGCATCGTCGAACGCCTCGTCCACCAGCGCTTCAATCCCGGGGAAGAATCCACCACCGGCATCGCGTTGCAGGATTGGGAGCTGCAACCAAACAAAGCACCAAGCACCAAGAACAAAGCACCCATCACGGCCCACATCTGGGATTTCGCCGGCCAGGTCATCGCCCACGCGACCCATCAATTCTTCCTCAGCGCGCGCAGCGTCTACGTCCTCGTCCTCACCGCGCGGGAAGACAGCCAGCGCGAAGACGCCGAATACTGGCTCCGCCTGATCCGCGCTTTCGGGACGGATCGCGAGACGAAGGATGTTTCCCGCGTGATCGTGGCGCTGAACAAATGGGAAAGCGATCCGGTGAAGATCGACCGCGAGGCGTTGCGCGAGAAGTATCCCTTCATCGTGGGTTTCGTGGAGACGGACTGCAAATCGGGGCTCGGGATCGAGAAACTCCAGCAGCTGCTGGCCGAGACCGCCGCCGCGGACCGTTGGGTGACCGATCCGGTGGGGAAGGAGTTTTTCAGCGTGAAGAACGCTCTGTCGGAGCGGTGGAAGACGGGAACGGGGACGAGCTATCTGGATTACGCGGAGTTCGAGCGAATCTGCGTGGAAAAGGGCGGCGTCGCGAAGAAGGACGCGGAGAAGCGCAAAAATCTCGCCGTGCAGCTGCATTGCCTCGGCCTGGCGCTGAATTACGGGGACGATCCGCGGCTGCGGGACACGACGGTGCTGAATCCGCACTGGGTGACGGACGGGATTTACGAGTTGCTGCGCCGCGCGCCGAATGAACGCGGGGTGTTGTCGCTGGACGCCGCCAGTCGGCAGCTGCCGGATGAGCCGGCACCGATGGTGCTCTTTCTGATCCGCCTGATGGAGAAGTATGATCTGGCGTTTCCGCTGCGGGAGCGTGATCAGCTCTGGCTCGTGCCGCAGGCGTTGCCGGATCAGCAGCCGAAGTTGGACCTGGAGAAATGGCATGGCGAGAAGGCGACGCGGTTGCGCTGGACGTATGCGGCGTTGCCGGAGGGTTTGGTCGCGCGGTTCATCACCCGTACGCACACCCTGAGCGAGGGCCGGGGCTGCGAGCGGTGGTTGAACGGGGTGATTCTGGAACTGGCGGGCGCCGAAGCGTTGATCCGCGCAGACCCGGCGGAGCGGCGGATCGAGGCGGTGGCCGTGGGCGCGGACAAGAAGGAGCGGCAGGAACTGGCGGGTTTGGTGCAGATGGAGATGCGGGAGCTGAACGCGGAGATTCAAGGCCTCGATCCGATTGAGGAGATGCGGATGGAAGGCACGGCGGAGGTGTGGGTTTCGACTACGGGTCTCGAAGAAATGGAGAGATCGGGTCAGGTCGAGACGGCGCTGATGGTGACGCCTTCAGGGGGAATCGAGATATCTCCGGTGGCGGAAAACAATCGCCTGAGCGCGCCCGATGCGCGGGACGAGAGGGTGTGGAAGCCGAGGGTGTTCGTGAGCTACGCCCACGAGGACGATGCGGCAAAGGATCAGCTGCTCTTGAAATTGAAGGTGCTACGCAACGCGGGGATGATCGATGTCTGGACGGACCGGGACTTGAGCGCGGGGGAAGAGTGGAACCGCGGAATCGGCGAGCAGTTGGCGGAGATGGACGTGTTTGTGCTGTTGGTGAGCGATCATTCGCTGACGAGCGATTTTATTCAGCGCGAGGAATTGCGCCTGGCGCTGGAGCGACGTGCGGCGGGCGAGGTGGAGGTGATCCCGGTGATCTGGCAGCGGTGTTCGTGGAAGGTATTTGATGAACTGAAGGCGTTGATCGCGTTGCCGAAGGATGGCAAGCCGATCCGCGAGCACAAGCCTCAGGCCGAGGGCTGGCACGAGGTTTCGGAAGGGCTGCGAAAGGTGTTTGAGCGGTTGAAGAAGCAGAGGCGCGTCACCTAACTGATCTCCCAGGCGGCGACGGCATCGCGAAAGAGTCGGAAGCTGCGCGAGTGGCCGCTGAGGGCGTCGGGGTCGAGCTTGGCGGCGACATCGAGGAGGAAATCGGGCCAGGATTCGGCGTCGTGGTTTCGCATGGCCTCCTTGGCGCGGTCTTTGAGCTGAGGTGGAGGGTTGCCGCCGTGGAATTCTCGTGCGGATGGACTGTTCTGTTTGGCGAAAATTGGGAGTTTGAGTGTCTCGTCAGACGAGAGAGCCTGAAGCACCCAGCTTTCAATCATCTCGACGGGAACGGCGATGGCACCGAACGAGATGGCGTCGCCTGCTTCCTCAAGAAGTTCGTCGTAGCGGTTGGCTTTGCTGCGATCTTTTTTGGGAAGCTTACCGGCGGTTGGCTGTGCGCCATCAGGGTGTTGTGGCGCGCGGTCGTTGTCGAGCGCAGCGATCCAGAAGACATCGCCGCCGTCCGCGGCAGCGCGCGCCATCCTGAGCATGTGCCGAGCCATCTTTCGAGCCATACCAATGCCGGAACCCTTCCTTGAGACGATGTGCTCGTACTCCAACGGCGAACCGGTAATTTTCTCCGTGCAGGCGACGTAGAACCGCATGTCGGCCTTATCTTCGGCTACGATGTAGACGAAAGGCATCGGCGGCGATCAGGCAGCGGGTTTGCGGGGCCGGGCGGGCTTTGGCGTTCCGCCGACCAAGCCGGAGAACCACATCTGTCCGAGCGGGACCTCGTCTTCGTCGCCAGCCACCCGTTCGAATTTCGCCAGCCGGTCGTCGAGATTGGCGAGGGTGCTGTATCCTTCGTTTTTTTCGACGATGACGACCGCTTCGGGTTCGTTCTCAAAATAATCGATCAGGTAAGGGTTGTGGGTTGTTGCGATGACCTGAACGTTCGCCGACTCGACGAGTTGGCGAACTCCGTCGACCAATTGCTCGTAGAGACGCGGATGGAGCGCGCGATCGATGTCTTCAATCAATAGAAGTGGTGGCGGATTGGGTTGAAACATCGCCGCAAGCAGGGCGAGTACCAGACGGGTCCCATCCGAAACGTCAGAAAGCGGCGTTTTCTCGTTCAATCCGCGTTCCTGAAACATGATCGTCTTTTTCCCGCCGGGCGGAATCGTGCGCAGGCTGACGGATTCGATCTCCGGGACGAGTTTGCGGAGGTGCTCGACGAGCGTGTCGAATCGCGGGTCGGCCTCTTCCTGAAGACGCTCAATGACTTGTGTTGCGCCTTCGCCATCGAACCCGACGTGAGGATGTTCGGCAGCTGCTGGTTCAGGCTGCCCGATCCGGTCGGGGTCGAAGCGGTAGATAGGGTTGAGCGCCGCCAAAACAAATCTTGCGTGGGTGAGTGGCTCTTCATGACCGGTGAACTCCTCCATGGTGGGAAGAATGTCCTTTTCCCAAGCGCAGGAGGCACCGTGAGAATCTTTGAGGACGATCTCGGCAGCACCAGGATGATTTCGATGTGAGACAAGTTCCAGTTTCTCATGAAACGCCCGCAGGAAATTCGTCTTTCCTGAATTGTTCGGCCCCACCACCAGCGTAAACGGAGCCAGCCGACACTCCGCATCCGCGAAGGAGAGAAAGTTCTTCAGCTGAATCCGCTCGATGAAGGCCATGTCGGTTTACGATGCAGGGCAGAATCGAAGAATCAATGGGGTTGTGAAGGTGCGTCAGCCAAGAATCTGCTTGGAAGCGGCAGTCGATGGCGCGATGGAAGCGAATCGATGAAAAACGAGCCGTCAGAAACAGGACTCACCCACATCCAGGCTGACGGAACTGCCGCGATGGTGGACGTTTCGGCTAAGCCGGTGTCGAAGCGCGAGGCAGCAGCTGCTGGCTTCATCCGGCTCCAACCGGCGACGCTCACGGCGGTGACCGAGGATCGGATCGCGAAGGGGAACGTCCTCGCGGTCGCCCGGATCGCCGGGATCCAAGCGGCTAAGCAAACGGCGCAGCTGATCCCGCTCTGCCATCAGCTGCCGCTCTCGCATGTCGAGGTGGATTTCGAGGTCGGTGAGGACGGGATCGCGATCACGGCGACCGCGAAAACGAAGTCGCAGACCGGCGTCGAGATGGAATCGCTCACAGCCGTCAGCGTGGCCGCGCTGACGATCTACGACATGTGCAAGGCGATCGATAAACAGATGGAGATCGGCGACGTGCGGTTGCTGCGGAAATCGAAAGAGCCTATTTGAGCGCCGTTTCCAGAATCGGCTCGATCACGCTTTTCCAGATCTTGTAGCCGTCGGCGGTGAGGTGCAGGCCGTCCTCCTTGAAATGCGAGGGGTCGAGCTGACCGCTTTCGGTCGCCAGCATCGCCTTTCCGATATCGGCGAAATAAAGCGTGTCGCGGGTTTCGCTGAATTTCGCGATCTGCTGATTCGCATCGTTCATCACCGGCCACATTTTCCAGCGTTTGATGCTCGGTTTGATCGCGATGAAAATCAGCGGAGTGCCTGGCAGCTGCTCGTCGATTTTCGCGATCAATTTCTGATAATCCGCGAAGACTTCGTCCGCGCTCAAGCCCTTGCTGACGTCGTTGTCGCCTTCGTAAACCACGATCGCTTTCGGCTTGTATGGAGTGACGATGCGCTCGAAGAAATGCAGCAAATCGGCCGTTGTCGAGCCGCCGAATCCACGATTGATCGTTACGCGATCTGGCCAGGAGACGTCGAGTTTCCACATCCGAATGCTGGAGCTGCCGACGAAGAGGATCGCGTCTTTCGGCGGCGCTTTTTCTTTGTCGCCGGCCTCGAATTTCGCGATCGTCTCGCCCCATTTGGCTTCGAGGTCTTGGGCGAGCGCCGGAAGCGCTAGAGAGAGGAAAATCAACGGAGTCAGAAACTTCATCCGGCACTTTTGCGGTGAAATTGGGGTTGGCAAGTCCAAGGATCGTTTGCGCGTGAACCCAGCCTGCCCAGGTTAGCGGCCTTGAAACTTGGAGTCATCATTCCGTGCTACAACCACGAGCGCTACGTCGGCGCGGCGATCGAATCCGTGCTCAGCCAGACGCGTGCCGTCGATCGGTTGCTCGTGATCGACGACGGCTCGAAAGATGATTCCGTTGGCGTGATTCGAGGTTTCGAGAAAGACGGCGTCGAGTGCGTCGTCCAGGAAAACGCCGGGGCGCACGCGACGATCAATCGCGGGATCGAGATGCTAAGCGAAGACTGCGAGGCGATCGCAATTCTCAACTCGGACGATATTTTCGAGTCCGGGCGCTTCGCGACGCTCCTGCCCATCCTGACTGAGACTGAAAAATCGGTCGTTTGCTCCGGCCTGCGGCTGATCGATGGCACGGGCGCGGCCCTGCCCGAGGACGAGCCGCGTGGAAAATGGTTTCGAGCGGCTTGGGAAGCCGGTAAGGACGAAAACGTTGACCTTTGCGAGTGGCTCAGCGTCGCCAATTTCATCGGGACGACGAGCAACATTCTGGCACGATCGGCTTACCTCAAAAAGCATCCTTTTCGCCCCTATCGCTACAACCACGATTATTTTTTCCTGGCTGGAGCGGCGTTGCGAGAAGAGATCGCCGTGATCCCTGAACAACTCCTGCGTTACCGCGTTCACGCGACGAACACGATCAACACCGACCCGGCTCCGCTGATGCGCGAGCAGCTTCGGCTTCAGCTCGATCTCTACGCCGAGTTTGCGGCTGAGTTTTCCGGGAATGCCGATCTGCGGACGCGTTTTGCCCGTTTCACGCGCGCTGGCTGGGACAGCATTTCCAGTTTTGACGCCGGCTTGCTCCAGCAGCTGCTGGCTCAGCTCGCGGCCCGCGCGAGCGAGGAAGATCGCGCTGCGTTGGCCATGGGGCTCGAGGCAGGCGAGCTGAATCGGTATCCGAATTCGGCTCTGGTCGAATTCGGTGCAGGAGCCTTGGCGGATAAATTTGGCGAGCTGAAACGAACGGCTGCCGAGCTCCGAGCAGACAACTCAGCGCTCAAGGAGCTAACGCGTTTGCGCAGTCAGCTCAGCCAATCGAAGTGGATCGCGTTGGGCCGAATTTTTGGTGGAGGAAAGCAGCTGGCGGCAAACGCAGGCAAAACGCCGACGGAAAAACTCGCCAGCCTGCGAGCTGCGATGGACGACAGTTCCTGGGTTCGGCTAGGCCGAAAATTCGGCGCGTTGAAAGCCTGAGCTCAGCTCTCCTCGACAGCTTCACCGCCGCCGCCGATTCCCCAAAGGAACGAGTCCGGCGAGACGACTTTCCAGATGATGAGAATGCCAATGAGAATCGCAATCGAGGCGTAACCGAGGATCAAACCAATCATGGTTTTCGTCTTCGATGACTTATCGTTTTCGTTCACCCGGATCAACGTGAGATGGCCCATGATGATCGCGGCAGGGCCGAGTAACGGCGCTAGAAACGGGATGATCGCGATGAAGCCGATGATCAGCGTTACCATCGGCATCACGCCGGACGTGTTGTCGTCTGCGGATCTTTTTTCGCCACCGACATTGGGGTCGTGCTGCAGCGGTGCAGCCTGGACTCCCTGCTGAACGGGCATCGCGCCGTAGGGAGCGGGCGCCGGCATGCCCTGGGTCACCATTCCGCCTGGCTGATCAAATCCGGCAGGCAATCCGGGCTGCCCCGGCAAACCTGGTTGAATCAGCGGTCCGCCCGGCATCTGCTGCTGACCCGGAATTCCTTGCGGAAGCTGCTGTTGTTGAGGAAAGCCCTGCTGTTGTGGAAACTGCTGCGGAAATTGTTGGGGATACTGCTGAGGCTGTTGGGGAAATGGCGCGGCGGATTCGCTTCTTTGGTAAGGCTGTGGGGCCTCTGGCTGGGACGAAGGCGGTGGGCCCGCGGGTCGTGGAGCCGTCGGCATGCCTCCAGCCGGAATTTCATCCTTCGCGCTCGGCAAACTTGAAATGTCGTCGTCGCTTGAATCTGGAATTTCCGGATTCAATGGGAACGCGATGTCCGAACTGCAAATCGGGCACTGCACCGTATTTCCGAAGAAGCGTTCGTCTCCGGAAACCCGTTGCCCGCATTTCTTGCAGGCGATTTTAATCGTAGCCATGTATGTCGTTTGTTTGACGCGCCCATTCAGACACATCCGCTTGGAAATTCAAGACGTCGTATCGCAGACTTCGGCGACTGCTTCGCGGATCGCGCTCACAGCCTGCCCCAGTTGCTCAGCGGTCGTGCACAGCGGCGGCATCAACACGATGGTATCCAGAATCGGCCGGGTCAACAACCCGTGGGCCCGCGCTGCCTCGCAGACTCGTGACCCCGTTCGCGCTTTGGCCGGGAACGGATCGCCGCCTGCCTGACAAAGGTCGATCGCGGCGATGAACCCGCATTGACGAGTCACGAAAACGTTCGGAAGATCGGTCAACTCCGCCAGCAGCTGCTGGAGAAGCGCGATTTTCGGCTGAAGCTCGGCTAACGTATTTTCCTCGCGAAAAACCTCCAGATTTGCCAACGCCGCCGCGCATCCGAGCGGATTTCCGCAATAACTGTGGCCGTAGAAAAAGGTTTTCGATTCCTCAAACTCGCCGAGAAAAGCCTCGTAAATTGTCTCGCTCGCCAACGTCGCCGCCAGCGGCAGGTAGCCGCCAGTCAGGCCCTTCGCCAACGCGATGATGTCCGGCGTTACGCCTTCCTGCTCGCAGGCGAACATCGTGCCCGTGCGGCCGAAGCCCGTCATGACTTCGTCCACAATCAAGAGCACGCCCTGACGTTCACACCAATCGCTTAACTCGGCGAGCATGCCTGGCGGCCAGGTTCGCATCCGGTTTGCGCCCTGGATCAGCGGCTCGATC
>JBLHKS010000286.1:0-8079 GCA_047620505.1 Verrucomicrobiales bacterium | reverse complement strand
CGGCACGGTGATCACGATAAACAGCCCGGGCAGTTCCGCCTCCGGCTTCAGTAACTGGGAGGCGACGCTCTGGCACGAGTTCTGCCACGTGGTGACCCTGACAGCGACAAAAAATCGCATGCCGCGTTGGCTCAGCGAAGGGATATCGGTTTACGAAGAAGCTCAGCGGAACCCGGTCTGGGGCCAGCGGATGACGCCGGCCTATCGCGAGCGGATTCTGGTCGAAAAGAAGGTCACGCCGGTCGGCACGCTCAGCAGTGCGTTCCTCAATGCGGAGTCTGGCGCGGACTTGATGTTTGCCTACTACCAAAGCTCGCTCGTGGTTGAGTTTTTCATCGAGGAATACGGTCAGGACGCGTTCAACGCGATTCTCGCGGAGCTCGCAACGGGAACGCCGATCAATCCATCGATTGTAAAACACGGTGAAGAACTGCCGGCCCTGGAGGCGAAGTTTTTGGTGTTTGTCAGGGCGCGAGCCGAGGCCTACGGCGGTGATGTCGATTGGGCCCAGCCGGAAGATCTCGACGCGCGCAATCTCGACGGAGTCGTCGTGTTCATGAATGCCAATCCTAAGAATTTCTGGGCTCGTCAGATCTTTACGATCAGCCGACTCGCCGCTGAAGACTGGCAGGCGGCAGCAGATTCGGCGCAGCTCCTGATCGATCTGTTTCCAGATTTTGTCGAGGGACAGAACGGCTACATGCTCCTCGCTCGCGCGCATCGAGCGATGGACAACACGAATGAAGAGGCCGCCGCTCTCCGCGAGCTCGCCAAGCGCAGCGCCGACGTCGCGCCTGCTTACCAGCGGCTCCTCGATATCGATCTCAAGGCCGAAAACTGGGAGCAGCTGCTGGCGAACGCTGATCGTCAGATGGCCATCAATCCCTTCATCAAATCCGCGCACCACTGCAAGGCTTGCGCCGCTCAAGCGCTCGGCAAAAACGACGACGCGATTGTTTCCTACGAGAAGCTGCTTCAACTTGGCCCCGCCTCGCCTGCCGATGTGAATTTCCAGCTCGCCCGCCTTTTCCAGGAAAATGACGGCGACCGCGCGAAGCGACATTTGTTGGACTCGCTCGTCGACGCTCCACGTTTCCGCGAGGCCCATGACATGCTTCTTGAGTTGGCGAAACCAGATGCCGAGCCGCCCGAGCTTGGGGTTCCAAAACCAGCGCCCGTTCCAGATCCGACGCCGAGGAACTAAGCCGAAACAACACATGATCAGACCTCTGAAGCTAACCTTGATCACTGGGGCCGCCGTAGCAACTGCTGGCTGTGCCGCGCTCGTTTACGCGCAGCAGGATTTTCCAGAAGACCCGCGCGATGCGATTCGCGGTTACTATGAAATGCCAACGTGGGAAACTTCCAAAGAGATGCCGGATGATGTCTTCCGCTTCGCGCGGCTGCGCTTTGATTCCTACTATGGAAGCGGTAGGCGTGGGAAATGGGCTACGGACTACCCTGACAGCGATCTAAATTTCTCGTTCCGCCTTCACGAATTGACTTCCCTCGAAGTTCACCCGAATCCCACAATCGTCGATATCGACGAGAAGCAGCTGGTCGATTATCCCTTCATTTACATGATCGAGCCCGGCGATATTTATATCTCCGAGCTGGAGGCCCGGACCTTGCGCGAGTACCTGCTAAACGGCGGGTTCATCATGGTGGACGATTTTTGGGGCGACCGCGAATGGGACGGTTTCTACAAAGGCTTCAAGATGATTTTTCCCGATCGTGAGCCACAGGAATTACCGTTGGAGCATCCGGTTTTCCATTCTGTGTTCGACATGAAGGAGAAGCCCCAGGTTCCCGCGATCGGCCACGCCCTTCAGGGCCGCGAGCTCGGAATCACTTACGAATGGAATAAACCAGGAAGCGAGACTCCCTATTATAAAGGGGTCTACGACGACGAAGGTCGGATGTGCATGATCATCTGCTTTAACACCGATCTTGGCGACGGTTGGGAGCGCGAGGGCGAGGACGAATGGTACTTCAGAGAGTTCGCCGAAAAGAAGGCGTTTCCGATGGGGATCAACATCGTGTTTTACGCGATGACGCACTGAGGAAGGCCTCAGCAGCTGCTGGCAAAAAGATCGATCCCGCACTTCGCGAGTTTCCCGATTTGCAGTTTGCCTCGCCTCAACGTTTTTGCGAACCTTCAACCCAGACGCATGAGCACAACCCCTCCGCCCGAAGTCCCCCAACGCGCCGACGATCCTGCCTACGAGCAGGAACGCGACACCGTTCAGAAACTCCACGCCGCCAAAGGCCAGATCGAAACCGAGATCGCCAAGGTCATCGTCGGGCAGAAGGCCGTGATCGACGAACTGCTCGTCGCGCTGCTCAGCGGCGGTCACTGCCTGATCACCGGCGCGCCGGGGCTCGCGAAAACGCTCCTGGTCCGGACGCTCGCCGACGTCTTCCACCTTTCGTTCAACCGAATTCAGTTCACACCGGATTTGATGCCCGCCGACATCACTGGCACCGAGATCCTTGAAGAAGCCGTCGGTGGACGCCGCGAAATGGTTTTCCAAAAGGGCCCGATCTTCGCCAACATGATTCTGGCCGACGAAATCAACCGGACGCCGCCGAAGACTCAGGCTGCGCTGCTCGAAGCGATGCAGGAGCACCAAGTCACCATCGCGGGCGAGAGCCTGAAACTGGAAGAGCCGTTTTTCGTGCTCGCAACGCAAAACCCGATCGAGATGGAAGGCACCTACCCGCTGCCCGAAGCCCAGCTCGACCGTTTCATGTTCAACGTCGTGATCGATTACCTACCGGAAGACGACGAAGTCTCCGTCGTCACGAGAACCACCGGGATCCAGAACGAGAAGCCTCAGGCCTTGTTCAACGGTGAGGACGTCAAAGCTTTTCACGATGTTGTCCGCCGCGTCCCTGTTTCCGAAGAGGTGGCGCGTTACGCCGTTCGGCTCGCGGCTGCGTCCCGGCCAGGTCAGGAGCAGACGACAAAGTTCATCAACGACTGGGTCGAGTGGGGAGCTGGCACGCGAGCCGCGCAGTTTCTCGTGTTAGGCGGCAAAACCCGCGCGCTTCTTCAAGGCCGCGCGCACGTGACTGCCGACGACATCAAAGCGCTGGCGAAACCGGTTCTGCGCCACCGGATTCTGGTCAACTATCGAGCCGAAGCCGAGGGCGTCACCGTCGATAGCGTCGTCCAGCAGCTGCTGGATCAAGTGAAGGAGAAGTAGTTTGGCCGCGCAACGCCTGCCTTGAATCAGCTGACGAACGATGCGAGAATATTTGCCATGACCGCGATCGCCAAGCCCCCGAAGCCAGAGCCGGTCTCTTCGAAATCGAGCAACGAAGAAGGAACTGCCGTGACCGTGAATCCGGATCTTTATCTGGCTCTTCAACTCCGATCAGTGGAGACGAAACGACCGATCGAAGACTTCGTCGACGAAGCGATCCGGGCGGAGTTTCGAATAGATCTCGTCAATTTCGCCGAGCTTGAACTCCGAGCACCTGCGTTGACGGGGCAGAATCCCCACTCGAGGCGCTCAAGGGCGATTGCGATCGATCCAACCCTTCGCGCTCCTCTCGAACACCGGACAGCCAACACTGGCGAGACGACCGACGAGGTCGTCGACACCGCAGTCAGAGAACTGATTCGGGAAGATATCGAAGACCTGAAGGCGTTTGACGAAGCCAAGCCAGGCGAAGGAATCCCGCTGGAGCAACTCCTCGATGAAATGAACCGCGATGGCGAAGTATGACGTTCGCGTCCTGCCCAAGGCGCGAAAGGAGTTGCAGCGCATTCCGAAAGCGGATCGAATCAAGCTGATGTCTCGTATTTCCGCATTGAGCGACGACCCCCGGGCTCCGGGAGTCAAAAAACTGGCAGGACACGATCATCGGTATCGCGTTCGCCAAGGTGATTACCGGATTCTCTACGACGTATCGGACAAAGAATTGACCGTCATGGTCATCAAGGTCGGACAACGCGGAGGATTCTATTGATTTAACAGATGCCTACTCCAGCCAAAACCGACTTCATCGACCCTTCCGCCTTGATGCGAATCAAGTCGTTGGAGCTGCGCGCCAAAGTCGTAGTCGAGGGCTATTGGAAAGGCCTGCACCGCAGCCCGTATCACGGGTTCTCGGTCGAGTTCAGCGAGTATCGGCAGTACACACGCGGCGATGATCCGCGTTACGTCGATTGGAAAGTCTACGCGCGAAGCGACAAACACTTCATCAAGAAGTTCGAGGACGAAACCAATCTGCGTTGCCAGATGTTCGTTGATCAGAGCCGCTCGATGGAATTCGGCTCCGGCGAGTTCGGCAAAGTCGACTACGCGAACACGTTGGCGGCAACGTTAGGGTTTTTCATGATGGGTC
Source organism: Verrucomicrobiales bacterium (assembly GCA_047620505.1). Classification (GTDB taxonomy): domain Bacteria; phylum Verrucomicrobiota; class Verrucomicrobiia; order Verrucomicrobiales; family DEV007; genus JBLHKS01. The sequence continues at coordinate 3,723 of JBLHKS010000286.1, read as the reverse complement.
AGGGCGATGCCGTTGGCCTGACGACGTTTCACGAAAACCTGGCCGAGCAGCTGCCGCCGCGAAACCGCCCGGGGCACCTTCGTCGGCTCATGCTCATGTTAGAGAAAGATTGCCAGGGCGAAGCCACCGATCTGGCCGGAATGCTAGACCTCATCCCGCAAATGTCGCGCAAGCGAGGTCTGGTCGTCATCGTTTCAGATTTTCTCGTTCCGATCGAAACCGTTCACGACGGACTTCGCACACTGCGAGCGGCCGGGCACGACGTGGTCCTTTTTCAGGTGCTCGACCAAGCCGAACTAAGCTTCAATTTCGACAACGCGAGCCATTTTCGAGACATCGAATCCGGCCAGGAATTCTTCGTCGACCCAGCAGCTGCTCGCGAAGGCTACCTCAAAAGATTCGAGGCTCACCAAGCAGCTTTGCGCGCTGCGACGACAGCGTTCGGAATCGACTACTTCGTCCTGCCGACCAACGAGCATCTCGAAGGCGCACTCTGGAATTTCGTCTCCCGCCGTCAGGGTGCTGGGCTCGCGTCGAGGACGCGACGTCGTTCTCGGAACTCACGCTGACTAACGAAACTCGGCCTGATTCGGATTCATTCGGAAATCAGGTCGCCAAGGATCAGCAGTGAAGCGGCGTACCACGTATGGTTGGTGTATTTGTCAGGCTTCGCGTCGAAATCAGCGCGATTGCGCTCGAAAAGAATCTCGCGTTTGTCGAGCTTCTCTGAAGTCAGCGTGACAGTGACTGTGTGAGCGCCAGCATCGATCTCTGTGGCCACGTTCAATTTGCTCATCCGGTTGTAAGTACTGTAGGCGTCGATCCGATTGCGGCTCTGCGCATCAGCCTCGTCCAACTGAACGGCTACCGAGCCACCGTCCGGGCCGAGGACGTCAAACACCGCCGCTGTCGTTCCGTCGAATTTGAAAGTCAGCGCCGCGCCGGGCTCCGTCGCTTGGTAGATCGTCGGCATGTTCCGGGCAAAGCGCTTCGCGATCGGGTGCTCGGCGTCTAACTTTTCCCAGTTCCCGCTCAGCATCCCGGGTTCAATCGGGATCAACTTCGCCTGCTCCCAATTGTCCGCGCGAAGCGGCTCGACAGCCACGCGAGAACCCGCTGGACCCGTTAGCTTCGGCCACGACCGCGCGATCGCCTCGGTGTAAAGCCGATGCCCGGTCTCGGCATGCGGATGGACGCCGTCAGTCGAAAAAATCATTGGCTTAACCGTCTCGAAATCTTTCGGCTTCTCCGCTTTGAAAATCAGCTCGCCAGCTGCCTCCAGCCTCGCGACTTCGACGCCGAAATGGATCGAAGGAATCCCGTAATGATCAGCCAGCTCCTCCATCGCGCTCGCCGCTCGCGGCATTTTCCCGGCGTGAAGATCCGGCAACATCTTTTCGGTCAGCGTGTAAACGAAGCAGATGTCCGTCTGCGGATCCGCCGTCCAAGTCTGCCGAACGATTCCTTCCATTGCCTTGTGAATCCGCTCTGGAGCCGCGCGGCCGTCGTTTACCGCGAATTCCACGAAGAGCAAATCCGGCTCGTGCCGCAGCACATCCTGCCCTAACCGAAACACCCCGAGATCCGATCCCGTCCCGCCGATCGCCGCGTGGATTTCCTCAATCTTCGCATCCGGATAACGCGCCTGGAGCCACTCGCGCGATTGAATCCGCCAACCCGGGGCCGCCGTGATGCTACCGCCAAGGTAAGCCACTTTAACTGCCTTCCCCGACTCAACTTTTGCGAGGAAATTCGCCACGCCGCCGCGTGAATTGCATTCAACGGCTTCGCGAAGCGGGTAGTCGTCGTCCTGAGCCGAAAGAGCCGGCACAAGCGTCGCCACGGCAAGGAGTGAAATGATTTTCATGGCTGCCGACTGAAGGCCCGAATCTCCAAATGCACAAGCAACGTGGCCAGCAGCTGCTGACTTGGGAAATGAATATATTGGTTGAGATCCGCCATTGTTTCGTGGCAGACTTCGGCATGACGAAATTGCGTTTCTTCCTTCTCGCGCCTCTCGCTTTCCTGTTTACAGCCTGCAACTCGGAGCCAGAAATCGATGTCGACCCGCCAGACGTTTTCATCAACCCGCCGACGTTGCAGATCCAATACAATGCCTGGAACGAGTCGATCCAGATTGATGGAGCGACCGGCTCTTTCAAGCACACGAAGACCGATCACGAGTACGAGAGCCCGACTTCCGGTAATCCGAAAAGTTCAACCGTCAGCACGATCGCCGAAAGGACACTGGATGAAGCGAAACAGACGGCGCTAGCGCAGTTTGTGAACGATTCAGGATTCCTGACGCTGGACGAATTCTACGGTGCACCGGAAAACCAACGGTTTTATCCCTACGCGTTGAAAGTGATGCTGCCTGACGGATTTGAGAAAAACGTCTTATTTCGCAGCAACCCGGAATTCGAAGAACAGCCCGCCGAGTTCAAGACGGTCGTCGACGAGTTGAGGCGCATTTCCGATGCGATCGCAGACGGCAATTGACTCCGGCCTCTCGTTGAAGATGAGCTTAGACCCAATAGACAAGCGCGCGAAAGAATGGGCAGACTGGTCGCGGAAATATCACTTGGTCGTTTGGTGCGCGATCGCGGCTCCAGCAGTCATCGTCTTGTCGTGGAGCGCCTTAGTAGTTCTCAACATCTTGGAGATTCGTGCCCTCCGAATCGCTGGATACTGGGTTCTTGGCCCTGCCTGCCTGCTTGGGATCCTCATCTCAGTATTCGGAATCATGGGATGGTTCATCGAGAAATGGGCGACCAAACATTCGCCGTCGTGGATTTGGCTGGCCCTGCTTGTCTGTCTTATGCTCGGCTCATTCGTGCTACTCTATGCGTTCGAAACCATACGGTCATTTGAGAACTTCCAAGACTGAACAGCGCAGGAAGAATTCCAGACTATCTCAGAAGCCGCCGAATTTTAGACCCATCTGATAACCGTGTAGTCGTCATCCTAGTCGTCATCCTAGTCGTCATCCTAGTCGTCATCCTAGTCGTCATCCGCCTCATTGACCGAAATCGTCAACCCACTCCCGAGCTCGATCACCCGACCGCATTATCATGGCAAACGCGCGTGCGAGACTCTCGCGGTCCGGCAGAAAGGCCCCGAACACCGTCCGCGAGCCCAAAAACGGCAAAATTGGACCATGTCCGCCGTCCACGGCATCGCGAACCAGCAATTCGCCCCGTGCACACCGCACACGGGACGGTGAAAGAGCGATTTGGGCCGTGGCCACTGCCCACGCGGCGGGAAAGTCCGTATTCATCCAGTGGACGCCGCCTACAGCGTCGCGATTCGTCAGTTTGATCTGTGGATCTCGTCCAAGGGACAAGGGACTGCGACCGAACCGTTCGAATGCCCGTTGTCCGAAATGTCGTTTTTGACGCAAATAGCGGATTCGTCCAACATTAATGTCGGTGAAGATTGCGGACATCCGAATAGACCAGTCGATTTCAGCGGGGACGCCCCTGGATCCTGTGGAACTCTCGGCGAACGGGAACTAATTGCACCGCCTCCAAACTTGGGCGCCCTTGGAGCTGTCGGTATGCTGAGCGCCTATTCGCACAGGATCAAGCGGCCGGTCGCTGGCGCAGTCCCTCTTGTAGGGAGGGCTCTTCAGGAAATATCGTGGCAGCTGAAAGCATCGTAGTAGAGTGTATGAATGAAAAGCCTCGCCCATCACTATGCTTTGTTACTGGGATTGGAAAGTCC
>JBLHKS010000285.1:0-8219 GCA_047620505.1 Verrucomicrobiales bacterium | reverse complement strand
CGTTTTCGCGGCATATATCTTTGATGGCGACACCTACCCATTACGTGCCGCGCATCTCCCGTTTTCTAGTCTGCGCTCTCTACCATGAGGGCAAGCGTCGCGGCGAGCCGATGACGCGCCTGGTCGATGATCTGTTGACCGACGTTCTTTGCGAAACGCCGGGCTGGCGTTTGGCGGAGAAGCAGATGGAGACCGAGAGCAACACGGCGCCAGATCGCAGGGATCGGCCACTCGGCTGATCAAAACCAAAGAGGCTTTCGCATGTACGGGCCTCACCACAATCCAACCAACTAACTAAACCCAAAACACATTACACAATCATGGCAGTCACCTTGTCCGCCAACTACTCGAAGAAGCTCGGCTTGCCCGGCTACTCTTCTCACGCGTTCTCGGCTTCTGTCGAGATCGAAATCAGCGACCTCAATCAGGTCGCGACGGAAACGGCGCGGCTCTACGGCCTGTTGCAGGCCAGCTTTGATCATCAGATTCAGCAGACCGGCTACCTGCCCACCGCCAACGGCGCTCGTCCCGAATCCAACGGGAACGGGAATGGCGCTGGCAGGAATGGATCCAGTCGAAACGGATCGCATCCGTCGTCGCCGAAGTGGCAATGCACGCTGAAACAGCGGGAGCTGATTCAGAGCATCATCCGCGAGAGCGACCTCGACGATGAGCGTGCTGAGGAGATCTCTCAGCAGCTGCTCGGCAAGCAGCTGGCGGCGCTCAGCAAATCGGAGGCTTCGCAGCTGATCGATGAGCTGTTCGCCCAGCCGGGCGTTCGGCGTCGGTGATCTGCGTTGCCGTATTCACCCTGACACAACCAAACCCTAACAACCAAACCAACATGAATGACGCACTGATGGAAAAACTCCAAGACCTTGACCTCGCTCGCATTCTGCCCGGCGCTCTCGCCGTGGTGGGAATCGTGGGCCTGCTGATTATCGGCCGGAAGATCCTCCGGGTGATGCTGAGGCTCGGCCGTAAGCGGGTCGCGGGTGGATGGGCGAGCTGCGATCCTGAAATGGATCAGCTCTTCCAACTCGCCTCGGCTTCGGGTCAGCTGACCCACGAGGACGTCAGCGACGACGATGATGCGCTGCCACGAGGATGCTACGTCCTGCGGCTTCGTGGTCGTCGCCGCGAACGCGCTCAAGCGCTGATGGGCACGATCCACTCTTCGCGCAACGGCTGGCGTTATGCGCCGGACGATGCCGAGGGCCAGAGCGTGCTCGGCGGGCCGCTGTTCAGCATCAAGGTCTGACGAGTCCACCAACACTACAGCCAACACGCAGCCGATCGGGGCCGGTTCCAGCAACACCAACGCTGGACCGGCCCCGGCTGCGTACGGCGCGCGTCATTCGCTAACCACCAATTCCTACCAAATCCAAATCCAAACACCACCCACATCATTATGAAAAGACTGACACCCATCCTCACCCTCGTCGTTGTCGCGATTGCGGCAGTGACACTGACGAGTTGCGACGACGCAGGCGAAGACACCACGAGCCAGCAACTGCTGGCTGAGCGCGAGGCCCGAGCAGAAGCCGAATCCCAAGCCACTGAAGAATCCCGGTTGCGAAGGCGCTGGGAATTGACAGCGGCGGGAATGGTGATCATCGCGATCGTCGGTTTCGTCGCCGGAACTGCCCTTGGATCCCGTGGAAGACGCCATCATGAAGCCTCCGCCTGAACCCGAGCACGAACACGAAGCGGAGCCCACCAGATACCTCGCAGCGATGCAGCGGCTCTGGAATCCCACGCCGATCAAGCGTCCCCGGATCGATCCGAATCTGCTGGATCTGCCATGGATGGATCGTTCGGCCGAGGTTCTGCGCTACTCGATTCTCTGCGTCGAGCACTGGCTCAGCCAGGGCGGTTCGCTGCGGGAGTTCGTGAGGCTGAACCTCTGGTTCGGCGTGATCCTGACGGTCTCCGCCGTGCTGGTCATTCCGCCGGTTACGCTCGTGCTGCAAGGCGCGGTGAAGTGGACCGAAATGTTCTCCTCGATCATCGGCAACATCGCCAGCGTCTTCATCAAGCTGCCGCCGATCATCCTCGGCATCGCGACGATCTTCATTGTTGTCCGCTGGCTGGGACAGCAACCGCGCAAGGATCGCCGACTCCACGATCGCCGTCACTCTCATGACGGCGGCTTCGATGGATATCACTAACCAAACACGAAAATATGAAAAATTCATCACCCATCCAAGTCGCGGCGGGCGACCTGAAACCGGCTCTCACCGGGCTGGCCAAGGTCGTGTCGCGCAAACCAACAACGCCGATTCTCGGCAGTCTGAAAGCCGAAATTCTCAGTCGAGAAGCTATTCTACTAACCGGTACGGATCTCGACTTTGAGCTGCGTGTCAGGGTCAAGGCGGAGGTCTCTGGCAAGCGCGATCCGTTTCTGGTTCCGCTCGCTGGCCTCCAGCAGCTGCTGCGCAATCGCAAGGCGGCGGAGCTGATCGCGATCGAGCCTCACGCTGCGCTTGAAGTCGACAAGTTCCCGGAGCTTGCGGCGTTTCGAGCGTCGCCGATGCGGCTTGAGCCCGCTGCACGCAACGGTCTGCTCCACGCCTTCGAGTGCGCCAGCTCTGACGCCACCCGTTACGTGCTCAAGGGTGCGTACCTCGACGTTTCCAAACAACGGGAGAAAGCGCATCGCATTGTTGGAACCGATGGTCGACATCTCTTCAGCCAGAACAGCATCGCGCTGCCTGCGCTGAAGGAATCGGTCATCATTCCAAGCCACAAGGTCTGGAGCTGGCGCGAGATCCAGAGTTGTGAAAGCCGCTGGGAATTGCGCGTCAGCAGCAAGGGCAAGAATGGAGCGCGGATGTTCCGAGTCGATGCTCCCGGTTGGTCGCTGACCGGCCGGTGTGTCGAAGGCAACTACCCGAACTACAAGCAAGTCCTGCCTCCGGAGTCAAACTTCAAAACGAAGCTGACGCTGAAGGCGGAGGATCTCGGTTCGATTGCACACACAGTCCGGCAACTGCCGGGCAAGAAGCTGAACAATCAGCCGATGGGCATGCGGATCGGCGAGACCACCGTGGGCTTGCTGACGCGCGAGTCCGAAGAAGCCTCGTTCGTCGAAACCGGGATCCCGCACGCGAGTCAGAGTGGGCCGGAAGTGACGGTTTACTTCAACCGTGACTACCTGCTCAAGGCGCTGAAGTTCGGACTGACCGAGGTCGACATCTGCGATGACAACTCGCCGATTCGTTTCCGCAATCCGGACGCTGGCAGCCTCATGATCGTGATGCCGCTTCGTCCGCCTGCCGGGTTGCCGAATCCGGATCCGAAACGGCCATCGATCAAGAAGGCTCCGCAGCAACGGCAGCAACGTCCTGCCAGACCTACTGCCGATGACCCGATCGAAGTCGCGGCTTCCCAGCTCGGCCAAGTCCGCACCGCATTGAAGGACGCTGTCGCTGGTCTTAACGGCCTGCTCGGCAACCTGCGAAGCGTAAAGAAAGAGAAGCGTCAGACCGATCGCGAGATCCGCTCAGTTCGCAGCACGCTGCGATCGCTGAAGAAGCTCGATCTCTAACACCAACACCACAGACACCAACCAGCGCGAAGGCCCGGCCAGCGTCCCTTTGCATCAAGCGGGGATGCTCCGGGCCTTTGCGCGTTCACCCACCACAACGTCACCAACACCACCAACAAAGATATGAACCAACCCAATCAGAACAATACCGATATCCTCGATGTGCTGACCCGCGAGGGCGTGCTCATCAACGTCAGCGTGCGCTACCCGCGCTTTCACAAGAAACTCAAACCGGTCGATCTCGGCCTCGATCCTGACCAAATCAGCGACCGGCTCATGAGCCTCGGCCACAAGCGGCTGCTTCCCAAGGAAGCGCTCGCGAACCTCGCACTGTGCGAATCGCGTGCTCACGCCATTATCGATCAAAGCACGTTTCCATTTCTCGGCGGGATCGGCCATTTCCTGACAAATACGAAATTGGCTGATGTGCGAGAACGGCTCTTTTCCCAAAAAGACCGGTTTGAAACCGCCTGTTTTTCGTTTTTGGCCGAATACGCCCGGCACCGGGACGATGCGCTCAACGAATGGCGAACGCTGGCCGGTCAAATCTGCAAAACCACCGAAGAGCGGGAAAGGCTGGTTTTACAGATTTCCCAGTCTTTCCCACCCCGCAATTTGCTGGAAAGGCGGTTTTCGTTCGAAATCCGGCTCTTTCAGATCGCCGTTCCGGAGCACATGACCATCGAGGTCCTCAGCTTTGCGGATCAGGCGGAAGTGATGCGAGCGAGGCGCGAAGCGGCCCAGTCGGCGGCGGCGGACATCCGCGAGGGTGTCGAGGGATTCGTCTCCGAATGCGTCACCACCCTCCGTCAGGAAACCGCGAAGCTGTGCGACGACATGCTCGCCAGCATGCGTGAAGGCAAGACCTCCGGCGTCCATCAAAAGACGCTGAATCGACTGCGTGATTTCATCGATCGTTTTCAGGCGTTGAACTTCGCCAACGACGACGAAATGGCCGCGATGCTCGGCAACGCCCGCCAGCAGTTGCTGGGGATGACGGCTGATGAGTATCGGGACAACCCGACCGCGACTCGCAGTCTCCAGGACGGCTTGTCGGAGCTTCGCGATCACGCTCACACCCTCGCGACGCAAGACGCCCGCGAACTGGTCGAACGCTTCGGCCAGATGGGGCGGCGCAAACTCCAACTCGCATCCTGACATCAACCAAAACCCAACACTAACCACCCAACAAAACACATGAGTCACTTCACAACCATTCAGACTGAACTCCGCGACGTCGATGCTCTGCGGGATGCCTGCGCCGAACTCGGCGTCGAACTCCTGCAGGACATCGAAGCCCGCGGCTTCGCCGGTCAGAGCCGTCACGGCGACTACGTCATCCGGCTCAACGGCCCCTACGATATCGCCGCCAACCGGGGCGAAGGCACCACGCTCGAACTCGCCACTGATTGGTGGGAAGGGCACGTCGAGAAAGAGGTCGGCCCGAACTACGGCCGAATTCTCCAACTCTACGGTGTCCACAAAACGATCCGCGAAGCTCGCCGCAAACGCCTCCGCGTCCGACGAAAGCAGGAAGCCGACGGCTCGATCAAACTCACCCTCACCGCCTGACCAACACGATCATGAAGATGAATCGAAACGAATCCATCGAGGTCGTGATCGGTCCGGCAGGCGAGATTGAGATCGACGCCCACGGCTTCAGCGGTAGTGACTGCGAGCAGGCGACCGCGTTCCTCGAGCAGGCTCTTGGTCAGATCGGCGAGCACAACCGCAAGCCGACGTACTACAACCGACGTAAACTAACAAACCGGCAGGAGGTACAGTCATGAGCGATCATGTTCTGCACTTCACGCCGGATGGCAGCGGGGCCGGGCTCTACACCGAGGCCATCGATCTTCACACGATCGGTCGCTTGGAGATCACCCGCGCCAGTTCCGTCGAGTTCAACGACGACAGCCAGGAGTGGGAGGTCTTCGACTTCCTCGGCGTCCGGCAATTCAGCCACCGCTCCCGTCAGGCTTGCCTCGACTGGGAGCGTCAATCGTTCAACCAACCCAACCCTGATACCAACACCACACCCATGACCACCAACTAATCCATGAAAGACATCATCACCCGATACGTAAGGGCCGGCTATCCCGGCCTCTTTTTGTGTACGGCCGAAGAGATCAGAGCCGAGGCCGTAATCCGCTCAGTGGCCGAGGATCTCGACTATCAACTCCACGCGTGGAGCGTCACCACCGGCCTCGTCAACACCGCCACCGGTCAAGGTCGCGACGCGCCCGATCCCATCGCGGCGCTCGAAGCGATCGACGCGCTACCGGAAAAGACCATCGTCGTCCTGCGCGACTTCGGTCTCTTCCTCGAAGACGCCGATCCGTTCCTGATCCGAGCGTTGCGCGATGCCCTGACAAAGGCCAAATCGGTTGGCCAGACGCTGATCCTCGTCGGCTGCTGGCATGCGCTGCCGCCGGAGCTGGAGCGCGAAATCACGCGCGTCGATTTCGATCTGCCCACCCAGCAGTTGCTGGGCGAGGTCCTCGACGGCATCGTCGAATCCGCCAGGCTGGACGCGATCGAAGGCCCGGCTCGTGAAGCCGCGCTCGAAGCCGCCTCCGGCCTGACCACGGTCGAAGCCGAAAACGCCTTCGCCCTCTCGGTGATCGAAACCGGCGGCATCAATCCGGCCATCATCGCTCGTGAAAAAGCCAACACCTTGAAGCAATCCGGCCTGCTTGAAGTCGTCAACGTCCCGGTGACGTTGGAAGACATCGGTGGTCTCGACGCCCTCAAAGGCTGGCTGGTCCAGCGTCGTGCCGCCTTCACGCAACGGGCCCGTGACTACGGTCTGCCCGTGCCCAAAGGGATGCTGGTCCTCGGCGTTCCCGGCACCGGCAAATCCCTGACCGCCAAAGCCACCGCCAGCGTCTTCGGCATCCCGCTGCTCAAGCTGGATGCGGGCCGCTTGTTCGGCTCTCTGGTCGGCCAATCCGAGGCCAACCTGCGTCAGGCCATCCAGACCGCCGAGGCCATCGCGCCCTGTGTCCTCTGGATCGACGAGTTGGAGAAGGCTTTCGCCGGATCCGGCTCATCGGGCGGGACCGATGGCGGCACGTCAGCGAGGGTCTTCGGCAGCCTGCTCAACTGGCTGCAGGAGAAGACCAGCCCGGTCTTCGTCGTCGCCACCGCCAACGACGTCAGCCAGCTGCCGCCCGAGCTGCTCCGCAAAGGCCGCTGGGATGAGGTGTTCTTCGTCGACCTGCCCAATCAGGATGAACGTCAGGCGATCTGGGACATCGTGATCGAAAAGTTCGGTCGCGAGAAAACGGTCTACGACACGGCGGTCCTCGCTCGGGCCTGCGAGCTGCACACCGGAGCCGAGATCGAAGCGGCCTTCGCCGAAGCCCTCCACCTCGCCTTCCCCGAGGATCGCGAGCCGACCGAACTCGATCTCGGCAATGTGCTCTGCGAGTCGGTCCCTCTGGCCACAACCATGGCCGAACCGATCGAGCGTCTCCGCCATTGGGCACAAGGCCGGGCCCGTCACGCGACACATGCTGACAAACCCCAGAACGGTCGGCGAAAGCTGGACCTGAGTTGAAACGCAAACTGACTCGGTTCCGCGGAGAGCGCCCCGGCCTTCGGGCCGGGGCATGCCTCATTTTTAGCTATCAGCAGCTTTGAGCTTTGAGTTCAAAAATCTCATCTCGATTTCGAAAAATGAACTTTGATTTCGTGAACGAGTTTTTTGAACTGCAGTTCATACCGCTCCAGCCGCAGCTGGCACACCAAATCCAACTTCAAAATCTTCACCACCGGCGACTTCCTCGCCGCCGCCATCGAACACATCCCGCCCAAAGGCCAGCACCTCGTCCGCTACTACGGGCTCTACTCCAACAAACGCTGCGGGGTCGACGCCAAAGCGGGCAAACAACGCCCGTCGGTTCCCCTTCTTCCGGCTCCGCCGCGCGACCCGGCCACCACCCTTCCCGCGCCCCCCGCCGAAAGCGCCCGGGGGCCTTGCGTCCGCTCTGGCGCGAGCTGATCCGCCGGACCTGGGACGCCGATCCGATGGAATGCCCCTGTTGCCACGCCGAAATGAAACCCAAAGGCAAAATCGTGCGCCGAGAAGAAATTGAATTCTTTCTGCGCCTCCACGGACTCTGGGAAGGCGTCATCGCCCTCCCGCCCCCTCCCGAGCCGCCCTACGACATCGAGAGCATCGAGAGCATCGAGCCATTGGACTTCCCGCCGGTCACCCTCTGGAACGGCGACGTCGAAGCGCCGCCACCCATCTGGTGGGACTGCGGCGGCCCGGTTCGCCCCGAGCCGTGGCATCCGGAACTCCAACTCGACGAAGAAAGAGTGCTCGTTCTCGATGGCGACCCCGGACCGGCCGACGACTGGCCAATCTACTGGGCGAACTGAGCTGCTCAAACATCCGTGAGATGATCATCCCGCCAAAAGCGGGCCAGTCGCCTTGTGCCCGGATTTCGTCCGAAACCCCGGAATTGGCGGTGAATTCGACCCAAATCCGCGGAAATCCTTGAACCCGCGTCCCGGATCTGCCATCAGCCGCCCTGATGAAGGCGGAAATTTCCCCTTCCTCCCCCTGCACCCCCGGTCCGATGATGGCTCGGGAGCGCGAGGGCCAAAAAGGAATTTTCTATGAGTTGAGTTGAGTTTCCTATGAGTGAGGACTGATTTG
>JBLHKS010000284.1:0-8238 GCA_047620505.1 Verrucomicrobiales bacterium | reverse complement strand
GGCCAACGCGCCGAGTCGACGATGAGGGTGGTTGAGCGGGCGGATTCCGGCGAGTTTCCAGGTCAATTCTGGATCAGCGGCTTCGGCCCTGACTTTCCACCAGGAATCCCAGAGTTCACGCAGGTAGGCCCGGGTTTCGACGTTGGCGGAGTCGGAATCGAAGGGTTCGTTGCCGAGAAATCCAGCGGCACCGAAGAGACGGGCTTCGCGTTCGACAGGCCTGAGTTTCAGCAGCTGCTGAAGCGGAAATCGCTGGGCGAGGACGCGCATTGGGACTTTGTTAGGGCGGTAGCCGAGAGCTTCGGCGATCCCTTGGAACAGCGCCTCGTCGCGGCCGTGGATCTCGGCGGTGAGGGTGAGTCGGCGTGCTTTTTCGGCGAGTCGAAATTGGGCAGCGGCAACGAGGAGGGAGTCGATCTCCGAACGCGGCATCGATTCCAGCGGTTTGGCGCAACGGCCGAGATGAGCCTCAGCTTGCATTTCGTAACGCGGCTTACGTTCGGCGGATTCCAGATCCAGGGCGACTTGGACGATCTCCTCGTTCTTCGAATTCCGCGTGAAAAACCGAGCGCCGCCAGCAGCTGCTGGCGAGGGGAAAACGTGAAGAACAACGCCGTCAAACTCCGGATTTTCCAGGTGACCGTGGGCTTCCCAGTCGCGTGGAGTCGGATCGATCTCCAAATCGCCGGCAAGCGATTCGCCGTCGATTTCAACCGCAACATCGCCAAAGTCAGGGCCCGCGCCGTGGTTCCAGTGCCCGAATTGAATGATCCTGACCGATTTCCCACAAGTCGACTTGAACTCGCGGCCGAAGGTTCCGCCGAACCACAAACTTTGCAGTTCCATTTCCGGAATCGAGGAGGGAACGTCGATCAGCGGCGGGGTTTCCCGAACGGATGAGAAGACGTTCGAAACGAAGTGGCGATAGGAGTCTGCCGCGCGCGGAAATTCGATCATTCGGAGGGCGTAGGCGAAGTTCTCGGCGTCTGCAGCGCCTTCAGGAGAACCTCGGCGGCGACGACTTCGGGGATGTCTTTGAATTCGTCAATCGCAGCCCGCAGCGCTTTGAAGGCGGCGAGTCGATCGTCAAACCGACGCTCAAGTTCGACGATGTGGAGGTCCATTCGTAACTTGTCCTGCCTCGATTCATAAAGGTCTTTCGCTCGCTGAAATTCGGTCTTGGCGGAGTCGTAGTTCTGTAGCTCCAGCGCATTCAGGCCGAGTTGCTCGAGAAATTCGGGGCGCGGAAGTTTCGTCACGGCGAGTTGCATTTTGAAGAAGAGCTCGTCTTCAGCGATTTTCGCCAGCGGCTTTCCTTCGCCCCATCGCTCATAAGCCAATCGAAGCGCTTTGTAGGGAACGGCGTCGTCTTTTTCAAAGTGCGTTTCGTCGATTTTCGCACCGGGCGTAGGGAAGGGCTGATAGAGCGGGTCGCCGATCGCAACTCCCATCCAGGAAATCGCTTCGATCGACATGCTGGCACTCTCGACAAACGTGTAGCCGGCGGCGAGGCGCTTCGCGAAAATGTGGAACTGGTGCGTGTACTGAAGGTAGGGTTCGTAGACGTTTCCGAGGACAGCAGCTGCTCCGCGCTCGATCAATGGGCCTGCCCAGAATTCGGTGGAGGTTCGCAGTTTTAGCGCGCTGAAGGAATGGAGGTGGCAGGCGATCGCGCCGGGCACAAATCGAAACCCCGGATCTGCAAACGGCCCGTCGACGTCGCGTTCGTACCAGCCGAAATAAAGGATCGGATCGCGCATCGGATATCCGGTTGGAAATGTTTCCGCAAAGTTGTTGGCGGTGACCGGGATGCCGAGTTTACGATATTCGTCAGACGCGCCGAGGAGCCAGGTATTGCCGAGTTCGTGTCGGTCATCGAGATCGATGTAGGCCTGGCCCCAGAGCCCGGTCATTTCAGCACGAATCGCGTCGTCGATCATCCGTCGGCAACCCTCAATGCTAGGCCCGTCGATTCTGCCGACGAGCACGATGGGCATGCCGGCTTCGTGAAATTGTTGGTCCTGATCAAAGTAAGGATTTCTCAGTGGCCCGGCGCGGATCACAGCCGGCTGACCGAGAATCGTAAGCTCAGAATCCACGCTCGCGCCGGTGCTTTGAAGCCGTTCCTCTTCGGTCGCGTCGTCCTTGATTTCGCCGTCTTCTTTGATCTTTACCGGGACGCCGTGCATGAGCGCGATGACGTGAACGCTGCTGCGCACTGCCTGCTCGCCCGTTTCCGGGTCGCGCTCCGGCACCCACCAGCCTTCGCTGAGCATCAGCGTTCGCAGCGGTTGTTCGATCTGCTCCGTGAACTCCTGACGCGTGACCTCTTCCTTCGCCGGGCAGTCGAGTGTCACGATGTGCTCAGGCGGGATCGCGCGGGCTCTCGCGTAGTATTTTGCAAGCTCTTCGGATCCTTCCGAATTACGATTGCAGACGATGATCGTAGTGTCGGAGTACGGGGAAGGCCGTACGTTTTCCTGCGCGCAGGCGAGGCCAGCGAGAATCGTCGTTAAAAAGATCGTCAGGCGGAGGCTCATCCGAGATTCAGTTTCAAACCATCGTAAGCCACATTCACCCCGTCAGGCAACCGTTCGTCGAGGATCGTGTGATCGCAATCGTGCGCCAGATGCGTCAGCCAGGTTTGCTGCGGGCCGTCTCCGGAATCCAGCAGCTGCTGGCGGATTTCGAGCGCTTCATCCACATTCAAGTGGGTCGGCAAAGGCGTGAGTTTGGTGGCGTCGATGATAAGATTTTCAACTCCGCTCATCGCGCTCATCGCCGATTCGGAAATGGTTTTGCAGTCTGGAATGTAGACGGCGAGTTTCCGTTCATCGCGCTCAAACAGGAAGCCAATCGTGTCGACTTTGCCGTGCGTGACTTCGAGCGGCGTGATTCGATTGGCACCAAGTTCGAAAGGGCGATCGATGACCTGTCCTACCGGCTTGATGTAACCGGGATACCAGTTGCTCTTGTCAAAAGCGAAGCTGAAGGCCATTTTCAGGCGCTCAAGACAAGCGGCGTTCGCGTAGATCGGCATCGTCACGTCGCGCCCGAGCGAGTATCGACGTAAATCGTCGAAACCCATGATGTGATCGCTGTGCTCGTGGGTGTAAATCGCGGCGTCGACCTTGGCGATTTTTTCGCGCAGACATTGTTGGCGGAAATCAGGGCCGGTGTCGACGACAAAGCTGGTTTCCGGCGTTTCCACGTAAATCGACGAGCGCAGGCGCTGATTACGCGGATCCTCAGACGCGCAGACTTCGCAGTCGCAGCCAACTATCGGTACGCCGACGGACGTGCCTGTGCCGAGAAAAGTGATCGTGAAATCGCTCATGGGAGGGCCAACATCGGCGCGGCTAGTGGGCTAGCGCAAGTTGCGAGTGCCCAATCGAACAATCTCTGGCCAGGTCGCGGTTGCTCGCCAGAATTACGAGCCATGGATGCGACTCCCGAGATCTCAATCGAGCAACAGGTCATTTTTTGCGACACCGACTGCGGCGGCGTGGTCAGCAACATCGCCTACCTTCGTTTCATCGAAGCGGCTCGGGTCAGACTTGGCGAGGTGCTCGGTTGGGGGCTCAAATTTCAGGCGGCGCGCGGCGAATTTATCACCGTGGTCCGAACGGAAATCGATTACAAACGACCAGCCGTGCTGGGGGACGATTTGACCATTCACGCCAAGCTCGAAGACGTCGAGCGAGCGTGTTTTTGGAATGGCTTTCGAATCGAACGCGACGGGCAGCTGCTGACGGAGTGTCGGCAGCGGCTGGCGATAGTAGGGATGCCTAAAGGGCGGGTCGTTCGCGTCCCCGAGGATTGGAAATCTGCAACTTGAGGCTGAATCTTTGGTTTTTCTCCTTGGCACGAGTGGTTCCGCTGCTCGACAATCACACCGTTGACAGTTTTAGAAAAATGTAGTTACATTGTAATTGCATCGCCACCTACCCCCCGGATCGAATAATGAGCGCAGCTGCCGAACTTCCAGAATATCAGGTCTTTTCCATTCTTCGAAATGGCGAAGATGTCCCCATCGGGCCGTACAGCCAGAACGAAATCGTCACTCTGTTGAATGAGAGACGGTTAAATTCGAACGATAAGGTTTTTTACGAGGGGCTAAGCGAATGGGCACCGCTGGGCGACGTTTTTACGATTCATGAAGGAATCGCAAACTTCGAAGACGACGGGCAGGATCGCGAAGTTGTCGGGAAAGTTTTTCTGGAGATTTCGAAAGTCTCGACGGACCACGAAGAGGTTTACTACGTTGCTGTTCAAGAAAAAACGGGACTTCGACTCAAAGGGCCGGATGCAGTGATCGTGACGAGTTTTCGGCTTTGCATTTCGCACCAGAAACTGACTGGGAAGCGCGAATTCGACATGTATTACTGGGAAGATATCCACAATACTGCTTCGAAGATCACAGCTGGCGAAGAGACGGGGACTTTTAGCGTCCTTCTCAGATTGGGTGAGCGAATCGAGGTCCCGAAGATCCCACGCCGACAGCTGCTCCGGCTTGCTGAGTTGGCTCGCGAGATGCGCGCGACGGACGAGGTCGCGATTTAGCGAGTAGAACTCGGTTGGCCGCAAATTCACCGACTTGCCTGCAACCAATCGAATGGTAGATTGCGAAATGGAAACGAATGATGTGGACTCCTCCGCGATGACTCCGTTCACGGCCGAGGATTATCGCCCGCCGATTCCGGATACTTCTCATTTGATCACGGAAACGGACGAGCCAGTGGACAACATTTTCAGTGAAAAACAAATGCGGCTCCTCACCGAGCCGCTTTACGCGTCTTGGGATCCGGGCCGGCCATTTTGGGTGGCCGCCAATGTGGGCATGTACGAAGCGCTCAACGCCAAAGCCGTCGTACCGGACGTGTTGCTCTCGCTCGATACGACCCCGGATCAGGCGAAGGAGTTTGGCAGCAAGTGCTATTTTTTCTGGGACCACGGCAAGCCGCCGGAAGTCGTCATCGAGATTGTCTCAAACAAAGTAGGCGGCGAGCTGGATCGCAAAAAAGAGCGCTACGCCAAGCTGCATGTCGATCAGTACGTTGTGTTCGATCCCGATCTCCGACTTTCCAGCGAAAGTCTTCAGGTCTTCGATTTGTCTCAGGGCCAATATACGAAACGCCCCGAGGCGACATCCTTCGCCGCCGTCGAGGGCCTCGGCTTGCGCCTTTGGGAAGGCAGGCATGAGGGACAAAAAGAGACTTGGTTGCGATGGATCGATTCGGACGGAAATCTGATTGCCACGGGTGCCGAACGCGCGGGCAAAGAAGCCCAGCGCGCGAATGAAGAGGGCAAGCGCGCGAATGATGAAGCCCAGCGCGCGAACGAAGAAGCCCAACGCGCGGAAAAATTCGCAGCCAGGCTGCGTGAGCTTGGCGTCGATCCGGACTCAGTTTGATCGAAGCGGACAGCTCCATTTTTTTGCTCCGGAAGCGTTTCTGTTTGGCACCAGGCCAGTCTGCGGTTCGTATGGTCCGCGAAACCTGACATGGCCACGAAAAAGAAGAATTCCGTGCGGAAAAAATCCGCACGCAAGAAACCGCAATCCAACGCGATCGAAATCCGCGGCGCGCGGCAAAATAATCTCAAGGGCGTCGATCTCGACCTGCCGCTGAATCAGCTGATCGTGGTCACGGGGCCGAGCGGAAGCGGAAAATCGTCGCTCGCGTTCCAGACGATCTACGCCGAGGGGCAGCGGCGCTACGTCGAGACGTTTTCGCCGTACGTCAGGCAGTTCTTCGATCGGATGGACAAGCCGCAGGTCGACGAAATCCGCGGGATCCCGCCTGCGATCGCGATCGAGCAATCGAACAACGTCAAGACGACGCGCTCGACGGTCGGGACGATCACGGAGATCAACGACTACCTGAAACTGCTTTTCCCGCGGATCGCGGACGGATTCTGCCCGGAATGCTCGTCTCCCGTGCGGCCGGACACGACGCAGAGCATCGCAGCAGCTGCTAAGGCGAAATTCGCGCAGAAACCGGTGCTCGTGACCTTCGGCGTCGCCGCGCCGAGCGGGACGGAGACCGATGAATTCTTCAGTTTTTTGCAGAGTCAGGGCTACGTCCGTGCCCTGCTCTACGGAAAAATCTATCGCACGGATCAGCCTGACAAATACACCAGAAAACTGCCGGCGGTGGTCGATGTGATTCAGGATCGAGTCGCCCCAAATAAAGTCAGCCGCTTGCTCGAAGCACTCGAAGCCGCGCTCAAATACGGCAAGGGCAAAATCGCGCTCGTCGAGCCTGAAACCGGGGATCGTGCGGCGTTTTCGACCGAGTGGCACTGCGCAAATTGCGACCGCTCGATTCGCGAGCCGACCCCGGGGCTCTTCAGTTTCAACAACCCGCTCGGCGCTTGTCCGGACTGCCGCGGGTTCGGACGCGTCATCGGGATCGACCTCGACCGCGCGTTGCCTGATAAGTCGCTCAGCATTTGCGAAGGCCTCGTCAAAGCCTTCCAGGGCGACCGCCACGCCGAGTGCCAGGCCGACCTCGAACGCTGCGCCAAGGTCCAGGGCGTCGACCTCGACACGCCCTTCGAAGACCTACCCAAATCTGATCAGGAATGGATTCTTTACGGCGATGGCGGCGATCCGGAATCGGCTTTGGAGATCGGCTCGTGGTATGGAGTCAAAGGCTTCTTCGACTGGCTGCAATCGCGGTCCTACAAGATGCATGTCAGGATCTTCCTCTCGCGATTCCGCAGCTACACGACCTGCGGAACTTGCAAAGGCGCGCGGCTCCAGCCTGAGGCGCTCAACTTCCGCGTTAATGAAAAAACACTGCCCGATCTCTGGAGTCTCTCGATCGACGAACTCCTTCCCTTTGCCGAGTCAGCCAAAACTCCGACTGGCGACTCCACGGCTGAGTTTCTGAAGAAGGAAGTCTGTTCGCGGCTGGGATTTCTGGATCACGTCGGCCTCGGCTACCTAAACCTGGATCGTGCCACGCGCACGCTCTCTGGCGGCGAAGTTCAGCGCGTCAACCTGACCACGTGCCTCGGCGCCAGCCTGACAAACACACTATTTGTGCTCGACGAACCATCGATTGGCCTGCACGCCCGAGACATCGGCCGGCTGATCGAAGTCATGCAGCACCTCCGCGACAAGGGCAACACGCTCCTCGTTGTTGAGCACGAAGAAATCGTCATTCGCGCCGCCGACCACCTCGTCGATGTCGGCCCTGGCCGCGGAGAGAACGGTGGCGAAATCGTTTTCAGCGGCCCGGCGGCGAAGCTCGTAGAACGGACGTCCACGTCCGTTTCGACTCGCAAGAAAACGGACGTGGACGTCCGTTCTACGTCTTTGACTCGAGCCTACCTCACTGGAGAGAAACAGATCGAAATCCCCGCCAAGCGCCGAAAACCCAAAAAGTGGATCACCCTCAAAGGCGCGCGTCAGAATAACCTCAAGAAGCTCAACGTCCGCATCCCTCTCGGCGTTTTCGCCGTCGTCTCGGGCGTTTCCGGGTCCGGAAAATCGACCCTGGTCCACGACGTCCTCTATCAAAATCTCCAACGCGCCAAAGGCCAAATTTCCGAAGAAGCCGCCGGCCTTCTCAAAGAAATCCGCGGCGCGAAGAACATCGAGTCGGCCGTCATGGTCGACCAATCGCCGCTCAGCCGGACGCCGCGATCGACGCCCGCCGTTTTCATCGGCGTCTTCGAAGCCATTCGGAAACTCTTCACCACGACGCCTGACTCGCAGGCTCGCGGCCTCACCGCTGGCTACTTTTCGTTTAACTCTGGAGCTGGTCGCTGCGAGCGCTGCTGGGGCACAGGATTCGAGAAAGTCGAAATGCAGTTCCTCAGCGACGTCTACGTGACCTGCCCCGAGTGCGAGGGCAAACGCTACACGCCGGACGCGCTCGAGATTCTGTTCGAAGGCAAATCGATCCACGATGCGCTGAGGATGACGGTCACCGAAGCAATCGCGTTCTTTGGCGCTCTCGACGCAAAACTGGCGCAGAAAATTGTGACGAGTTTGAGCGTTTTGCAAGACGTCGGCCTCGGCTACCTTCGACTCGGCCAGCCGCTCAACACGCTCTCCGGCGGCGAGGCGCAACGGCTGAAACTCGTAGGGCATTTGTTAGAGAAAAACCGAAAAACCGGCGCGCTCTTGATTTTCGACGAACCGACGACCGGCTTACATTTCGACGACGTCGCGATGCTCCTGCGCGTCTTCCATCGGCTCGTCGAATCTGGGGACAGCATTCTCGT
>JBLHKS010000283.1:0-8405 GCA_047620505.1 Verrucomicrobiales bacterium | reverse complement strand
TGGCGGCCGTATTGGCTCATTTCAAAGGTCTCGGCAAATTGCATGGCTCGGCCCTTTTCCTCGCCGTAAAGTTCTACCAGCAATTCTCTATACTTATCGGCCTCCTTGCGCTGGATACCTGACCAGCGCGTCTTCAGCCAAAAGCGTCGCGCCTTCTCATCACCGGCGGAAGGCGCCACAGTGACTCCGCGGTCGCGCTCATAGACCTGCGATGCGATTTCGTGCAAGCCATCGAGCTTTTGGTCAAAGGCATCATCGAGCCCTACGGCGATATCCGGCGCAAACGGTTGCGGGGTGGTGAAGCGGTCGCTGGTGAATAGAAAGACCGGCATGGCATCCAGCGCGGGGACATCCGAACAAAAGCGGCGCGCGGTAACAAGGAAGGAGCAATCCTGGATCAGTTGCGCCACAGCACGATGATCGGGGTGATAATCTGATGCCCGGTGACCGATCACGATATCGGCTCGCCATTCGCGGATCACCCGGACAAATAGCTTGCGCGTTTCCAGATCGGGCATCAGCTCGCCATCGGGTATATCGAGCACCCGGGCGCTGACTCCAAGCTTGCGGGCGCAGGCTTCCACCTCCGCTTTCCGCCGCGCGGCGACCTCTTCGCGGGTTCCTTTGCGATCACTCACGTCTCCGTTGGTTGCCGAGACCAACTGCACATGATGGCCAAGTTTCGCCCATTTCACCGCCGTGCCGCCGGCCTTGTATTCCGCGTCGTCGGGGTGGCCTCCGATGACAATGATCCGTAGTTTGCCGTCGTCGTCCGCGGCCTGGAGATGAACGAAAGGTGACAGTGTCAGGGCTGTGAGAAGGATGATGAAAAGTTTCATAGTTGTATAGAATTTTAATAGATGTGTTCCGGCGTGATCCTTTCTTATATAAACAGATCCAAAACCGGTTCGCCTTTGTGAGCGACTGTAAACGGGCGCTTCCCCGGGCTGTATAGAACCTGATCGATCGGCATGCCCATCGCATAGGCAATCGTCGCGTTGAGGTCGGGAATCTTGACTGGATTCTCGATCACGTTCTCGCCGCCTTCGTCGGTTTTGCCGTAAATGGTTCCGCCCTTGATCCCGCCTCCGGCGAGAACTGAGCTGAAGGCTTGTGGATGGTGATCGCGACCGCCGTTCACATTGATGCGAGGTGTCCGTCCGAACTCAGTGGTGAGTACGACAATGGTTTCATCAAGTTTGCCAACCCGCTCCAGATCACTGAGCAACGCTCCCATTGCCCGGTCCAGAATAGCGCACTTATCAGGCGCTAAGCCGAACAAGGCGTCATGCATATCCCAGCCCTGATAGCTCACCTCAACCGCACGGACATCGTTTTCGATGAGACGTCGGGCCAGCAAACATCCCTGGCCGAAGGAATCGGTGCCATATCGCGCACGGGTCGATGAGTCCTCTTTCTGTAGGTCGAACGCTTGCAAATCTTTACTCTGCATAATGCGAACAGCGTCGTCATACATTTGCGTGTAGGCGCGGACTTGCTTGACGTTGTAGCGCTGGTGGAATTCTGTGTCAAACTCGCGGGCAAGCTCGAGATCTTCGTCGAACTGTTCCTGGTCCATTCCCCGGAGTTTCGCGTTCTTCAGACCGGAATTGGGATTGTTGATGGCCAAGGGCTCATACTGAGGTTCGAAAAATCCACCGCCTCCGTTGATCCGGCTGTTGCCACCGATGAAAACAGAACCGGGAAGATTCGGGTTCAGGCGACCCTTGAACTTGAGTGCCCAGGCACCGAGTCCGGGGTGGCGGATCGTGGCGCGTTCCTCGTAGCTGGTGTGCGTGAAGTAGTTCGCCGGCACGTGTGCTCCAGCGGTGGAAGTCATTGAATTGACGATGGCGAGCTTGTCGGCATGAGTGGCCAACGACTTGAGATGTCCCGAGATTTTGATGTGATCGACATTGGTGTCGATCGTCCTGGTTGGTCCCTGATACTTGTGCTTCGGCTTGGTATCGAAGGTATCGAGATGGGTCATCCCTCCATCCATATAGAGGTAGATGAGGTGTTTGGCCGCACCTATGCGAGTCGGCAGTCCGAGGCCTGGACCGGAAGCGGCACCTGCGCGGTTCGTCATTCCGAGTGCGCCGACTCCCAGGAATGCTTTCGCGGTACCTTCCATGAACCGGCGGCGGTTCCATTCGTTCGCTTTGATGGCTGAATTCATGATTTTTTCGATCTAGACCAGGTGGTTGGTTGTGGAGACGAGGGAAGGATTATTGGACAAAGATAAACTGCTGAGTATTTAGCAGAGCCCGGACAATTCTCGGGTAGGCACTGTCGCCGTGCTGTTCGACTTTTCTCAGTGCGAGTTCCTGTTCGCGCTCGGTGGGTTTGCGGGTCAGCATCGCCTGGAAAATCATATCTATCTTCTCTTCCGCATCGCCGGCTTCGTGGAGACGGCGACCGAAGACCGCGAACCGGTTGGTCAGCGCCTCGGCGATGGTTCCGTTTAACAGGTTGAGGGCCTGAGGCACCGACGCATGATCCGCAGCGTTTTCGATGACCTCGCGATCAGACTGCCCGAACTCGCGGAGAAAGTGGCCTCGCTCAGCTGGAGACGCCAGTTCCGAAGCTCGTGCCATTTCGCTGACGAGTGATGTGTAGGCCATATATTCATTCTTCTGGCGAGCCAGCCAGTCGTTTTTTAGCTTTGGGTCGAGGTCTGCAGGTGGATCGGGCATCTCAGGCTCGGGTAACTGGGTGAGAACGGCACGTTCGCCCGCGGCATCCGTGGACATCATGCCACCCTTCATCTGCATCTTCATTTCTGACATTCCCATCGCAAGCAGCAGATCGTCTCCTTCGACGTTCTCACCCACGTTGCGATAACCAATGTCTGCCACGATCTGATCACACCTATGTCTGATTGCATAGTATTCGTCGTGAATCTTTTGGTAATCTTTGTCACCTGAGGCGTGGGCGGCATGCATCCGGAGGCGAAGCGCCTCTTGTTTCGGCTTCAGCTCTTCGAATATAGAGGCAATTTCCTCGACCATCGCGATGTACTCTTCTACGCTGCGTTCCGCGATGACATCGTGGATTTTCTTAACCCTCTCAATCGACGCGAGCTGACTCTTAAGGCGCGGACGGTATCCATCCGCTTCGGGCAATGCCAAAGCCACTACAGAATCCCAAATCTGCTCAGCACTCATTCGGCGAAAGGTCGGACCGGCAAAATGATACAGCGCACCGAGAATCACCTCTTCACGGTTCGCGGCACGCTGGTAGGTTTTGGTGTTGTATAGAACCTCCATGTATTTGCGCATATCGTAATCGAGCGTGCGCATCATCGTTTCTATATAGGCGAGGAGTTCCGGATTCGCCGCGTAGGTATGATCAGTTAAATCATCGAGCGGCTCAAAAACTCCGTGCCCATAGACTCGCTTCCAGAGGCGATTGGCGATGACTTTGGTGAATGTCGGATTATCACGCTCCGTCATCCATTCGGCGTAAGCATCGATAGTACTGTTAGTCGCCCTGCTTGCTGCCCAGTCTGCCGTGACCACCCCCGGCAATTCATCGATGTTCTCAAGATTAATCTCACGACCGAACATCGTGCTGGCGGAAATGGTGTCGTTCGGCTTCGCATCATCATACTGGTAGTCGTGTGGTAGCGTAAGCGTTTTCTTCCTTTCAGACGAGTGAACGTAACGCAGGGGCTGGGCATAGAGAGAACTTTCCGTCTGCTTTACTGCATAGGTATCGCGCATATAGGATTCACCGGCCTCCAGCGCCTTCTTTGCCAGTTCCCGGAATTCTTTATCAGTCAATCCCAGGCGCTCAAGGTATAGTTTATAGTTCGCCTGCTTCACGTAGCGATCCAGCGACGACTGACTCGAAATATGTGGAAAGCCTTCGATTGGAACCGCTTTCTTTTGTGCCTCGTACTGCTGCTCTGCCCGGTATTCTTTCATGGCTTGCCGGTTGGGAAAATTGTCGACCCGGTCGCGCGCATCCATTCCGTAAGAAAAGGCCGCCATCTTGAAGTAATCCATCTGCGTCCACTTATCGAACGGATGGTTGTGGCACTGAGCGCACTCCAGCCGCGTGCCCAGGAAAACTCGTACCGTGTTCGACATGTTATCAAGAGGCATACCTCGATCACGCAGATAGTAACCGACCGCTCCATTGTCCCAAACCGTTCCGCGCGCGCTGACCAACTCACGAACAAACTGATCGTAGAGCATGTTTTCATCGAGCGACTTTTTCAGCCACAACTGATAGGCCGCCTCCCCCTCGGCAGCGCGGGTTCCGAGCTTGGTATTAATTCGCAGCACGTCCGCCCAGAAATTATAACCATGGCTGACAGCCCCGTCGCTGTCGAGCAAGTCGCCGATCAGTTGCGCGCGTTTGCGATCGTTAGTCGAGCCGTGGAAATTTTCCGCTTCCTCAATGGTCGGAATGCGACCGACGATGTCGAGATAAGCCCGCCGGACGAAAGTTTCGTCATTGATCTCAGCGTTCGGCTTGAGATCGTGTTTCTTTAGTCCGGCTTCGACAAGCGCGTCGATTTCCTGTGCCGCTTTGTTCACGTCAAAAGCTCCCTTTCCGGAATTTTCGGCGGAAGTGTATGTTAACGGAGCGATCAGAAAAATGCCGAGAGCGAAGACTGTAACGGTGTTTGAATTCATGGGATTTGCAATCCTTTCAAATAATGGAGCGGCCGAAAGTAAACTCATTTTCGATCAACGGATATATTCAACTGATAGGAATTTCCTTTTCGGCCCTCCCGCGCCGGAGACGCGATCAGACTGGGGATGAAGGGGGTTCAATGGTGAGAATTCGCATCAAAAAATCAGTTTAAGGAGCCCTCGACCATCCCGACGATCTCGCTGCCGATCGCTAGCGAAGCCGTTGCGCCTGGGCTCGGCGCGTTGAGCAGGTGCAGCGCGTTGGATTTCTGCACGATCACAAAATCGTCGGCCAGCGAGCCATCGCGGCCCATCGCCTGAGCGCGGACTCCGGCCCCACCAGTTTCGAGGTCGTTCTTCTGGATATCGGGCACCAGCTTCTGGAGCGCCGTGCAGAATCGCTTGCGGCTGAACGACTGCGCAAGTTCGCCGAAGCACATTTTCCAATTTTTGAAAAGGAAGCGGTGTAACCCGATGAAACTCAACGAGCCAGCAAGATCGCGCAGATTGATGTCGCGCTTCCGGTAGCCCTCGCGGGCGAAGGCGAGCACTGCGTTCGGGCCGGCTTCAATTCCGCCGCCTATCATCCGGGTGAAATGCACACCCAAAAATGGATAATTTGGGTCCGGCACCGGGTAAATCAGGTGTTTTACCATTTCCTGACTCTCCGGCTTGAGCTTGAAATACTCACCTCGGAACGGGACGATTTGTAATCCAGGTTTCGACCCGGATTTCTTGCAGATTCGATCGCAGTGAAGCCCTGCGCAGTTGATCACGAAATCGGCTTCAAATTCGCCCTCGCTCGACCGGAGAATCCAGCTCCCAGAGCCATTTTCGGGCTCCTCAAACTCGCAGATCGCTTCGCCAAATTTGATCTCGACACCTCGTTCGCGGCAGCAGCTGCTCAACGCCTCGCAGACCGCTTTGTAGTCGACGATCCCCTCTTCCGGGACCTCGATCGCAGCGACTCCAGCCACGTTCGGCTCGCGCTTGCGCATTTCGTCGGCGTCCATCCATTTCAGGCCCTTGAGACCGTTCGCCGCCCCCCGTTTTTCGAGTTTCCGAAGCCGCTCTTCCTCGACTCCGTCCGTTGCGACGACGAGCTTTCCGCAGATTTCGTGCGGGATTTCGTGATCCTGGCAAAAAGCCGTCATTTCGCGAATTCCGGTCACCGCGAGCCGGGCTTTGTAGGAACCGGGTTTGTAGTAGAGCCCGCAGTGAAGGACGCCGCTGTTGTGCGTGCTCTGATGCCGGCCGGGCTCGAGTTCCTTCTCGAAAATCGTGATCTTCAAACCGGGCAGCTGCTGACTCTGGCTAAGCTTGTAAGCCGTCGCGAGTCCGACGATTCCGCCTCCGATGATGGCCACTTTTTTCTTCACGAGAACTGAACTAAACTGATAGGTATTTCCTTTTCGGCCCTCCCGCGCCTGATTAGTTCAATGAAAAGGCCACAATGAAACCTGTCTGTCGAAGCACTATACCTGATGAAATTTCGTTTCCTCATCCTTCTTATCTGTTTCATCACTTCGGCCGCGATTGCGCAGCAGAACCTGCCCCTCTCCAGCCAGGGCGCATCGGAATACACGATCGTTCGATCAGCCGAGGCGACCGAACCGGAAAAGTTTGCTGCCGAGGAACTCTCCACTTTCCTCGAGCGGGTTACCGGAGCGGAGTTTCCTGTGACAACAAACGATGTGGACGGCAAACGCATCCACGTCGGCTGGACCAGGTTCGCGAGGGATAAAGGCATCGACTGCGCGAAGGAGTTCCCGGTCCCTGCACCCCATCCAACCCGAGGGCCGCAAGCGGCTTGCATTTAGGCCTTGAAAAAGCAATTTTCTATCAATCGTATCGTTCACACTTGTGTCCGGAGCCACCGCCGAGCCCGACAGTGATTCGCTCGGATCTCCCTGAATGAAACGTCACGCCAATTTATCATGAAGAACCAATTCCCGTTTATCCCCCGCCCGAGTATCGCGGTAGCCTCTTTTGCTCTCCTCCTCATGCAGTCCGGGCTATCCGAAGAAAAAGGCAAAGAGACTTCAGCCTATCAGGCTCCGCCCAAAATCGTTCGCGAAGGCGAGCCCCCCGAAAAGGTCAACCCGCCAACCCGGCGGCCGTTGCAGGAGTGGGCCGTCTCTCCCGGGGAAGGGGTACTCGCACCTTTTCTGGAGCCCCGGAAACTGGATGGCAACGCTCTCTTTGAAGGAGGCCGTTTTCCGAACGTGATCGTTGCCGCCGACGGTACCGTCGTGGCGACCTGGGGAAGCGAAAAGTACCGGACACGACGCAGTCCGGACGGTGGCTCGACCTGGGAAGACGAAGTTATCGTTTCCGATCCCGGGTTCCACGGGGGAGGAGCGCTCGTCGATGAGATCACGGGGGATCTGCTCGTCTTCGTCGAGGCCCACCATCCTCCAACCGAAGACCGCCGCCTCTATCGCAGTCGTGATGCGGGAAAGACGTGGGCGCGCGAAGGCGCTTTCGTCATTCATCCGCTCCATCGCCGGAAGGACGGCGTGATCCCCTCGCTGCACATGGATGAAAACGGGATCACGCTGCGGCATGGACCTCGCCCCGGTCGACTCATCCGAACCACGAGCAACTACATGGGGGGCAACGTTTCCGGAGGACCGGCGGATGCTTTCGTGAATGCGATCTTCAGCGACGACGGGGGAGTAACCTGGGACACGAGCACTCCCTTTCCGGCGTTCGGCACCAACGAGGCCGCGGTGGTGGAACTATCTGACGGACGCATCCTCCTGATGGCCCGGCGTCACCTCGCCACGGACGGACTCGACCACACCCGAAAACATCTAGCATGGAGCTACGACGCCGGCCAGACGTGGCGTGACCTGCGGGTCAGTGGGGTGCTTCCCGACGGCAACACGAATTCTCGCTATGGACTCATGCACGGGCTCGTCCGTCTCCCCGTCGTCGACCGGGACATCCTCGTCTTCAGCAACGTCGAAAGCGACAAGGGCCGGGAGCGTGGCACACTGTGGGCCAGCTTCGACGGCGGCGAGACGTGGCCCATCAAACGACTCATCGAACCGGGCCCCTTCGCCTATTCGTCGCTGGCCGCGGGACGCCCCGGAACCCCTTCGGAAGGTTGGATCTATCTTCTCTATGAACATGGCAAGGAGGGCGTTCTGAAGCGCTTCACGCTCGACTGGCTTCTCCAGGGTGCCTCCACCGACGACGGCACGGTTCCCGAGTGGGTTGAATAATCTCAAAAGACATGAAAACATATGCCCTCAGGCTTCTTCTGACCTCAATTCAGGCAATCGCAACTTTCCCCGCAACCCGTGTCAGTGGGGAAGAATTTTCCTCTTTACCCGAGGATGCGTGGATGAGTTGCACCCTCAAGCGCTGACGGACCGACGGACGGCTAGTGAGTCGGTCCGCCAAAGGCGGCAAGCACTATACCCGATGAAATTTCATTTCCTCATCCTTCTTATCTGTTTCATCACTTCGGCCGCGATTGCGCAGCAGAACCTGACCCTCTCCAGCCAGGGCGCATCGGAATACACGATTGTTCGATCAGCCGAGGCGACCGAACCGGAAAAGTTTGCTGCCGAGGAACTCTCTACTTTCCTCGAGCGGGTTACCGGAGCGGAGTTTCCTGTGACAATCGGGTAGGAACGGGGTTTGAACCCGCTCCCCCCACACCACCCGGCATGCGGGTCCGCACCGGGCGGTTCCCATCGGTCAAGTTGCCCTGAGTTTGCCCGGCTTCGGGCCGTCAGGGTAACGAAT
>JBLHKS010000282.1:0-8517 GCA_047620505.1 Verrucomicrobiales bacterium | reverse complement strand
GCCCGCGCCCACGACTCCAGCGCCCGCGCCCACGACTCCAGCGCCCGCGCCCGCAGCACCTGAGCCCGCGCCCGCAGCACCTGAGCCCGCGCCCGCAGCACCTGAGCCCGCGCCCGCAGCACCTGAGCCCGCGCCCGCAGCACCTGAGACTGATCCGGAAGCCGACGATTGTCAGGAGGGAACGGAGAATGCAGATTCTGAAATCAAGCCTGCTGAACCTGAGACAGCCGCCCCAGCACCTGCTGAACCCGCTGCTGAGAAGAAAAAGGCCGAACCTGCTGAGGCCGCCCCAGCACCTGCTGAACCCGCTGCCGATAAGAAAAAGGCCGAACCTGCTGAGGCCGCGCCAGCACCTGCTGAACCCGCTGCCGATAAGAAAAAGACCGAACCTGAGCCGGCCGCCCCAGCACCTGCTGAACCCGCTGCCGATAAGAAAAAGACTGAACCTGAGGCTGCTGCGCTAGCACCTGCTGAGCCCGCTGCCGATAAGAAAAAGACTGAACCTGAGGCTGCCGCGCCAGCAGCTGCTGAACCCGCTGCTGAGAAGAAAGATGCCGAACTTGCGGAGGCTGAAAATGCGGAACCCGAAGAAGAGTCGCTTACGCCCGAGCAGTGGCGCTTCCAGTCGACTCAGATTCGAAATGCGGTGAACCGAATGTACGGCTCAACCCACGAAGAAGGAGGCACCTTGGAGCAGGCGATTGCGACCTACAATGATGAGCATAAAGAGGCTGAGGATTTCACTCCGCTGGAGCTGGCCAAAGCTGAAGCATTCCCGCTTGATCTGAATTCGATCGGGATTCCGGAAGATCCCAATCAGCTGCGCCAGTTCCTTTCCAGATATGGACCGCAGATGCACCTCATGTTTGCTGATGCTTTCGAGGCCGTTCCTGAGCCTTTCAACGAAGAGCCTGTAATGATGGTCGGGCTATTCAGAGCTATCCAGGAAAGCGATATTGATCGTGTTGTCGCGTTTGAAGGGATGCAGGGAATCTATCTTTATCGCCTGACCGAAATCGTGCCTCCTGCTCAGCTGACCATTGAGGAGGCTCGAGAAGAGATTGTTGAGATTCTGACGAAGCAGGAAATCAACTCCCGGCTAGAAGTGGCTGCTGCGGAATTGAAAGAAAAAATCGCGGCTGAAATCAAGACAGCCAAAACTGTGGAAGACGCGATGAAAGCAGCGGGAGTTGAGGCCGTTTATCTTCCTCCGTTTTCTTCTGAAACATCGGCAACGGGCTCCGACCACGCTTATCTGGCCTCGAGTCTCGCGAAAACTCTTCGCGCAGGTGAAATCAGTGATCCGGAGCTGCTCGATGATGGAGCGTTGCTGATTTACCTCGCTGCGCGCGCGCTTCCGGAAAGGGCCAGCGCTGAAGTCGACCGCCAGCGAATCTACGATGATCAGCGCTCGCAGGCTGTAACTCGAGCATTCAACTCCTGGTTCGGCGAGCGAATCAAAGAAGCCGAGCCGCAGTATCCCTTTTTCATAAACTCTGCGGACGAAAAAGAACCCCGCAGTATCGAGGATTTCATCCGGTCGTAAAAATCTAGCTTTGAGCTTAGATTCCAATAAGGCGTGCGAGCGCGATGAACTTTTTGACGACGCAACCGGAGACCTTGCGGTCGGCGATCTGGCGAGCGCGGTCGAAAAATACCGGCAGTGCGTCGAAATCGATCCCGAGTTCTTCGACGGTTGGCACGCGCTGGGCTTGGCGCTGATGAAAAACGGCGATTTAAAGCCGGCGATCGGTGCCGCTCTCCAATCGACGACCCTTCAGCCAAACGATCAGCTCGCTTGGACTGCGCTTTCCCAGATGTACGTCGCAGACGGAAACATTGCCGAAGCTGAGACCGCAAAACAGAACGCGACGATTCTTGGGATCGGCGGCAAAGTCGTCCGCGATCAGTAAACTTTCGTTCGGCTAACTTAGATCAGCCAAACGAATCGAGATTTCGAGAACCTCAGGCGAACGGATTCAGATCGTCCTTTTTCGCCCGTGGAGCGAAGGGGTCTATCGTTTTGGCCGGTGCGGGCTGAGTTTCGGCAGGAACCGCGAGATTGCGAATTGGCGTCGCGACGATTGCGTGCTGCTCGAATTTGAAATGCGTGCCAGTCATCTCTCCGATGTAGCGGATGACTTCGCTCAACGGAACGTTGGTGAGTTTTAGCGAGATCTGCGGGTCCTCGCGCTCGTCTTTCGGGCCTTTGTAGATGAAATTGGCCTTAATTTCTCCGCCTGAAAGTTCCGTTGCCTTCATCGTAATGAATTGGAAGGCGAGATCGAGACTGGCGTCTTCGAGCGATATTTCAGGGACTTTGATCGCCTGAAGTTCCGCTTCAAGCCCGGCTTTCGGAGCGACTTGAAGAAGCTTGAGGCGCGAGTTGCGCTGGTAATAACGGATTTTCGCGTGACTGGGGTGGCGTTTTACGAGGTCGGTGAAGACTTCATAAGCGACTTTGTAGTTTCCGCTTTCGAACGCAGCTTTCCCTTTGCCGTAGAGTTCCTGGTCCTTGTTTTCGGCCTGGGCAAGAGGTGCGAAAATACAAAATGCCAGCAGGGCGCTGGCGAGGGTGATCATTCTTTTCATCTTTGCTCCTTGGGATTTGAGGTTTTTCGATCGCTGCGGTTCCCTACGAAATTGGACCGCTTGGCTGTTGGCAATCGGGATCGCGCCAGCAGCTGCTAACTGGATCAGAATACCAAAATCGCCTGAAGATCCAAGCACAAAAGCGCGTAGAACCGTCCTTGGTCAGGTCAGGTGCGCTGTAGAATCAACCGTTCGGAGGAGTTTCCGCCCCTCTCAGGAGTATTTGGTGTCTTTGCCTGGCTCCGTCTCATACTGAAGCTCAAGCGCATCCCGGGTGTAGGGCCGGATGACCTCTTCTTTGAACTTGATGTAAATCGGGTCATCCTGACACATCGCCATTTTATCGAGCGATTCAAAATCGACGGACACGAAAAACGGCCATTCGCTGTCGCGATTGATTTTCTGCCCGCTGGCGATGTGAAGCACTTCGGGGATTTTGAGAAGCTGGCTGCGTGTCGCCCGGATCATGTTCTCCAGTTGCTCATCAGAAACGTCAGCACGGAGTTTATAGAGTGCAATGTAGTGGACCATGATCAGAAGGGGGGAGCAGCGAGGCGAAATCAGCCAGAAATGGCAAATTTCGCGAAATGGTTAAAGTCTCCAGAATTTTCAGGGATGTAACCGGAGTTTGCCAGTCCGGTTGCGCGCGAGCGGATCAATTTTTCCAGTCCAGAGCGCCCTTTTTCAACGCGTAAAGGTAAGCAATGAAGAGAATGCCAACAAAACTCAGCATGCTCCAGAACATAGTCATGCCGATTTTGGGATCGGCGAGCATTTCGCGAAAATTGACGGCCCAAGGGTAAAGGAAGACCACCTCGATATCGAAAATGACGAACAGCATCGCCACGAGGTAAAATTTGACGCTGAACCTGGCCTGGCCGTCGCCGACTGGGAGCATTCCGCATTCGTAGGCCGAATCCTTCACTGGATTCGATCGAGCGCTGCGCCCGAGCATGACGCTGGAAATCAGAATCGCGCCAGCGAGTCCGGCGGCGAGAATGATTTGGATGAGAACCGGGATAAATTCCTGAAGCATCGGTCTAAATCAAAAAATGAGGTTCAGATTTCAGGCCATCCGTGTACATGAAACGGGCGGTGAAACGCAGAATTCTGCATTACACCGCCCAAATCTGAAAACAAGTGAAATGATGGTCGGCCCGACGAATCGAGCCCCAATACTACTGAGATTCCTCAGCTGTTGGTCGCTGTGGAAGCAGCCGCTGCTGCCTCTATCTCTGCGGCTGCCTCTGCGGCTGCCTTTGCACTTGCGGCGCTGGCCGCAGCCGCCAACTTGGCGACATGGGCGCTGGAAGCCTCTTCGATCCGATCAAGCCCGCGATATCGTTTGGTGTTTTTCTCGACAAGACCGCGAGTAACCAGATTCTGAAGCTTTTCGTAGGCACGAAGACGAAGCATTTCTTCACCGCCACTGACTGCGTTGCGCTTTTTCAAATTTTCATAAACTACTTCAAAGAGCTCATTGAACAAAAATGCATCTGGTCTTGAGAGCACTGACACCAGTTCGTCGGTCACATGATCAGGGACACGGCGTGAGAATCTCGTTCTTCTTGATGTAGACATAGGCCCCACTGTATCACAGATCGAAACTGGCGCGAGCAGCTTTTCGAAGTTCAGGATGTTTTTATCAATTTTGTTGCCCTGATTTCTTAATTTTGCGAAACAATTTTGCAAATTCGGGGCTTCTTGCAATCCGCTGAGAGGTCGAATGTTAATCCTTCAGCGATCCGACGACCCGGCAGCCTTCGGCGTCGATCTCGAAGATCTCGTCGCTCACTTTTGATAGCGATTCGCGATATCGCTTCGCAAGCGTGATGCTGTAGTTTTCGAGTTTACTAGCGAATTTGGGAAAAACGAAGATGCTCGACCGATCTGGAATCACAACGAGGACCGCGGAGCCGAAGCGTTCTTCGAAAATAGGGAGAAATTTCTCAGAAAACACCACGCTTGAGAGCAGCGGGCTTTTTGAATCGATCGATGCGTAAAGAAATACCTCGTTGTCGTCCTTGAACCACTCGACATCGATTTCCTCAATCAACTGGTCGGCGGTTTTCAGGGTCTCGACCATCCAGCTGTCCCAATCGAGCTTTTCTTCCTTCCATCGCGCTTCGGTGAGGGTTTCCAGCACAAGTTGGTCGAGCTGCGCTGGAACCATCACGGTTGATTTTGCGCCTTCGATCTCGCGGGAAACCTGATAGCCCATGAACCTCGGCGCGAGCATGACTCCGGTCGCTGCCTTCGTCTCTTCGGCGGGTTCTTCGTCTGCTGCGAACCCTGACAGCACCACAAAAGCCGTTGCCAAACCCAGCAGCTGCTGAGTCGGGAAACTACGTGTTAGAGTTTTGGATTGACCCTGTTCCATCGACAGTAGAAGTAAGCTTGCTTTCGCAAAAAGCGACAATAGACGATCGATGATTACTTTTCTACGGGGCGTGTTGCAGGACAATCTTTCGAGCCAGATCACGGTAGACGTGAACGGTGTCGGCTACGAAGTCATCGTGACTCTGTCATGTCTGGACCGGATCGGTGCTCCGGGCGGGACGGTCACGATCCTGACTCATCACCACATTCGCGAGCAGGAACAGACGCTTTATGGATTTTTGACGGCGGAGGAACGCGACTTGTTTCGATTGCTGATCAATCGCGTCAGCGGCGTCGGGCCGAAGGTCGCGATGGCCATTCTCGGCGGAATTCCGGTCGAAGAATTTAAGGCCGCGGTGGTCAGCAGCGATCTCGTCGCGATCTCAAAAATTAAGGGGCTCGGCAAAAAGACAGCTGAGCGGATTGTTCTGGAATTGAAGGACAAAGTCGGAGTCACAGCCGCTTGGGAAGTTGCGGGCTCCGCGATCAAGCAGACTCCAGAGCAGGCAAAGCAGAACGACGCCGTTTTGGCGCTGATTTCCCTGGGTTACAAACAGGGCGAAGCCGCCAAAGCCGTGATCGCCGCGACGAAAGCCGGGAGCGGCGATTTGCCGGTCGAAGAACTCGTTAGAGCCGCTCTTCGCCAATTGCAGTAAGACTGATTTCGGATGCACGATCGATTGCCCAGCCCCAAAACCGACCCCACAGCTGCGATTGACGCCGTCGGTCGAGTCAAAGACGCGTTCCCGAGCGAGGGGATGTTCCGCGACAAAACCTGGCGCATTTCGCCCGAACCATTTTCGCTTTCTCCGGCGACCGTTTCCGCTCTCGAGCGTCTCGGGCCGGTCCTGCATCGTTTCCAGAAAACGACTAACCTGATTTATCGCCGCAGCGTCACCGGCACCGCTCCAAGCTGGGTGGCCGACTACCTCAATCGCGGAAAACCCCAGCAGCTGCAGGCTTTCGGCCGGCAACACGCGACTTTCGAGCACGTCCCGCTGGTTATCCGGCCTGACCTCGTTTTGACCGACAACGGCTTCGCGATCACCGAACTCGACACCGTTCCGGGCGGCATCGGGCTGACCGGTTGGCTTAACCGGACCTACGCCGATCTTGGTTTCGCCGACTCGATCATCGGCGGGCGAGACGGAGTGTTTTCGGGGTTTTCCTCGATGTTTCCAAAAGGGGCCGACATCGTGATTTCGGAGGAATCGAGCGATTATCGGCCTGAAACCGAGTGGCTCGGCGAAGAGCTGAGGAAACTCGACGGCTCGGCCAAAACCTGGAACGTCGCCCAAGCGGAATCCTACGAACCCGGCGCGGCCGCGATTTACCGATTTTTCGAACTTTTCGACCTTCCGAACATTCCCTTCGCCCAGCAGCTGCTGGCTCAGCAGAAAATCGGCGATATCGGCCCGATCAACGCGCCGATGAAGGCCTACCTCGACGAAAAACTCTGGCTCGCTCTTTTCTGGTCGCATCCGCTTCGTGAAATCTGGCGTCGCGAACTGCGAGCAAGCAATTGGAGTTGGCTCCAGCAGCTCATTCCATTCGGTTGGGTCGTCGATCCGGCCCCGCTCCCCCACCACGCCGTCCTCCCGCGGCTCGAAGCGCAGAGCTTCGAAGAACTTGGCGAGTTCAGTCAGCGCGAACGCAATTTTGTCCTGAAAATCAGCGGTTTCAGCGAAAAAGCCTGGGGCAGCCGCGGCGTTCACATGGCGGCTGATCTCTCACAGACCGAGTGGACCGGGGCGCTCAAGGAAGCGATCGACTCGTTCCCTACGCATCCCTACATCCTGCAGGAATTCCACAAAGGCCGCCTGGTTGAACATCCATGGGTCGACGAAGAAACCCAGCAGCTGCTGACGCTGAGCGGACGGGTCCGGCTCTGCCCCTACTATTTTGTTCCGGGCGCTGAAAACGGTCGATCAGCCGGAAAGCCGAAACTGGCAGGCGTGATGGCGACGATTTGTCCCGAAGACAAAAAAACGCTTCACGGCATGCCAGAGGCGATCATCACGCCCTGCCGCGTAGACGAAAATGGCTACTGAAATCCATTGAGATATCGGCGAGCAGCTGCTGACGTAGGCTTTACAAATGAAGCCGCTTCTCACCCTATTTTTTGCCGCCCTTGCGATCTCCGCCAACGCAGCGGATCGCCCTAACGTGATCGTTATCATGGCCGATGACATGGGTTATGAAAACCTGTCCTGTCACGGCAGCAAACTCTATCAAACCCCTCATCTCGACAAACTCGCGGAGAGCGGGATGCGCTTCAACAACGCTCACTCGCAGCCGATCTGCACTCCGTCGCGAGTTCAGATCATGACCGGGATCTACAACAATCGAAATTACGTAAAATTCGGCCAGCTCGATCCGGAAGTGGTGACGTTTGGGAATTTAATGCGCGACTCGGGCTACAAAACGGCGATCGGCGGGAAATGGCAGCTTCAGGGCGGGTTTGAGGGGGTGAAGAATTTTGGATTCGACCGGCATTGCCTCTGGCAGCTGACGCGTCGGCCGAGCCGGTATCCGAATCCGGGTCTGGAAATCGATGGAGAGGAACTCGATTTCAAAAATGGCGAATTCGGCCCTGATTTGGTTTCCGATTACCTGTGCGATTTCATTGAAGAGCAGAAGGACAGCGAAGATCCGTTTTTCATCTACTACCCGATGATCCCGCCGCACTGGCCGTTCGTTCCAACGCCGGGCAGCCCCGACTGGGATCCTGAAATGTGGCGCGACGCGAAGAACGAGCCGGGTGGTTTCAAAGATCAGAAATACTGGGCCGGGATGGTGACGATGACGGACGCGATGGTCGGCAAAGTGGTGAACAAGTTAGACGAATTAGGAATGCGTAAGGACACTCTCGTGATTTTTACCTGCGACAACGGAACTTACACCGGGGTGAAACACGAGTTTGACGGCCGCGAAATGGCTGGCGGCAAGGGCTCGACCAAGGACAGCGGGACGCACGTGCCGTTTATCGCGAGTTGGCCGGGAACGATCCAGTCGGGCCAAGTTCGCGATGAGCTGGTCGATTTGAGCGATGTCTTGCCGACCGCGGTTGACGTTGGAGCCGGCGAGATTCCGGCAGAGGTCGATGGGCAGAGCTTGAAGCAGCTTTTCAAGGCCGCCGCTGGCTATGAGCCGCGTGAGTACATTTATTGCTGGTACGAGCGTAACGGCGTCCGCGAAAAGGCATCCCAGCACGTTCGGAATGCGCGCTACAAACTTTACGCATCGGGCAAGTTTTTCGACACCGACGATGATCCGCTTGAGAAGATCGATCTAACCGCGAACGGCGTTCCGGAGCAGCTCGCCGTGGTTCACGCGCAGCTGACCGCCGCCCTGAAGCCGCACGTCGAAGCGACGAAAAAAGCCGACCCGATCCAAAAGAAAAGGCGCGGCGACGACAAGCCGAAGAAGGATAAAAAAGAGGCTCTTCAGGAAATATCGTGGCAGCTGAAAGCATCGTAGTAGAGTGTATGAATGAAAAGCCTCGCCCATCACTATGCTTTGTTACTGGGATTGGAAAGTCCGTGG
>JBLHKS010000281.1:0-8542 GCA_047620505.1 Verrucomicrobiales bacterium | reverse complement strand
CGCCAGTCGGACATCTCCTCGCCGATTCTCGCCGACGGCAAATTCCTCGTGCTGGAGAGTAACGGCGGCTTTCTGGCGATGGTCGGAGCGAACCCGGCCGAGCACCAGCTGCTGGGCCGCACGAAGGTTGGCGCTCTGAAATGCCCGACGCCAGCGATCAGCGGTTCGAAGCTTGTGGTGCGGACGAAAGACCGCTTGATCTGCTACGATTTGATCAAGGCGGCACCCGTGGATTCTTGAGCTTTAGCCCTTGAGCGCGTTGCGGAAGTTCATGATCCCGCCAGCCATCGCTTGCGCGACTTTTTCCCTGTAAAGCTCGGTGTCGATCCGTTTGCTCTCTTCGAAATTCGTGACAAACCCGCCTTCAAACAGAATCGAGGGTTTGTTGATTCCGCGAAGCACGTTGAAGCGTGCCCTTCGGATCCCACGATCCTCAGTCTCGATTTTCGCCATCACCATGGCGTGCACGGCGGTGGCAAGCGCGATGTTTTCGCCGTCTCGCTGATTTCCTTCAAACTTGCTGGCTGACACGGTTCCGTCGTTCGTTGAACTCGTTCCCTGCGGTGCGAGGGCGTAGGTTTCGATGCCTGACGCGGTTCCTGTGCCTCCATGATTAAAGTGGATACTGACGAAGATTGAATCGTCGACTTCGTTGGCGATTTTGACGCGGTTCGGCAGGGTGATGAAGACATCTTTGTCGCGCGTCAGGTGGGTTTTCAGCTTGAGCTTTTTAAGCGTCTTGCTTAGCCTGAGCGCAAGGTCGAGCGCGTAGTCTTTTTCCAAACCATGCTTTCCGTTGGCACCACTGTCGTGGCCGCCATGCCCAGCGTCGATCGTGACCGTATCGAATTGTTGCGTGGTTTTGATGTACCAAGGCCGTAGTACGGGATCGAGCAGCTTTTGAAGATCGACGCGTGAAACGAGAACCTTTTTGTTCTGCTCGACGATCGGATAACTGAGATTGAATCGGATGTTGTTGATGAAAATCGACTGGCTGCCGACGGTCCATTTCATCAAACTGTTCGAGCTGCGGAAGACCAGATCTTTCTCATCGCGAGTGAACTTCTGGAAGCGATAAAAGACGTGAACGCTGCTTGCGGTGACGTACTCGCGTTCCTGGTATTTTACGATTTCCCAGACATCTTCGGCCTGCGCGAGCTGATGAGAAAGAAGCGGCGCGCCAGCAGCTGCTGAGCCGAGCGCGGTCTGTAGAAATCGGCGGCGTGGGGTAAAACTCGCGCTGTTCGAGCGTTGGCTTGGATCGGTCATGAAAACGTGGTCGGCCAGAATTGTAGCGCTCTCTAATCGATCCGCAACGCTCCGGCGATGGGATTCGACGTTGCTCGAGAGCGGCCCTTCAAATCCCGGGGACGATCCTTTGCTCGATCAGTTTGAACCGCTGATCGAATCGCCCGTGATTGAATTTGCGGCAGCACTGATAACAAGCCGCCGCCAATTTTACCCGCCGGACTCGCTCAAGAATGTGCCCGCACTTTGGGCATTCGTAGGCCCATTTTCGCCGCTGCCGGGAGCGCTCGAACGGCAGATCATGACAGCGATCCTCGCCGGGAATTCCGAGGTCGGCACACGCCTGTCGCCACTCCGGTCCGTGGGCGGCGATGCGATTCCGCCCGGCGCGCGCGTAGGAAACGAGGTGCGCCAATTCATGCCGAAACGTCCGGTCGATCTCCTCTTGAGAGATGTCTGCGAGTCGCGGATTCAGCTCGATCATCCAGCCAGAACGGTAAGCGCGGCCTGCCGTCGTCTTCAGCCGGGGATTCCAAGTCACGTGGACGGACTTGGCTAACCGCGATAATCCTAGTGATCGGCTGAGCTGCTTCGCCAACGCTGTGAGCTCTTCGTTGACTCCGGGAGATGGCTGTTCGACGGGTTTGGCCGCCTCATCTTTTTCCTGCTTAGCATCAGGCGGAGCGGGTTGCGGGGGCGGAGACGCAATCGGTTCGAAAAGATCCAACTGCTGAATATCCTGAATTCTTCGAAGGTGCGGAAATGCCATCCGCTTCAGTAGATCGGAAAAACGGCTCAAGATCAATCCTCTGATTCGAACAATGTTAGTTTTTTTCAGATCATCACTTCTGAATCCGGATCCAGAACGCCGATCTCAAGACCAGTCTTCTTGTTAAGGAATCGCAGCGCCGCACCTTCAGTCGTAACCAACGTGTCAGCCGGAACGCTTCGCCGCAGGAAGACGTTCGCCCCAATCGTGCTACGATCGCTAAGCCGCGTCTCGCCGCCAAGCACCGTCGCGTTCGGATAAATCGTGACCCAGTTTTCAACGTCTGGATGCCGCTTGTTGCCCTTGACGACTCGGCCCTCAGCGTCCTTGGGAAAGCTCAAAGCGCCTAACGTGACTCCGTGATAGAGCTTAACGTGATTGCCGATCGTGCAGGTTTCGCCGATCACCACGCCCGTGCCGTGATCGATAAAAAAATGCGTTCCGATCGCAGCGCCAGGGTGAATGTCGATCCCAGTGCGGCTGTGCGCCCACTCGGTCATCATTCGTGGTAGCAGCGGAAGGCTCTTCTTATAGAGCACGTGTGCCAGACGCTGGATCGCAATCGCCTCAATCGCTGGATACGAAAGGATGATCACTTCGTTGTTCGTCGCCGCCGGATCACCTTCGTAAGCCGCTTCAACATCGGTCTTCAGGACCCGACGGATCTCCGGCAGCTGCTGGAGAAAACCGCAAACCATCTCCTCCGGCATTTCCGCGTGTTCCCCGCCGCGCTGCTCGTCATAACGCAGACTCTTAGCCACCTCGGGCGCGAATCGATCGACAAGTCCATTGATCCGGCGCGCGGTGATTTCGTCGATGTCATCGTCGTGAATCGGCTCTTCATCGTGGTAACCAGGAAACAACAACGCGAGCAATTCTTCGCACAACGACGCGACCGTCCGCTTCGAAGGCAGGTTCGTGCAGTCGATCCGATTGATGCCGCCGACTTCGTGGTACGAGGCCACCAGATCCTCGGCGAGACGCTTTTTGGGACAATCGTCCATAATCAAATTGAAACAGAAATTCACTCGACCCGAGTGAGACGGTCGAAGCGGTTGCATCCTATCCTGAGAAGCGCAGATTCCAAGTTCTATTCGAAATGAGAGCTGTCATCCAACGCGTATCCGAAGCCAGCGTCGCCATCGAGGGGGAGGTTCGAGGTGAGATCGGAGCCGGCGTTTTGGTTTTGTTAGGCATCGAAGAAGCCGACTCGCCAGAAGACGCTGAGTGGCTAGCTGGCAAGATCGCGAAGATGCGGATTTTCAGCGATGACGACGGCAAGATCAATTGCTCGGCGCTCGACATCGGCGGCTCAGCTCTCGTGATCAGCCAGTTCACTTTGCATGCGAGCACAAAGAAAGGGAACCGACCAAGTTTCATCAAGGCAGCGCGGCCCGAGACCGCGATTCCGCTTTACGAAAAATTTCTCGAGTCGATCGAGCGCGAATTCGGAAAACCGCCCGCGCTTGGCGAGTTCGGTGCTGACATGAAAGTCGCTTTGATTAACGATGGACCGGTGACGATCCAGATCGACTCGAAGAATCGCGAGTGACGTCCGCTGCGCTTCTTTCGAAACGCTTGCTTTTGCAACTCAATTGCATAAACTGGCCGAACCATGAAGCTATTGGTTCTCAGTTTTCTTCTGTTCGCTCTGGCGCAATCGGCGTTGGCCGAAATCAAAGTCGCCGTCAGCATCGTTCCTCACGCCGGTCTCGTTGAAGCCGTTGGAGGCGAACATATCGAGCTTACTATCCTCGTCGACGAAGGTCAGGACCCTCACGAATTCACCCCGACACCGCGCCGCGTCACTGCGATTTCTAACGCAGATGTCTGGTTCACCGCTGGCATGCCGTTTGAGCAGCTGCTCGCTGAGAAAATCACCGAGACAACTGAGAATCTGCAGTTGCTCGACCTGACCAAAGGCCTCGCTCTTCGCGGAATGGAAGAGCACGATCACGATCACGGTCATGACCACAGCCACGATCAGGCGCACGGCGATTTCGATCCTCACACCTGGCTTTCGCCGCAACTCGTCGAGCTTCAGCTCCAGACCATCGCCTCAGAATTGAGCGCCCTGGATCCTGATCACGCAGATGTTTTCGAGGCGAACGCCGAAGCCTTCACCAAAAAAATCATCGAGCTCGACCAGCAGCTGCTGGCTCGGCTCGAGCCCCTCGCAAAAACCAAATTCTACGTCTTCCACTCCGCCTTCGGCTATTTCGCCGACGCCTACGGCCTCGAAGAAATCGCGATCGAAACCGGCGGCCGCGAGCCCTCGCCGAAGCAGCTAACACGGATCATCGCGGACGCCAAAAAAGACGGAGTGAAGCTGATTCTCGTGCAGCCGCAATTCAGCCAGGGCGGTGCTGAGCGAATCGCCGAAGCGATCGGCGCGAAGCTGACTCTGGTCGATCCGCTCGGCCGCGATGTCCTCGCGACGCTGCGTTCGCTGGCGAAAGCAATCGAGGAATCTCGATGACCGCCCTTCGATTCGAGCAGGTCAGTTTTCGCTACGCCGCGCCGGTGGTGATCGACGACGCCAGCTTCGCAATTGAGGAAGGCGCCTGCGTTGGGGTCGTCGGGCCTAACGGAGGAGGCAAGACTACGCTCTTCAAACTCGCCCTAGGTTTGCTCAAGCCGCAGACCGGGAAAATCGAAATTCTCGACCACAGCCCGCACATCGGCTGCAAACACATCGGCTACGTTCCGCAGCACTTGCAGTTCGATACAAAATTCCCGATAACCGCGCACGAAGTCGTTCTGATGGGTAGGCTCGATCGATTGCCGTGGTACGGAATCTACGCCAAAGCCGACCGCGCGGTTGCCGCCGATGCGTTAGCCGAAGTCGGTCTCGCCGACCTCGCCGACCGCCCTTTCGCCGCAATGTCAGGCGGCCAAAAGCAGCGAGTTCTGATCGCCCGAGCTCTCGCAGCCGAGCCCGATCTGCTCCTGCTCGACGAGCCGACCGCGAACATCGATCTCAGTGTCGAAGAGCAGTTTCTCAAGACTCTGGACAGGCTCCCGAAGGGAATGACGACGCTGATCATCTCCCACGATATCGGCTTGTTAGAGCGGATGACGGATCGAGTCCTCTGCGTCAACCGCCACGTTCACGAGCACCGCGTTTCCGATCTCGACGGCCACACGATTCGCGAAATCTACAGCGGTGAACTGCGTCACGAACACTTTGGAGCTGACCACGATCATGGGTGAATTTCTCCAGCAGCTGCTGACTTGGAAGTCGATCAGTCAGATGGCATTTTTTGCCGGAATCATCGCGAGTTTGAGCTTCGGAATCGTCGGCAGCTACGTCGTGGCTCGCCGCATCAGCTATATCGCCGCTGCCATCGCGCACTGCGTCCTCGGCGGAATCGGCGCGGCCGTTTTCATCCAGCACAAACTCGGCTGGACGTGGTTTGACCCAATGTTAGGTGCGTTGATCGCCGCGATTCTCGCCGCTCTGATTATCGGTGTCGTCAGCCTCTATTTGAAGGAGCGCGAAGACACGATTATCTCAGCTACCTGGTCAGTTGGCATGAGCCTTGGCTTCCTGTTCCTCTACTTTTCGCCCAACTTCCAAGGCAACCTCGAAAGCTTTCTCATGGGCAGCATCCTCTACATTTCGCCCCGCGATTTGTGGATCACGCTCGCTCTCGGGATCGCCGTGATCACCTTGAGCCTCTTGTTCTACAACAAGCTCCTCGCTGTCTGTTTCGACGGCGAATTCGCCCAGCTTCGAGGGATCAACACGCCGGTTTACTACTTTATGCTTTTGATCCTCACCGCGCTCAGCGTTGTGTTGCTCGTCCAGCTAACTGGCGTCGTCCTGGCGATCGCACTGATCGTGCTTCCTGCCGCGACCGGAATGCGATTCGCGAAACGGCTCTGGCACGCGATGATCATCGCCATCGTCCTTGCGATGATTTTTACATCGTTAGGCCTCGGCCTGAGCTACACACTTGAATGGCCGACCGGCCCCGTGATCGTCATCCTCGCCGCCCTCGTCTACACCGGAACTTTGATAGGCAAGTCCTTCCGAAAAGCGTAGAATCGGGCATGACCCGATCCTTTTTTGGCGGCCTGTTCTCGCTGCTTTTCGCCACGTTCGTCCTGGCAAACTCCGATCCGATTGACGTCGAAGCTCAGCCGCTCGGCGCAAATGCGGAGCGCTTGTTAGAGGCTTTGGAATTTCTTGGCGCAAGTCCGTTCAGCCTGGATAAAACCGCAACGATCCAGACGGCGATTCGCGAACGCGATGCAACCGGTTTGCAACGCGCGTTAGCCGGTCACGTCCTGCTTGAAGTCCAGATCAGTCCCGAATCACGCGTCAAAGCCGCCCGGGGAAAGGCAAAGGCGATTCTTCAACAAGACGGTTTCACGCCGTCGATCATCCGGATTCACAATTTGGCTTCGGTGACCGCGCCGCTGAGAATTTCGAGCCCGCAGGCCGGAAAAGTTTACGCTGGCGCATCGCAAGGGAGCCTGACGCGACAAGAACGCCTCGACCTTCGCGAAAACGAAAACGAAGCAGGCGCGACCGATCGGTTTCTGAGTGTCGAGATGTTTCGTGATCAGCCGATGACTCCGAATCTGAGCGGCCTCGAAGTCGAATACGTGATCGCCCTGATCTCCAGCAGCGAGCACGGGAAGCGGGAAGCGACGATCGCGTTTGATGTCGGAGACGGCACGCAGGATCTTGGTTTCCGCGCCGAAGCGCCAGTTTTGTTCAATGTTAGTCAGTCGATTCCGGTTAAGCTGAAGATCCTCGACGAAACCGGCAAACCGACCACGGCGCGGCTTGTGTTCCAGGATTCAGCGGGCCGGATCTACCCGTCGCAGGCAAAGCGCCTCGCGCCAGATTTGTTCTTTCAGCGCCAGATTTATCGAGCCGATGGCGAGCATGTCAGCCTGCCACCTGGCGAATTCTCCGTCGAGGCCAGCCGCGGTCCCGAGTATCGCGTTCAGCGCCATAAAATCCGCGTTCCCGATCAGCAGCTGCTGGAATTGAAACTCGAGCGCTGGGTCGATGCCGGCGCTTACGGATTCTACAGTGGCGATCACCACATCCACGCCAGCGGCTGCGCGCATTACCAGTTTCCGAGCGTCGGAATGAACCCCGAGCACGTCCTGCCACACGTCAAAGGCGAGGGTCTCAACGTCGGCTGCATTCTGACTTGGGGACCCGGTTTCGAGCACCAACGCCAGTTTTTTCGCGCAGGCAGGGATCCCGTCAGCGAGCCCCTGACATTGATAAAATACGATCTCGAAATCAGCGGCTTTGGCTCGGCTCCACTCGGCCATGTCTGCCTCTTAAATCTGAAGGATCAGACGTTTCCGGGTTCCGAGGGAACGAAAACCAAGGGCTGGCCGAGCTGGACGATTCCAGTGATGCGCTGGTGCAAGGAACAGGGTGGTATCGCTGGTTATGCGCATAGCGCTAGCGGTCTTCACGTCGAGCCAGAGCAGGAAGCCGCGCGTCTGGTGAAGAAGCTTGATGCTGATGAAAATCGGCGCGTTTCAGCCGAGGAGTCAGCCCAGCAGCTGCTGCCGGAGTCCTTCGAAACGATCGACTCCAACAAAGACGGCGACCTCGTCGAAAGTGAACTCGTTTCGAGCCTGAAGCGCGTTGCAGAGCAACTGCCGAATTATGCAATTCCCGGGATGAACGGTGCGGGCGCGATGGAAATCGCGATTTCGTCAGTCGAAGGTGTTTGTGATTTTATCAGCGCGATGGACACCGCGCGAATCCAGGAATGGAACACTTGGTATCACATCATGAATTGCGGATTGCCCGTAAAGGCGAGTGGCGAGACGGATTTTCCCTGCATGTCGGGCACGCGAGTCGGCCAGGGCCGGGTTTACGTTCAGCTG
Source organism: Verrucomicrobiales bacterium (assembly GCA_047620505.1). Taxonomy (GTDB): domain Bacteria; phylum Verrucomicrobiota; class Verrucomicrobiia; order Verrucomicrobiales; family DEV007; genus JBLHKS01. Next base: position 654 of record JBLHKS010000281.1, on the reverse strand, counting down.
GGCAAACTCGAGAAACTTGACTACAGCATTTGGTGTCAGGCCTTGGCGGCTGGGAAATCTTACGTGAGTGACGGCTACGCTCATGCGCTTCAGTTTTCCGTTAGCGGAGTCGATCCGGGTTTTGGCGATGTCAGGCTCGCCGAATCTGGAAAAGTTGAAGTCAAAGCCAGAGTTTCGTTCGCTCCCGAAACGCCAATCGGCGTGCCCTACGGAACTGTGGATCCACCATTGGGCCGCGCGAAAGTCGGCGACACGGTCAACCTCCACGTTGGCAAAAACGGCAGCTTTACAGACGGCGGGACTCGACTTGTGGAGATCATCGTCAATGGGGAGGCGGTAGCATCTCGCGAGGTTCCGGCCGATGGCCAAGAGCATGATCTCGCGTTCGAGATTGACATCGACAAAAGCAGTTGGGTTGCGCTTCGCCAGTTTCCCCAGCTTCACACAAATCCGGTCAACGTGATTATCGCCGACCAGCCTATCCGCGCATCAACGGCAAGTGCTCGGTGGTGCATCGAAATGATCGAAAAACTCTGGCAAAACCGGCATATGAAGATCAGGGAAGACGAGCGAGGCGATGCTGAAGCGAGTTACAAGCGCGCGATTGTCTACTATCGAAAAGTAATAGCCGAAGCGACAAATTAGCGGCCTCGA
>JBLHKS010000280.1:0-8587 GCA_047620505.1 Verrucomicrobiales bacterium | reverse complement strand
CGGTTGCCCGCACGCAGTTGGCTTCTGGTGGTAGTTTCTTCATGATTTCATCATGTCTGGTCTTTCTACAGGGGACTTGCACCCCATTTACATCTCGCCCATGCTGGGCACACACAAGTCGGTGCAGACAACGGCTAACGCCGCGTCTGACCTTTAATGTTAGCTAGAGAGAAATGCTACAGGGCCTAATGCGATCAGATGATTTCGAAGGCGTCTCAATTCGCCAATTTGAAGAGGCGGACTTCGACTTCGTCAGCGATGCAATTCGGAAAATTGGAGAGGCGGACTTCGACTTCGTCAGCGATGCAATTCGGAAAATTGGAGAGGGCGTCCTTGGGAAGGGGCTGAAGGCATGGGAGGAGGCGTATTTGATACCCAACGGAGTAACTTGGACGGCCGAATTCCACAACACGCCAGTCGGATTTGCCGCCACTCAAGACTACGGCAACGGGTGTATGATTCTTCACTCCGACATCGTTCATCCCTCACGCCAGCGTTGCGGGATTGGAACTGCGTTGGTGCTGGTGCGCTTGGCGACAAGTGACCCTGATGAAATATCCGAACTTGGGCTCCTTGCGACCGAGCATTCTCGCACATTCTATCAACGCTTCGGGTTCAAACTCGAGACCGAACCAACAATCGATCCATTTTCCAAGGTGACACTCGCACGGTTGACCTTGCCATTTAACCAAACACTCAGTGACGACGCTTGGAACCGGCTGACCAATTCGAGAATCGACCTCACCCTCGAAGATCGACCAAACCCAGAAGCTAACAAGGCGCAGGAGGGGAGCCGGGAATGACGCCGGTGAGCAATTTTTCGCCTTACGCCCGCGCCGCTGGCCTTGAACGTTCGGTAGTTTTCTTTTCGAAGGTCGATTCTTTGGCCATGCGAGGAAGTTAGCGAAATTGCCTTCGATGTCGAGGCGCAGGACGTGGTGGAATTTGCCAGAATTCGACCGGTCGACCAGCCTCTTCGAAATTCTGGCGAATTCCGCTACAGACGGGAAGCGGGATCCGTCCGATTTTACTTTTCAATCCGCCGAGTTGCCCCAGAATCCCACCTCTCTTCGTCGGCTCCAACTCTTAAAATTAATGGTTAACCTCAAAAACGAATTCGATCGCGCGCTCGCCGACGCGGAAACGCCGCTCCGCCGCGGGACGCCGGAAATTCTCCAGCTGAACGTCGGCAAGCTCTGCAATCTGACCTGCGTCCACTGCCACGTGAACGCTGGGCCGGCGCGCAAGGAGATCATCACTGGCGAGACGGTTGACAAGGTCTTGGAGTGGTTCGAGCAGACGGACATTCCGACTCTCGACATGACCGGCGGGACGCCCGAGATGGTTCCGGATTTCAAGCGGCTCGTGAAATCGGTGCGCGGCTTCGATCAGCCGCGCCGGGTGATGGACCGGCTCAACGCGACGATTCTCAACGAACCTGGCTACGAGTGGGCTCCCGAGTTCCTCGCCGAACACAAAGTCGTGATCGTGGCCTCGATGCCGTGCTACGAGCCGGACAACGTGAACGAGCAGCGCGGAGATGGGGTTTTCGACTCGAGCATTTCGGCGTTTCAGAAGTTGAATGAGCTCGGCTATGGCCGTGATCCGGAGTTGGAGATGAATTTCGTCTACAATCCGAATGGGGCGTTTCTGCCGCCGGAACAGGCGGAGCTGGAGGCCGAATACAAGCGCGAGATGAAGAAGCATTTCGATATCGATTTCAACAGTCTTTACTGCATCACGAATCTGCCGATCGCGCGGTTTCGATCCTACCTGAAGAACAACGGCGGGCTTCAGGAATACATGGATGTGCTGAAGGAGGCGTTCAATCCGTCGACGGTCGATGGGTTGATGTGCCGGAACACGATCAGCGTTAGTTGGGAGGGCGATGTCTTCGACTGCGACTTCCATCAGATGATGAATCTGCACACGATCGACGATACCGGGAATCGCGAGCCGCTGAAGTTGTGGGATGTCGATCCGGCGGTGTTCGCGGAGTTGCCGATCCGGACGGCGGATTACTGTTTCGGCTGCACGGCGGGGAGCGGGAGTTCGTGCGGCGGGGCGCTGACTTAGCGGCTTCGACGCTGTGCTTTGTCCTTTGTGTTTTGTTTTTTTTGGTTCTGGAATTAAGATCGCGACCTCGTGAAAATCTCGAAAACCCCATTGATCCTGATCGCGACGCTCCTGATGGGCGGCCAGCAGCTGCTGGTTGCCGAGGATGAGGCGAGCACGCCTGAGGCGGAAGAAGAAAGCGGCGGCGGTCTGTTCGATCTCTTCGGACGCCGGATTGATCCAGATGCAGCAGCGGTCGAAGGCGACATGCCAGCTGGTCCGCTTAAGATTGTGGTGGATCGAAGTGCGCCGCGTTTTGGTTCGAAGCGCCGGGGTTCGAGTTCACGCAGCCGGAGCAGCCGGTCGTCGGGTAGCTCCAAGCGGATCCAATGGACGCAGAAGCGGCCGAATTTTGTGAATTCCGGCGGAAGCGGAGCCAGCGGGGCGACTCATCTCGTGAAAAACGGGAGCCGCGTTTATTTGAAGAGCTACTGACGGCGACCGCGCCGTTATTCGGTGTCGATCATCATCCGCATCGGGATCATTTTCGAAAACTGGAAGCCGCTCTTCTGGAAAAAGCGCTGCGATTCGGCGCTGATCTGGTCCGTCAGAAGCGTGATCCGCTTGAAGTTTTTCTTCCGCGCGAAGTCGATCACGTAATTCATGAGCTGTGATCCGTAACCCTGAGATCGGTGATCGGGATGGATGACGACGTCTTCCATCAGAATTACGAATGCGCCTGCGGCTGTGCTGATCGTGAACAGCAGGTTGGACATGCCGATGATCTTGTGTTCGGTCCGGATCACGAAAATCCGGCCGCGGTTCGGCTGTTCCAGAATCAAACGCAGCCCGTGTTCCTGCTTCCGGCGATTCGGCTCGAAATCTTCTTCTTCGGTAAAGAGCAGCATCACCATATCGACGAGTTCATCGAGATCGGCGAGAGTCGCTGGCTCGACGCGTGCGATGCTGGAACTTGCTGGGCCGGTGGTGCTCATGTCAGGAATCGGGGCCGCAGGCTTCGCCAGAAACGAAAGACGTAAAGCAAAAATTGGTCCAATTCTGACGGGCTCGGCCAGGAAGTCGGCTAGTTTCCGTTACCAGCAGCTGCTGTGTCGGCGGCGGCCGCCGCTGTTGGGTCAGCGATGAATTCGGTTTCGTTTCCGGCGAGCAGCTCTTCGACGATCGTAGTGATCGTGTCGGCCACGGTTTGAGAAGTGGTCAGCGAAATCGCGGCGTCGTTGGCGGTCTTCGTCCGGGTCTCGTTCAAGGTCGCCGTGATCTGGCTCGTGCCCGCCGAGCCAGCGTTGCGGTCGAAAACCCCTGCCGTCGTGCTGTCGGTCGTCAAAATGTATCCGGTCAACGTTCGCGGAAGCGTTGCCGTCGTGATCGTCGTCGTCTGGTTTGTGGTCGCGTCTGTCGCGGTTTCCGTCGCGCTGACTGAAGCGTTGAGATCGCCGATCATGTTGAAAGTGTTGATCGGCGTCCCGCCATCCGCTGCGTCCGCGTTTGCGAGAACTCCGCGCTGATTCGCACCTTCCGTCGCGATGAAATAGACTCCAAAATCGACTGCCTGAACGAATTGACGGCTGAGACCCTCCTGAAATCGAAGGACGAAAGTGGCGTTGCCTCCAGTCAGCGGCATCACGACAAATCCTGGGTCAAACGTGCGGTAGTTGACGTTCTCCCCCACTTCTTCGAACACGATATCGTAAACGACGACTTGAGCGTCCGCAGCGCGAGGCGCGAAAAGGACTGCGATGGCAAAAAAGCAGGCGGTGAGGTAAAACGTAGCCGGTTTCATTTCAGTTAGATATTCCGGGCCGTTGACCCTTGCCGTCAAACGAATTTGGCGAGAGCGTCGGCCCATGGGAGAACTGAGAACCTTGGCGAAAGTTGCGGAAATTGAGCCGGGAAAAGCAAAATCTTTTCCGAACGGCGAAGCGGCCCCGATTGGAGTTTTTAACGTCGGCGGCGAATTTTTCGCGATCGAAGACCGCTGCACCCACGCCGAAGTCCGCCTGACTGATGGTTGGGTCGATGAAAAATGCGTCTCCTGCCCCTGGCATGGTGCGCAGTTTGATCTCGAAACCGGCGAGGCGCTCAGCTTGCCTGCGATTCTCGGGGTAAAATCTTACCCGGTGGAGATTGAAGATGGCGAAATCCGAGTGAGAATCGACCATGATCCGAGGGCTGATTTTTTACTTTGATGGGCTGATTCTCGACACCGAAATGCCGATTTATACCGCCTGGCGCGAATGCTACGCGGATCACGGTCATGACCTGCTGATCGAAACCTACCAACAGTGCATCGGGACGGATTTCGCGGATTACAACCCGCACACTGAGCTGGAGCAGCTCACTGGACGCTCCCTGGATGAGGACGAACTCGGCGTAATTCGCCGCAGCCGGATCGCCGAACTCCTCGAGGACGCCGCGCCGATGCCAGGTATCGAATCGCTGCTCGCACAGGCCCGGCAAGCGGAAATCGGATGCGCGGTCGCGTCGAGTTCCAGTAAAGACTGGGTTCCGTCCTGGCTGGAGCGGCTTGAACTGGCCGAATATTTTCAACACGTCGTCACCGTCGATCTGGTCCAGCGCCCGAAACCCTCCCCTGAGCTCTTCCAGCTTGCCGCCGCGCGACTCGGCCTCGATCCAGACGAAGTTCTCATCCTGGAGGATTCCTTGAATGGACTTCGCGCTGCCCAGACTGCGGGTATGCGCTGTCTCGTCGTCCCGTGCGATGTCACGCGGACGATCGAATTTGAAGGAGCGACTCATCGGGTCGAGTCGCTTGCTGAAATGTCGCTTCAGCAGCTGCTGGCTCTATAAATGTTCCGTCGAGACTATTTCGGACTTCCAAATCATTTTAAAAAAATTTAATAAGCCGCTATTTTTTGTTGACCAGCGTATTCACAATGTGGTTTCATCGGCCCATGAACGGTAGAAAGCTAATTTCACTGATTGCAGGGATTGTCATCGCCGGAGCCATGCAGGCATCCGCGATCACGGGAGGACCATGGGACCATTTGAGCGCGGACGCGTTTTCGAATTCAAACTCGGATGGTCTTTATGAAGGAACGGTCACTCTGAAAAATGGATCGGGATTTGTTCGCTTCACCGTAAATAAACAGATCGAAGAGCTCGATGAGATCGACTTCAACGAGCTGACCCAAATTGTGGGGATCTTCAGCCAGAACACAGGATCCGGTTCGGCGATCCCGCCAGGTCTCCTTTCGCAATCTCTTACCGCGAGATCAAACACGGTGATCTTTGTTGAGGGGAATGCCTATTTTGGATCAACCTTCGGACACGTCGATATTTCCAGCGGAACGGTGAACGGCGCGGGATCCGGTCAGAGTTCGATTGTCGAGCAACTGGAGCAATCTGCGGCTGGCTCCGCTTCAACAGTGAATGCAATCGTCGACATCAGCGGCCTCTCGGAAACGTTGTCGTTGGCCTTCACGGGCAAAATCACGCAGCGCTCGCCGCAATTGAGATATTCGGCAAAGGGCGAAATTAATCTTTTCAGCAAACCCGGCCTCACGATTGCGGCTGCTCCTGGCGGTGCCGCACTCATTCAGGTTCGAGGCGGAGAAAACTCGACAACCGGATCCACTTCGAGCTCTGGAAGCACCCGTGTTATTGGCGATTCTGCAGCCACCATTGCTGCAAACGCCGCTGGCGTTTTCACAGGAACAACTACGGGCACAACATTTGCCAATGCCGCTGGTCAAGCCGGGACCCTTCAGGAACTCGTTTTCAATATTGACGGATCGACCACAACAAGTTCCAGCGGCACAGTCGCGGGACAGGCGCTTCAGCCGGATCTGAGCTCCAAGATCCGAGTGTTTGGCGGACGAATCAGCCGGACGGTCCAGATTGCCCAGACTGCAGCGGCCAACGCGGCGCTTACAGGCAACTGATCTCGTTTCTTCCTTTTTATCGAAAAGAGACCGGCGAGCGATCGTCGGTCTCTCTTTTTCTGAAAAAGTTAACCATGATGCTCAATAAATCAGTGAAGCCGTCTTCTCCAGCCGACCGAAATAAAAAGGGGTTCACTATCCTTGAGATGATGGTCACGATTTCCATCATGACGATCCTTGCCAGCACCATCGCATTGAGCTGGGCGTCCCTTCGCTCAAGAGCTGAAAGAGTCGGATGCACATTCCACCTTCAGGCACTGTATGTGTGCTTCGACGCTTACTGCACTGATAATGGGCATTGGCCCCAGGTGCCTGACGATGTCGGCGAAGAGGGCCATGAATTCTTTAACGTGTTTATGAAGGAACTTATTCCCTACGGCGGCGACCGAAGTGTCTGGATCTGCCCGAGGGAGCGCCGCGCGGGCACCAGCCACGAAACCGACAAAAAATTCACTGGTTCCTACATTCCCACGCAGTTTGATGCCAGGGCTGATACCCCTTGGATGTGGAATCAGCCGTGGCTGATCGAACGAGTGGACAACCACGAAGTCGGACAGCTCATGATTCTTCCTGACGGCACAATTCAAACGTTGTCCGAGTTGCGCATGGGTATGTGAACCGGAATCGGTTCAGTCTCGCTGATTTATGCGAGGGCCGGTTCCAGATGACGCTCTTCAGCAGCTGCTGGCGCGGCCAGAGCTGGATTGGGTGCCTGGGGCTTGAGATCGAGCTTTTCGATCAGCGCGAGATCCTGCTTCGCTCCCGGATTTCCTGCGGTCAGCAGCTTATCGCCGTAGAAAATCGAATTCGCGCCGGCGAAGAAGCAAAGCGTCTGGGTTTCCTCGCTCATGTTCGTCCGGCCGGCTGACAGGCGGACTTTCGCCTTTGGAACGGCAATCCGCGTCGTCGCGATCATTCGGATCAGGTCGAACGTGCTGACTGGCTCGGAATTCTCCATCGGCGTCCCTGGCATCGGCATCAGGCTGTTGATCGGCACGCTTTCGGGCTGCGGGTTGAATTCGCTCAAAACTTCCAGCATTTTCAGGCGATCGTCGACCGTCTCGCCTAAGCCGACGATCCCGCCGCTGCAGACGCTCATCCCAGCGTCCTGCACGTGCCGAATCGTGTTTAGCCGATCCTGAAACGTGTGAGTCGTGACGATATTTTCGTAATGCTCAGGCGAAGTATCGATGTTGTGGTTGTAGGCCGTGACGCCCGCATCCTTGAGCTTGATCGCTTCGTTCGCACCGAGCTCGCCGAGCGTTACGCAGACTTCCATCCCGAGTTCTGCGACGTCGCTCACGATTCCGAGAACTTCGTCGAACCGCTTCGTTCCTTCGCGAACGCCTTTCCACGCAGCGCCCATGCAGAAGCGCGTCGACCCGTTTTCCCGCGCCTCGCGGGCTCGATCAAGGATATCGCACTTCGGCATCAGCTTTTCGGCGTCGACGCCCGTGCTGTAGCGGGCGCTTTGAGCGCAATACGAGCAATCCTCGCTGCAGCCGCCGGTTTTGATGCTCAGCAGCGTGCAGAGCTGAACTTCATTTTCGGGCCAGTTGGCTTCGTGAACTTCTCGAGCCTGCTTGAGCAGAGCGAAAAACGGTTGGTGATAGGTCGCGTGCAGCGAATCGAATTTCATGCGTAAAAAATCTGGAATTAGCCTGTTGTCCAACGACCGCCCGGGCTGACTACCGGTAAAGTTCCATCGTTAACCCAGCAATTCGCGTAATCTGTTTTGCCGACCGCCCCTCGGAGTCGAGTCCCGGTTGTGCGCCGCCAGGCTGCCGACATCGCCTCGCCCGTATGACAGCCCCAGCTCTGATTCTTTGCCCCTCGCGCGAAAATCCCGCGATTCAGCAATTTCAAATCATCCTGATGCAGAAAACACTTCGATGCGCCCAGAATCTCGCCGCTGTAGTCGAAGGCGAAGCAATACTTATTCGAGTGACCGAAAAAATCGAAGCTCTTGATTTTGAAGTCGGCACGATTCATCCCGGAATTTAGATAGTTGATCAACTGCTCCTTCGTTTCGAACCAGACCAGCTTGCAGCGCACATCTTCGCGGTCTCGGATAGAAATCACATGCGAAACGTAATCGGTGTTGTCCTCTTTCCCGCGTTTCTCGTAGGCCTTTCGATAGACCAGCCAGGTGATCCGCGCTTTCGGCCCATTCTCCGCTCGCAGCTCCTGCATTTTGACCCGAGCCGCGCGGGCGAAATTGCCCCACCAGAAGTCGTGGCGCTGCGCTTCGACTCGAAAGTTTTCCCACTCGCGCAGAGCAGGTCCGCCGCTGACGATAATGTGCTCGCCGTCCTTATCGAAAATCGCCTGCGCCGGCGCGACGAGGATCCAGAATAGTAGAGCAAAAGATAGAGCCGCCTTCATGGGGTTAAACAGTTGACTGGAAACTGATTTCTGGAAACCGAAAACTCAGCCGGGAATCTTTTCGCCCGCCAGCAGCTGCTCGAAACTCTGCCGCTCCCGGATCACGTGCGCCTGATCGCCGTCGATCAGAATCTCTGCCGGAAACGGCCGCGTGTTGTAGTTCGAAGCCATCACAAATCCGTAAGCGCCCGCGCTGAGCAGAGCGAGGTAGTCGCCTTCAGCAA
>JBLHKS010000279.1:0-8605 GCA_047620505.1 Verrucomicrobiales bacterium | reverse complement strand
CTGACTGGCGAGCTCGTTGCCACCGCAGATGTCGACGTGAACAACTCTTCGATCACGATTTTCCCGGTCAGCGGCGCTGAACACATCGTCGCGAATTACGCTGATGAAGAAAATACGACAGGAGCGTTGGCTGAGCATGGCGATGAAGCCCAACTCCTTGGGAATGCTTCGCTCACCGCGACTGACAGCGCTTATGAAGACGCCGTTGAAAAACTTCAGGTTGGCGAGCGGGTCTATCTCCGCCTGATCGACCCTGACAAAGACACCAGCGGCGAGCGGGACCGAGTCACGATTGAGGTGGCGACGTCCCACGGCGAGTCCGAAACGCTTAGTCTTGAGGAAAACCTCAGTCACAGCGGTGTCTTCACCGGCTCATTCAAGTTGAAGGCTCAAACGCAGCCGACGCCGAACAATTTTGATCCAGCCGAGCCGCAGATCGAAGCGTTCTTCGGTGAGCAGCTGCTGGCGCGTTACGTCGATGATCGGCCTTCGATGCAGGACACGGAATTCCCGCACGAGACCGAGGTTCCGGTTAGCGACGGCACGGATGGCGATGTCGCTGCGTTCACCAAAATGTTCGGCGACGAGGATCTCGCGATCCAGACGCAATTCCACATCGCGGAAAGTTATTTCGAACTCTTCAAGAGTCACCTTGAGCTTGAGCGTGACGATGAGGCGAACGCCGACTTGAAGAACGGTCGCCGCATTCTCAAGGAGCTTCAGGAAGACTATCCGGATCCAAAATACGCTCCGCGAGTTTCCTATCTGTTAGGGCAGTATGCTCAGGAATTGAAAGACTGGGACGAGGCGATTCTCTCTTACGAATTGATCGTTCGGCAGTTTCCGGATCACTCCTTGGCTGCAGACGCTCAATACAAACTCGGGCAGTGCTACGAAGAGGCGCAGCGCTTCGACGATGCGCTCGAAGCCTACGTGACGCTCGCCGCGACTTACCCGGAGAATCCGCTCATCTCAAACGTGATGATTCGGATCAACGAGTATTTCTATCGGGACGAAGACTTCATCGTTGCGGCACAGGTCGGTGAGAAGTTTCTCGATCGCTTCGAGAGCCACGAGTGGGCTCCTCGCATGGCGTTCCGCGTCGGGCAGTGCTTCTACAAGGCCGAGGAATTCGTAACCGCCGGCTTGGCGTTCGATGATTTCATGAAGCGCTTTCCTGAGGACGATCTCAGCCCGCAAGCCCTGTTCTGGTCTGGCGAAAGCTATCGCGAAGCCAACAACGTGCCGTTCGCCTTCCGTCGTTACAACCGCTGCCGCTGGGATTTCCCGGAAAGCGACGCGGCGAAGTTTGCTCGCGGACGTCTGGCCCTGCCTGAGATGCTCGCTCAGTTCGAGCGTGAGGCGCAAGGGGTCGAGAACGAGCAGTAGAAAGTTTGGTTATCGGTCGGACTTGGATTGCTAAGTCCGACCTCCAATTGGAAATCTCACAGCCCCTTCACGATCGTTTCGCTGTAGCGGAGCTCGCCGGTGAAGCCATCGAAGAACTGGAAAATGACCTGCGGGTGCGGAAACGCGACCCAGCGTTCGTCGCCGTGGGTAACTGGATTGTTAAACACGTTGTTGATCTGAACGACGCAGAAATGCGGATACGTCCGATGCGCGCGCGGGATGTCGTTGAGCGCGTAGCTCGACCAGCGGATGTCGCACTCGCGCGGGCCGTATTTGAACTTGCCGTTCGAAGGGCGGTCGCCCTCGTCGTCCTGCGGCGCGTGGTTGATCGAGTTGTGAGGACCGCTGGCGAATTCCCAGACGTTGTCCGTGACTTTGATCGCGAACGAATTGTGCAGATCCGCTGTGAGGACGAAAACCGGCTGATCCAGCTTATCCCAGAATTGAATCAGTTCTTCGCGCTCCTCGAGGAACACCGTCCAGGCGTCGTCCTTCTTGACGGTCGCCTGCTTGTCGTCGCCGCCGCCGCTGCCGACGTGCGGAACCATGAAGTTGACTGACGAAACCACAAAAATGAAGTCTGCTTCGCTCGCGGTGATCCCGTCTTTGAGCCACTTGAGCTGCTGCTTGCCGAGCATCGACGCACCTGGCTTGGTCGGATTTTCGACGTCGTGCAGATCGCGGTGCGAGCGCGTATCGATGAAAAAGAAGTCGGAGTTGCCGTAGGTCCATTTTCCGTAGCAGCGGCGACCGATCGAATAGGCGGGTTTGCCGTCAGCAGCTGCTGGCGGGTTGATCCGGACTTGATTCGCTCCTAACACCTCGACAATTTCGTAAACTTTCGAGTTCGGATCGCCCGGCTCAGCATCGAGAGCCGCATCCGGAACCCCAGCCGTCGGCGTGCCCCAGTGAACGTGAAGATTGGCGTGCTCTTCGAGATTCAGCTTCGTGAAATCGGCGTCCGGATCCGTCAGGACATCGCTTCCCTCCTCCATCTCAGCGCGGCCGAAGTGAATTGCGGCGTTGTGCGCCTGCGGGTTGGCCCAGGCGAGATAATCATACCAAGCTTGAACGCCGATATCGCGGAAAACAGCGCGACGATTGACGTAGCCGACCTCAGCCGTTCCGTAGATATCGTTGATCGTTTCGTGATCATCGTAAGTGTAAAAAGTTGGAACGTGGCGATGCCATTCGCTGAGGTTTTTGCCGCGTGTCAGGTAGATTTTATAATTCTCCCAGACCCCGGTAATCGTCGGCATCACGTCCACGACTCGCGGCTTGGCCGCAGGCTGGATTCCGACCTGATGAAGCCAGCGCTCCGGCGCGTAATCGCGTTCAAACTCGTAGAGCCAATCTCCGTTCAAAATCGCGAAGTCGAGCGAATCCCTGAGGGGCTTTTTGTTGAGTGTATCGAAGGTCGGAAGGTGCGGGCCGACGCTGTTGCCGCCAGCGGTCTGGTTATTTCCGCAGGCGAATTCGAAGCGGAAATTGAATTTGCCTTCCGGGTTGTATTCAGCGTTCCCGTACTCCTCAGCCCGCTTCAGAGTCCGAAAATACCCAGCCTCCTGATGATCCGCCACGCGATAGAAATATTTCGTGTCCGGCTCAAGTCCATCGAGCGTCAGCACGCCCGTGTTGTCGTCTTCCAAGACCGTGGTTACCGGTTTTGAGGCCTGGTCCAGATTGTCTCGATCAGTCCCGTAGAAAACTTCGACCGATCCCACAGTCTGCGTACGAAACCAGAGACTCATCGAAGTTGCGGTCGGTTTGCCGAGAATCGGGCCGTGCGTGACGCGGACTGGATTTGGCTCGCCGTCTGGTGGCGGCGCCGGCAGCTGCTGGAGCAAAGCGAATGTCAGAGCGAGGAATGCGGTAATGCTGAATACGATTTTCATGCGTGCCGCGACTCTGGCACCAAGGGGCGAAGCCGTCGAGAATGGAATTTCGAGTTCCGCGCCCAACCGATGCCGATTTCCTTAGTCGTGGTTTCGATAGCGCAACGCGCCAACCGTCATCAGCGTTCGCGATTGCGGTTCGAAAGCAGCCAATCGCCGGATTCAGCGAGGGCTTCACGTCCGACTTCCTCGAGAACGGCGCGTTCCTCGTCGAGAACCCCGTTCTCAGGATCGAAAAACTGGTCGGCCCGCGAGAAAAGAACGGTCATGCGGGAGTTGGATTTGTGAGTCTCGCGATAGGCGCGAAAATAGCGAAGGGTGGAGAATAGAACGACGATTGCGCCAGCAGCGGAGGCGGCGACGGCCAACAGAAGGGAATTAGTTTCGCTTCCAGGCCCGTCGGGCAGGAAGGTTCTGGCGACCACTGCGGCAAAGAGTAAAAACAGGAAGGTCATCGCGAGGGCGGTGAGCACGCGATCGATTCGGTTGGAACGGCGGGCGCTCTTGTTGCTCCAAACCAGTTGGTCGCGAATCCAGCATTTCTGAATCAAAGCGGCCTGCTCCGGGGTCGTTTTTGGGACAACCCCGCCAGAGAGGACGGCACGCAGATACCAAAGACGGAGGACACCTCGGATCCATTCCAGTTCGTCGCGCTGCTTGCGAAGGAAAAAATTGACGACCGGCGTGCGAATTCCAGCAATCAGCCAAAAGAACTGAATCCGAGCGCCTTCGGCGATGGTTCGGTAGTCGAGATAGTGCATCTGCCAGCGCCATAAACGCGCGAAAAAGATGACGGCGTAAACTAGCAGCAGTAGGCCAAGGTAAAGAGCGCCTGACCAATTGTTCAAAGCAGCCATCAGAAAGTCCTTCCCGATTGCGTACTGCTTCAGAAACTCAGGAGCCCCCGGGATGTCGCTTGAATCGAGCATCCCTGTCGCCTGGTGAACAAATGCGAGGAGAGTCGATAGAATAATAACTAAAACGGAGATCCGCCGGTGCCGCCGATTTTGAAAGTGCAACGAGAGATGGTCGGCCATGGCGAATCGTTCGCGCAGGGTTTGGAGACCTTCGGGCAGGGGAGCGGCGGAGGCTTGATCAACGAGAGGAGGGTAAGCGGCCTCTTCCCCCCAGCTACCGGTTTTTGGGCGGTGGCGTTTGATGACTTTATTGAATTTTTCGAAATGCCGAAACATCCGTTTCTGCGAGTCGGTCAGGTTCAGCTTGGCCTTGTTGCGGGGCGTGAACGTGACCTGGTCGAATTTGCCCTCGGGCGCGTCTGGAAAGGCCCCTTCATCGCAACGATCGGGATCTTTTTCCCGCCGGACGGGAATTTGGCGCACGATGGCAGTTGAGATGGGATCGAGCGGGGAAACCTTGGAGCCTTCGAGGTCGAAGACTATGTCTTTGGGAATACCCTCGAGGGCATGTTTGATCAGATAGGAGGCACCTGCATCAAGACCGCTGTCTTTTCCGTTCCAAAGGGCGATTACGAGATGAGAATATTGAACCACGGCGGCGCCCGCGCGGGCGAACTTTTTTTCCTGGGTATCGGGTTCGCCGCTGAGAGAGCCGCAAACGTAGGAAAGGGATTTAGCGTGGAACCCTTCCATTTCAGCGGCCTTTTCGGGGCTACTGAAGGTCTCTTTGTATTCCTCCAACGGCATCGGCAATGGAGCGATAAGCGATAGACCTTCGGCCACGGCTGCACGAGCTCCAATGGTGTCCGCCCCTTCAGCCAAGCCGGTGATCGCGGCAATCGGGGAGTTTGGATACAAACGACGCAGGCGCTTGAAAACCAGACGCAGCTTGAGCTCGATCTCCGGAGCGTCGGCTTCCGGAATGTCACGGTGGCCGATGATTCCAATCAGAATCGGGACTTGATCGGTCGCTGCTGCCTCTGATTGGATGGGTTTCATTGGAAGTGAGGTTTTCAAGTGGAGGTTCGATAGGCCGAGACCTGATTGCGGCCGCCAGCGAAGCCGCGACAACCGGCAACGTGGCTTCGGCAAGCGAACTCGACTCCTCAGCTGCTAATTTCCGCCCGCTTCAGAGGCCTTTGCCTGCATAAAGGGCTGAAACGCCTCCAAAATTCCCATTGCTCCCGGTCTTCGGGGTGCGGTCAACAACGCTGACCTGATTGCTAGCCAAAGTCAGTCTTTTCGCATCATAAAACATGACCGAATCGGCGGCTCTAGCTTCTTCAGGTTTCCCCGCCGCGGGAACTGATACGGCGAGCATTTGAGGTCCTCTTCTGGCGGCGTCGGCCATCAGAGCGGAAACTTCGCGACGGATGTTGATCTGCGCGACCTCGCCCTGCTTTGGCAGCTGGACGTTGGGCGAGTAGGAACCCTGAGTAATTTTCGCCGCCTGCTCGCGAAATGAGGCATTGCTGGCCAGCAGCTGCTGGCGGGCGTCTTCTTGCATTGCGGCCAAGCTTGCCGCCTGTTTGGCTTTAAGCTGAGCGGCCTCCGACGGAGATTTTTTCTTCACTTGGGCGAGCTCCGCTGATTGCGACTTCGCGGTTTGCTTGATCTCCTTCTGCTGCTCGACTTTTAAAGTCTGCTGCCGCTTCTGGTAGGCCGGCTCCAACGCCAGTTTCACATAGGCTTTGCCGCCTTTGACTTGCGCGGTCTGCCGCTGCCTCGGGGAAGCTTCATATTTGACTAGAACTTTGATCAAGCCCGAAAATTGAACTCCGGTACCCTCGGCAGCGGCGCTCGTATCCAACTGATCGAGGGTTTCACAGCCAGAAATTGCGGCAAAGCCACCAATCCCGGCGATTCCCATGAAATGTTTGCGGTTCATGACTCAATTTGTATCCAAAATTCTATCGGCTTCGTTAGATCATGGTCATCCGCGGCCAACAGTTTGGCCGCGGCTCATTTCGACTGATCTCGCTTAGAAAGACACGGCAGACCCAATTCCGACGTAGAAAGCAGCTCCGTCGGCAGCTCCGCCGTTCTGAACCTTAGCAAGGCTGATGTTCACGCCTCCTGCTCTCCACTGGATGCCATAAGAAAACGGTGCTTCCACATCTGCATCTTCTTCGGTGGTCAATTCTCCAACGATATAGAGCCGATACGGCAACTGGAACTCCAAACCGCCGTATCCGCGAAACTCGTCTTCTTTAGCAGACTCCCAGCGGGCCCGAGCTCCAGCATGAAAGCCGACAGACTTCACGAATCCTGATTCGTTTCCGATCGAAAATCGCTTGTAGATGGCACCAAACACGTTGGACTGATCGAAGTCTCCGTATTTGCCGTAGTAACCAATGGAAGTCTGGGGCAACCCGCCGCCGTCCTTCAGGAGCCGGATCCGCGCCATTGGACCTCCAGCGGTAGCTGTGCCGCCGTCGACGTTATCGATATAAGTGCCGACGCTTCCAATTTCCAGCCAGTCCGTGACACCGTAAGCGGCCATCCATCCGTGACCGACAACGGAATCGTCCTGATTCGGGAAGTAGGCGCACCACTGAACTGTAAAAGCGCCTCCTGGCAGAGTCCCGGAAGTTGGATTGATAAACATCCCGCTGGGGCCTTCCGTGGTGAGCAGCCCGCGTCCGGCTTCGTAAGCGATGATTGGTTCAGGATCGACAACTTCACCAGCGATTGCGCTGCCAGTGATTCCTGCGAACAGCGCTGCTGCTACTGCGGGAATGGATCCGAATTTTAAGTATGTGAATTTCATGTTGCGCCGTTCTACCAGCTTGGTGGCGGGGATGCCAACAAAAAATGCGCCAATTCAACAACTTCAAAAATCTCAGGTTCGCTCTTTCATCAATCTCGAAATTTTGCGATGGCTTCCTTGTTTCTGACGACCCAAGCTCGCTCGTCTTCCGTCCCATCCCGATTTATCCGTTCTTCCTCTTTGATGCACCACTTTCCGGCGTCGACGACGCCAGCGAGACCGGCTTTGAGCATGTGCTCGCGGCCGACCGAGACGTTCTCTTTAAATGGCGCGCTCCCCGACAGCAAGGCGAGGCCAAGTGCATGCAAACTCTTCGGATCGGCTTGATTCGCTCCTTCCTCCAGCGCTTCACGCGCCTTGTCCAGGTCGTTCAATTCCGGGGTGATGTAGCAGACATAAAGCCAGTAGTAGGCGTGAGGTTTTGCGGCCGCGATCGCGTTGAAATTGGCGACCGCGGATTCGAAGGCCTCTTTTGAATTCGTTTCCATGCCCTGAAGCGCTTCGGCCAAGCCCAACTGGAATTTCGCATCGGGATGCCCGGCCGTGTCCGCTCTGGTCAAAAGCTCAATGGATTTGGGGAGGTCGATGGCAACCCCGGTTCCGTCCCGGTAAAAACAGCCCAATTCAAAAAGGCCGTTCCGGTTGTCTGCTTCAGCGGCTTCCTGGACCTTGAGGAGCCCGGCTTTCAAGTCTGCATCGCTTTGCCCAAACCTGACCAGCATCCGGCCGACAGCGGCTTTCGAATCGATATCGCCGAACTCCTCCGCTTTCAGCCAATAATTGAATCCGGTATTCGTGTCGCCTTCGTGCGTGGCGAGAATCACGTAGGCCGCCCCCAATTTCCAGAATTCCGCAGTTTCAACCAACTCGCTCGCCACGCCATCCAAGTCCTCAGCAGCTGCTGGCTTCAATTTGGCAAGAATCTCCGAAACGCGAGGTTTCAAGATCACATCCCAGCCTTCAGCCTCGCGCGCAGTTTCCCGAAACAATTCCAGAGCATTTCCCGCATCTTTCATCGGCCCCGCCGCGATCGACGCGACGATGGGCTCCACAGCGTCTCGAAAGAAGTCGGATTGTCCAGAATTCGAGGTAGACTTTCCGGAAATGAGTCCGAGAGCTTTTTCTCTCTGCTCAAAATCCAATTTGGCCACATCCGCGATGTAGCGGATCGATTGTTGCTCGACCGTGGGGAACCACTGAGAAGGCGAATCGGTCAAACTCAAGACCGCCACCAGCGCTTCGAGGGGCTGCCCTTGGTTTCGGAGTTCTTCGGCGAGGACGCACTGCCGCAGAAGTCGAGGATCGGCGTCGGAATTGAAAACCATTCCGGCCGGCAGCTGCTGGATCGATTCCAGGATCTCGATCTGTCGATCAAGCCGCCATTCGGCTGAAAACGAGCGAACCATCGCGGCGGTGGTCGCCTCCAATTCGGATTGCAGAGCCTTCGCCGATTCGGGGTCCAATTTGATCGCGTCGTGAAATTCCCGCAGCGCGGCGGCAAAATCGCCTTGCGCGGTCGAAGCTGGCATCCGGATTTTTGCCCTGAGCAATCCCGCTTTGGGCGCGACGTCCCAGCTGGAAATGACTTCCAGACTTTTCAAAACCACTTCCGG
>JBLHKS010000278.1:0-8672 GCA_047620505.1 Verrucomicrobiales bacterium | reverse complement strand
CGATTTACGCCGGAGTGACTTCACACTTTACGACTCATGTCGAAGCATTGGTCGTGATTGTTGAGGTTGTCTTACTGCTTGGATTCGCCTTTCCGCTCTGGTCTCAACGAGTCGATGATAACAAGGGTCCAGGCTTGGATGACAAGGATGTGATCCGAATTCGAGCCGTCGGCCAGACTTTCCTCTGGAACTTTCACTACGCAGGCGAGGATACCAGGTTCGGCCTGATTCGACCCGACAGAATCGATGCGATCAATCCGGTTGGCATCGTTCGTGAAGACCTGAACGCGGAAGATGACTTTGTTGTTCCGGGTGAGTTGGTCATTCCGGTTGGAAAGACAATTATCGTTCAGGTCACTTCTAAGGATGTGATTCATAACCTTGCTCTTGTGCCGATGCGCACACAGCAGGACGCGATTCCAGGCATGGAGCTTCCGATGCGATTTGAGGCAATTAAAGAGGGCGAGTGGGACATTGTCTGCGCCCAGCTCTGTGGAGCAGGCCACGCAACGATGAAGGCGAAATTGACTGTTCTTTCTCAGGAGGATTTTGACGCTTGGTTCGCGGAGAAGGCGGCTATGGCTGCGGCTCAAAACGCTCCACCCGCGCCTTCTCCTGCAGAGCCCGCCCCGGCTCAGTAGCTATTTCGAAAGCTGTTCAATTTTCGGCCAATGCCGAACTCTCAGCGCCCGAATGCAGGCTCAAGACGTATAGCAGTAACGCATGAGCAAGGCATTCCAGATCTACGCTTGGTCCGTTGTTGGAGTCGCGGTTCTTCTTGTTTGGTGGGGCGCTGCCGTCACAACCGAAAAAGCAGGAATGGCCGTCGCGACCTGGCCGCTGATGTACGGCCAGTTCAATCCCGAGGGCTGGTATAAAGTTTGGCCGTATCTCCTCGAACACGGGCATCGTCTCATCGCCTCCCTCGTCGGCGTGCTGACTTTGGTGATGTTTGCCGTCCGTTTCGTCCGGAGTCTGCCAGCAGCTGCTGAGTTGTTGGGGCTGGTCGCGGTCCTGGCCGTATCGACTTGGGCTGTGCACCAGAAGTGGTACTTTTCTGCGCTCCTTGGAGCCTTGGCCTGTTGTGTGTGGCTCGGCATGAGCTGGAAAAACCGCGATTGGCCGCTACTCACAAAACTAGCGGGTCTGGCTTTGATCCTCGTCAGCCTTCAAGCCGCGTTAGGCGGGATTCGAGTTCTCGAAGTCTCCGACGTACTCGCCACGATCCACGGTTGTCTCGCCCAGATTTTCTTCTGCCTGCTCGTTCTCATCGGCTTGGCCAGTTCGAAGAGTTGGGACCAACGCAGTAAAGCTTCAGAGCCGCTCGTCCGGCGTTTGCGGTGGCTGGCCGGCTCACTGTTGCTGGTCATTTTCATCCAACTCGTACTTGGAGCGGCGATGCGTCACCACCATCGATTCGGCCTCGCCGATGAAGGGATTCTCACGACAGGCGGTAGCTGGTTTCCGCAGAATGTGACTTTCGATCTCGTTATTCTTTTTCTACACAAATGGTGGGCCGTCGTTGTTTTTGTCCTTGCGATTTCCTGTGCAATCTGGACTTGGACCCGGCTTCGAGACCTTCGAGGAGTGCGAAGACTCGCCGCGGTGATCGGCTGGCTCGTCGTTTTCCAACTTTTGCTCGGTGTCAGCGTTATCGTGGCTGGCAAAACGTTTTGGATCACAAATTTCCACGTCATCAATGGCCTGACCATCCTGACACTTTCCTTTTGTCTTACAGTGAAGGCGATTCGCACGATTCCGCTGGCTAAGGAGTCTGGAACCGCCAACGTAGGCTGATGGCGGAGAGCGGCAGCAAGATCGGCGGGTTCAGCAGAGAAGACCTCGTCCAATTGACCAAGGCACGGTTGAGCGCGCTTGTCGTGTTAACGACGGCTGCTGGCTACGTTTCTGCGACTCAGCTTACCGAGCAGGCCTTCAATTTCTGGACGCTCGCCAACACGATCATCGGGACGTTGTTCGCTGCGTTTGGTGCCGCGGTTTTCAACCAGCTGATGGAGATCGACCGCGACGCGAAAATGAAGCGCACTGCGGATCGCCCGCTTCCTGCCGGTCGAATTCCGCCAATTGCTGCCTTTGGCCTTGGCTGGGTGCTTTGCGCTCTCGGCATGGTTCACCTCGGCAACCTGGTAGGCGGAACTCCCGCTTGGTTAGCCGGCGCAACGATTGCAGTCTATATTTTTGCCTACACGCCGCTCAAAAGGCGTTCGAGTTGGAACACGATCGTGGGTGCAGTGTCAGGGGCAATCCCGCCGGCGATCGGTTGGACCGCCGGAGGGGGAGGGGTTTTCGATATCGAAGCTGGCTGGTGGTTTGCGCTCCTCTTTTTCTGGCAGCTGCCACACTTTTTCGCGATCAACTGGGTGCATCGCGGCGAATACAAGCGAGCCGGTTTCGTCATGCTCGCCAATTCGGATGACACAGGCCGAAAGACCTCTTCCTGGGCGCTAATTTTTGCGTTAGCGCTTGTCGGACTGGCAATCGCAGCTCCATGGCTGGAAATGTGTAGCTGGTGGTCTTTGATTCCCGGGCTTGCCGCAGCGCTGGCGCTCGTTTGGCTTTCGCTGAAGTTTGTTCAAGAACGCAGCGTCAAGTCGGCTCGAATCGTTTTCTTCGGCACGCTGATTTATTTGCCCGTTGCCTTGGCGACTTTGTTGTTGCTGTGAGACTTCGAGTCCTGGTGATGAAAAGGGGGATCGTGAATCCGAAACGAATTGGTCCATGAAACTGATATCTGTTGCCGCTCTTTTGCTAAGTCTTCTTTCGCTGGAAATCATCGCCGCCGAACCTTCGCGCCACTGGCCGCTTGAATCGATCGATTCGTCGTCTTTAACGTTGCGCGGATCAGCAGCTGCTGGCACCGGGATCGACGAAAACCAAGCGCTCGTGCTCGATGGAATTTCGATTCTTGAAGTTCCCGATTCCGCCGCGCTGACCCACGGCGACGCCGGTTTCAGTCTGACCATTTGGGTCAACCCGTACGCAATCGGCGGGGAGCAGCAGATGATTGCGGCGAAAAATCGCTATTCGAAAAATGAACGCGAGTGGAGCGTAATGATCGACAAGGACGGGCTCGTTTGCCTCTATCTCAGGCAAGGGGGATGGAAGACGGTTCGTGCGCCTGACAAACCCACAAAAGGTCGCTGGCTTCTCGTTGGCTTGACGGTTAATCCTCAGTTAGGAATGGCAGAGCTTTGGATCGACGGCAAAAGCGTGGGAGCGTTGAAACTCGACTCGACCCTCCCTCAAACGAAGGCACCGCTCACCTTTGGTGGAGTCAACGACGGAGGAAGGAACCGGCAGACTTTGTTCGGAGCTCTCGATGATATCCGGCTCTTCGAACGGCCTCTTTCAGCGGAAGAAATGGCCGCGCTTTACCGTCCGGTTGAGGCAGCCCACGCGATCCCTGAAGCATTGAAGAAATTCACGCTGCGGGACGAGGCTCTGCCCTTTCCCGCGACTGCTGAGATCGAAGTTCTCGATGACGCCGAATTCCACGTCATCAAAAAGTGGGAGCCGGAAGACGATGGCTACCAGTGGCTCCATGGTGTGGGGCTGGCTTGGCATCAGGGAAAACTTTACGCCTCTTTCGGCCACAATGTAGGTAAGGAGAATACGCTAACTGAGGAAGGACGTTATATGGTCAGCGATGACGGCGGCGCGACTTGGTCGGATCCGGAGACGATTGATGTCGGCACGGACGCGGACGACCTCGCGGTTAGTCACGGTGTTTTCCTGTCACACGAAGGTAAGCTCTGGGCGTTTCTCGGTGCGTTCCACGGTTCGCGGCAGCGCGTCCACACCCGCGCCTATACTCTTGACGAAAACACCGGCGAATGGGCTCCGCGTGGAGTGGTCGTCGAGGGCGGCTTCTGGCCGATGCAGGAGCCGGTGAAAATGGAAGACGGAAATTGGATCCTGCCGGGCTTCATCGTCGGGAATGGTAATCCGGCCGCCGTCGCAATCAGCGAGGGAGACGACCTGATGAAATGGAAACTCGTCGTCATTCCGAAGCGCTCCGGTGTGGGCACAATGTGGGGCGAGTCCTCCATCATCGTCGACGGCCCGCGCATTCTCAGTATCGCTCGCTACGGCGCTAGATCGCTCGCCCTCGCTGCGATCAGCGAGGACTTTGGGCGGACGTGGACTCCGTCTGTCGAGAGCAACTTGCCGATGGCCACCTCCAAGCCTGCGTCCGGGATGCTCAGCACCGGACAGCGTTACCTCGTCTGCTCGACCACTTCCGACGGGGGTGGTCGCCGCTCACCGCTAACCATTGCCGTCAGCCGGTCTGGCGAAGCCGCTTTCTCAAAAGTCTACGTCGTCCGCCATGCGGAGTTTCCAGACGGTCCCGGCGAGTCCGATTCGAAAGCGGGGTTGTCCTATCCCTACACAATCGAGCATGACGGCAAGCTCTACATCGGTTACTCCAATTCCGGTGGCCGCCGTGGCAACCACAACAGCGCCGAGTTGGCGGTCGTTCCTGTGGCGTCGTTGACTGTGCCTGAGCCGAAGGAAGATTGAAATCGTTACTGAACGAAGAGGAATTGCTGCGTGTTGAGCAGCGCCCAGACAACTCCTTCGTAAGCTTCCTCGCCATAGGCGTCGATCTCGGCGCGGACAGTTTCCAACTCAGCGGCAGTGGGCTCGCGAGTCAGCATCGCCTGAAAGATCATCCGGGTCTTTTCATCCGGATCTCCAGCGGCGTGAATCCGTCTACCGAAAACTGAATGTGGATTTGTGAGGGCTTGAACGATCGGGCCATTCAGAAGATTCAGCGCTTGTGGAACGGACGCATTTTCAGCCGCGTTCTCGATCACTTCACGGTCGCTCTGGCCAAAATCGCGAAGAAAATGCCCGCGACGCGCGGGTGATTCGAGTTCGGAGGCGCGCGCCATTCCGCCGATGAGACTCCGATAGACATTGAAGCCGGTCTTGTGCTCACGGGCCCAGACTCGTTGATCTGTTTTGCTGAGGCCTTTGGGCATTTCGGGCATTTGAACTTTTGGCAGACTTGTCGTCACCAGCAGCTGCTCGCTACTCGAATCGATCGGATTCATCTTGTTCGGGGCGGCTTCGCCGATTCCTAAAGCGGTCAGCAATTCGCCACCATCGACTTTTTCCTGAAGATGAATGTAACCGATTTCGGCGATTTTATCGCTAACCACACGGCTGGCGTCTTTGAGCTCGGCCCGCAAACGGTTGTAGCGTTCGTCATCGCCGGCCTCCCTGGCTTTGAACATTTGCTCTCGGATTTTTTCTTCGGATTCGTATTTGTTGGCGATGATCGGAGCCAGTTCCTCCACCATTGCGATAAATTCATCGATTGGGCGTTCCTCGAGGCTCGTGTAGATCAGGCGCTGCCTTTCGACGCTGGTCAGTTGCGTTTTCAACCGTGGCTTGTAGTGATCCGCCTCAGGAAGCGCGAGTCCGACAATTGAGTCCCAAATTTGTTCCGCGCTCATTCGCTGCAAAACTGGTCCCTGAAAATAATACGGCTGGCCCATTACCAACTCGCCGGTATTCGCGCTGCGCTGATAGGATTGCGTATTATATAAAATCTTGAGAAACTCCTTCATGTCGTAGTCCAGCTCACGTATGAGTTCTTCCAAATAGGCGAGGAGTTCCGGATTCGAAGGCTTGGTGTTTTCCGTGATTTCGTCCGCTGGCTCGATAATTCCAATGCCGAAGACCTCTTTCCAGAGACGATTGGCGATCACGCGCGTGAACGTCGGGTTTTCTCGCGTAGTCATCCAATCGGCATAGGCAGAAATTGAGCTATCGATATCGTCCAGATCGATTTCCGCGCCAAACATGGTTGCCGCGGGAACAACTCCCAAAGGCTTCGCATCGGTATATTGATAGTCGTGAGGAAGCTTTAAATCGCGCTGAGCTTCGCTGACCGTAATATATTTTAACGGATCGTAGAGTTGTTGCATAGCCCGACGAACGCCGTCTCGATTGGCCATGACTTCAGCCATCGCTTTTTCGCCAGCAGCGGCGGCACGCCGGAATTTCCGCTCGTTGAGTCCGTTTGCTTCCATCCATTGCTGGATTTTTCGGCCGGCGATCGCCTTCTCCATTCCTTTGGCGGAAACGTAAGGAAAATCGCTGACACCCGCTGCTTTCTCAGCGGCCTTGCTAAAAGCCTCGGCGGCGGCTTCCTTTTGATGCCGACCGACGAGAGTGCGATTATCCCCTTGATAGTTCCTCGTCTGCATCCCGTAGGAGAAAGCCGCCATCTGGTAGTAATCCATTTGCGTCCATTTATCGAACGGGTGGTTGTGGCACTGGGCACATTCGAGCCGGACACCGAGAAAAATTCTCACAGTGTTGGACATGTTGTCGAGCGGCATGCCGCGATCACGAAAATAGTAGCCGACTGCGCCGTTGTCCCAGATTTCGCCTTTGGCGGAAACCATTTCGCGGACCATCTCGTCATACGGCTTATTAATTCTCAGCGCATCTTTGAGCCAGAGTTGATAGGCATCGGCTGAAGCGCCATCGCGCTCAGTTAATCGCAGAAGATCAGCCCAGAAGTTGTAGAAGTTGGAAACGTAGCCTTCGCCGTCCAGCAGCTGCTCGATCAGGAGTTCGCGCTTGTTCGGGTACTCTGAATTGTGAAACTCTTCGCCTTCTTCGATCGTCGGGATTCGACCGGCGATGTTGAGATAGGCCCGGCGGAGAAACGTGGCGTCGTCGATTTCCGCGTTTGGTGCGAGTTTTTGCCCAACGAGGCCAGCTTCGACCAGTTCGTCAATTCGCTCCTCCGGCGTGATCGCAAGCGCGGCCGAGACGAAGGAAAATTGGATAAGAAAGAGAATTCGGAAACGATTCATGCTGCTTTGAAACACTTTAGAATCGGGCAATTCTATCAGTCATGAATGGTGTTCGAATGCTTGAACTCCCGCGAAATTCCAGTCGATCCAGGCAAAATCCAGCCCGGCTTTCCGAGCAGCTGCTGATAAGCGAGCCTGAGCTCCGCCAAAATGCTGGACACCTCGACGTTTTGCCGTAGAGATGGCGGGCCATGGCAGGAGCGATTGAATATCAACACACTCTGGCGAAGGCGGCGACTCTGGCTGGAACTTCGTTGCACACCGGCGCGAAGGTTTCACTGACGTTGCGGCCCGCCCCACCGAATCACGGTTTCAAGTTTCGCCGAGTCGATCTGGATGACGAACCGTTCATTCCGGCGACCGTCGATCGCGTCCAGGAAGTCGAACGCGCGACGACGATTGCTGAGGGCAGCGTCAAAGTTCACACGGTCGAACACGCGATTTCTGCGCTAACCGGGATGGGCGTCGACAACGCGATCATCGAGATGGACGCCAACGAGCCGCCGATTGGCGATGGCAGTTCCACCCCCTATGTCGAGCTGATAAAGAAGGCGGGAATCGAGCAGCAGGATGAGTTTCGCAAGATTTTCGAGGTTCGCGAGCCGATCCATCTCGAAACGCCGGGTGGTTCGCTCATCGTGATCGTGCCGGACAAGAAATTTCGCGTTTCCTGCACTCAAGCGGGTCCGGACGGAAGGTTTACGCAGCACCAGAGCTTCGAAATTAACCCTGAGACCTACGAACGGGAGATCGCGCCAGCCCGGACTTTTGTTTACTACGAAGACGTCGAGCCGCTCCTTGAAAAAGGTTTGATCAAAGGCGGCAGCCTGGAAAACGCCGTCGTGATTCGTGGCGAGGAAATCATGAGCAAAGAGGCGTTGCGCTTCAAAGACGAATTCGTTCGCCACAAGATTCTCGATCTGATTGGCGATTTGATGCTAAGCGGACGCCGAATCATGGGGCACGTCATCGCAGTTAAACCCGGGCATCGGCCAAACACGGAAATGGCCAAGAAGGTCTGGGAAGCCTGGAGCAAAATTGAGGCTGCCGCGCCTAAGCCAGTATCGATTCCGACCGGAAAAGGCGTCCTGGACGTTAACGAAGTGATGCAAATTCTTCCGCATCGTTTTCCGTTTTTGATGGTCGATCGGATCGTCGATTTCGAGGGCGACAACAAGTGCACCGGCGTGAAGCAGGTCACGATCAACGAACCATTCTTTGCCGGACACTTCCCGGGTCATCCCGTCATGCCTGGCGTGCTTCAGATTGAAGCGATGGCTCAGGTCGCCAGCATCGTGATGCTTCGGAAATCGGAAAATCAGGGCAAAATCGGCTACTTCATGAGCGCGGATAAAGTGAAATTCCGCAAACCTGTTCTGCCAGGCGACACCCTCTTCATCGAGTCCGAATTCTTGAAGGGCCGCCGCGGAATCGGTCAAGCCAAGGCGAGATGCCTCGTTAACGATCAAGTTGTTTCAGAAGCTGAATTGAAGTTCGCGTTGATCGATCGTTGATCGGAGCCGCCCCTGACATGGCTACCAGAATTCACCCGACTGCGGTCGTCGACTCTTCCGCAGAAATTGGCGAAGGCGTCGAGATCGGGCCGTACTGCGTGATCCACGCCGGGGTCAAAATCGGTAGCAGCTGCTGGCTTCAGAACAACGTAACGATCGACGGAACGACGACAATCGGTACTGGAAATCAGTTTTTCGCTTACTCCGCGATTGGCCTGAAAACTCAGGATTTGAAGTATGCTGGCGGGCCGACTTACTGCGAAATCGGCGACAACAATGTTTTCCGTGAATTTGTCACGGT
>JBLHKS010000277.1:0-8679 GCA_047620505.1 Verrucomicrobiales bacterium | reverse complement strand
AAACATCGGCTCGGGCGTTTCGAATTCTGGAAAACCAGCGGAGCTAAGATTGTTGCCGGGCAAAGCGGGTTTGGCGATTGGCAGAACCGCTGTCACAAAATCGCTGAGGAGGCGAAGGAACGGAACGCGATTCTCTACTTGGGAAATCTGGCTGAGCTGCTTGAGACGGGGCGCGCTGGCGGCAGCAGCGAAAACATCGCTTCGTTTTTCCGGCCGAGAATGGTGCGTGGCGAGCTTCTGGCGATTCTTGAGTGCACTCCGGAACAGCTCAGCTCAATTGAGAAGCGAGATCCGCGTGTTTTGGACGGTTTGCGTCAACTTCGGATTGAGGAACCGGATCCAAAAACGGCGTTCGAAATTCTACAGAAAGCGACCAAGGATCGCCTGCCGGCTGGAGCTAAGGCCGCTCCCGCCGCGATCCGCCGAATCGACTCCCTGCATCGGCGTTATCTCGGATATTCGGCGAACCCCGGCAAGCCCATCCGTTTTGTCGAGCGTCTGGTTTTTGACAAGCGCAAGGATTGCAACATCACGCTCGCTCGCGTGAACGAGGCCTTCTCTGCTGAGACGGGTTTGCCCCAGCAGCTGCTGGACGATTCAATTGCGATCGACCCGACGAAAACGACGACCTGGTTCCATGAGCGGCTGAAAGGGCAGGACGGCGCTGTGAATTCGGTCGTCGACACGATCGCGATGATCAAAACGCAGCTCAGCCGACCTGGAAAGCCGTTGGCGAGTTTCCTTTTCGTGGGTCCGACCGGAGTTGGCAAAACTGAGCTGGCCAAAACGCTCGCCGAGTTTTTCTACGGGAGCCGAGAGCGAATGATCCGGCTCGATATGAGCGAGTACAACTCGCCGGGCAGCGCGACCCGGCTCGTTAGCAGCGATGCGACTGGCAACGAAGGACTTCTAACTTCGCAGATGCGGGACCAGCCGTTTTCGGTCATTTTGCTGGATGAATTCGAAAAGGCGGACCGCCAGGTTTTCGATCTTTTTCTCCAGGTGTTAGGCGAAGCTCGCTTAACGGACGGGGCAGGCCGAGTCGCGGATTTCAGCAACGCGATCGTGATCATGACGTCGAACCTCGGCGCAGCCAGTTTCCGCGGTGGAGTCAAGCTCGGCTTTGGTGGAAGCGAGTCGGCCGATCAGGGCGCTGTGGAGCACTTTACGAGCGAAGCGAAGAAGCTTTTTCGGCCTGAGTTTTTTAACCGAATCGATCGAATCGTTCCGTTCATGCCGCTGAGCAAATCGACGCTCGAAATGATCGTCGGAAACGAAATCAAGGCCGTCCATCGGCGTGACGGCCTGCGTGAGCGACAGCTGGATCTCGAACTTGGTGCCTCGGTCATCGACAGTCTATTGAAGAACGGTTATGACCCCCGTTATGGAGCTCGCCCGCTTCGGCGAGAGCTTGAGCAGCGGATTCTTCGGCGCGTGGCGGGCGAACTGAACGAGAATAAAAACAGGGAAGCTGGGAAGATTAAAGTCACCGCGAAGAAGATCAGTTTCTCGCGGAAGAGCCCGAGCGAGTCCCAATCTGACGGCAGCGTGTTGACGCTGGATTTAACCGCCCAATTGCGCCGCCGATATCAGCGTCTGCGAAACGCTTCGTTTGTTAGTGAACTCAACAGCGAGCTTTATCGGCTCAATCGAATCGTTTCCCGGCATCAATCCGGTCGGCCGCTCGACGTAGAGAACGTAGACGAAATTTACGCGCGAAAACACAATCTGGAAGAGCTCCTCAAAACGCTCAACACCGAGACCGACTCGATCATGGAAACCGAGGAGGCGCTTTTGCTTCATGCGGCTGACCAAGGCGACTCGCCTCCTGAGCTCGTTGCGCATTCGGATTATGAGCAGCTGCTGATTGCGCTGTTTGCCGCGACTCAGCGTCCGCCTCTTGGGGTGACCCTGGTTTTTCTGGCCGAGCGACCGAGCCTGATGTTTGATTTGGCGATCGACTATCTGGATATCGCGAAGTCGTTTGGGAGTTTGGTGGAGGTCGGTGTTTTCATGAAGAAACCGGATCGAGATTTGATGAACGATGATCAAACTGAGACACTGCCAGAGTTGATCGAAACGGAAAATTTGCTGGAGCTGTCAGGGGACGAGTCTGACCAGATTGGAGCTGTGGCGCTGCATTTCGAAGGGCCGCTGGCGTGGTTGCGATTTCGTGGCGAGCATGGCGGTCATGAATTTCAATCGCAAGGTGACGCTTCGAACCCAAAGAAGAAGCGACGCGAACGCGCCGTGATCCGGGTGATCGAGGCCGATCTGGATAAAATCTGGATGAAGCTGGATGAGCTGAAACGGCCAGATTTGAAGAGCGTGCGAACGAACCGTTCCTACAGTCAAAACGAGTATTCCCGAGACTCACTGGAAGCGCGATTGGTGAAATCTTTGATCGAGGAGGCTGAGAACGGCTTATAATCATGGAGCTGACCCTTCCAGTCCTTGTGGAGAAAGTTCAGCCGGAAGGCGAACGCCCGTTTTACCGCGCCAGCGCTGTCTTCGTCGGCGGATACGAGCGAGTCGACTCGCACGAAGAACGCGCGATTCGCGATCTGACGGACGCCCTTCGGCGCTCAGCAACGGAGGAGGCCAAGGCGATGAGGCACGATCTGCTCGCTGGCTGGAGTTTCTATCCGCCGCGCCTTCGTCATCGGCGTCTTGATTTGACCCTGACATTGCGCAAACACACGTTGCGGACGTCGATCGTTGTGCTGATGTTCGACTCGTTAGATCGGACTCTCGCCGCCAGTCCTCAGATTCGCGAAATCTGCTTCGAAATCGGCAACGGTGAAAGCGTCGAAACTCGGGCGCAGGAAGTTTTTACGGAGCACTTTAAGCAGCTGGAAAAGGAAGGCGCGGACATCGCCGGTTGGGAGTTTGAGAATGTGATTTTCTCCAGGCTGGACACGATCAGTATTCAGGTTGGTGCTAAGCAGCGGCCGCCGAAAGAGGACGCGAGCCCGATGGCCTTTCTCGGCGAGGATCGGGAGATTTCCGGTAGTCAGGAGCTCGAACGGACCGGACGAAATCTCACTCGGCTTTACCCGAATGAGCTGAATCGCGCACTTCTGCGTGAAAACGAAACTCAGCAGCTGCTGGACTGGTTCAGGGGCCGGAAACCCGGAGACGAGGCCCCGCCTCCGCTCGTGATTGTCGGCCCGAATCAGGTTGGCAAGACGACGCTGATCCATGAGTGGATTTTCCGTCGCTGCGATGGCGACTCGGCGAACATTCAGGTTTGGCTGCTTTCGCCACAGCGCCTAATTTCTGGGATGAGCTACGTTGGTCAGTGGGAGCAGCGCGTGCTTGCGATTTTGAAGGAGGCCGAGAAGCAGCGCTACGTGGTTTATTTTGATGATCTGTTAGGCCTTTTTCACGCCGGAAAGAGCCGCGATTCGAATCTGACCGTCGGGCAGGTTTTGAAAGTTTTGCTCGAGGAAGGCCGGCTCAGCGTGCTTGGCGAAGCGACGCCGGAAGCTTGGCGGAAATTGCGCGAGCTCGATCGAAGTTTCGCTGATCTGTTCACTGTTCTGCATCTGCGAGAGCCGGACGAACACGAGACGCTTCGGATTTTGATTCGAACGCTCCAGGATCTCGAGCATCAGCACGGCTGTCGATTTTCGCCCGAGGTACTTCCGTTAGTGATCGAGCTTCCACGCCGTTTCGTGCGCGGTCGGGCGTTCCCGGGCAAAGGCGCGGAAATGCTCCGCCAACTCGCCGCGACTCATCCGAATACCGAGATCAGCAAGGCTGAGGCTTACCAGTTTTTCGAAAACAAAACCGGGATCCGCCAGCGCTTCATGGATCGCGAGCAGCTGCTGGCGAGCGACGCGGTTCGCAGCTTCTTCCAAGATCGAATCCTAGGTCAAAAAGAAGCCACCGAAGCGATGGTTGATTCGATCGTTCTGACAAAGGCCCAGCTCAACGATCCAACTCGCCCGCTTGCCTCGCTGCTTTTCCTTGGGCCGACCGGTGTTGGCAAAACGGAATGCGCAAAGGCGTTGGCTGAATTTTACTTTGGAAGCTCGGGCCGTCTTCTGCGTTTCGATATGAACGAGTTCAACGGCTGGGACGCGGTCAATCGGTTAATAGGGACGTTCGGCGGGCGGCAGGGAATTCTGACCAGCGCGGTTCGTCGTCGGCCGTACGCGGTGATTTTGCTCGACGAAATCGAGAAGGCGGATCCCAAAGTGTTCGACCTCCTGCTCCAGGTTCTCGACGACGGCCGACTCACCGACGCTAACGGAATCACTACGGATTTCTGCAACTCGATCGTGATTCTGACATCGAATCTCGGCGCGATTGACGCCAAGCGGCAGGTCGGATTTTCGGCGATGGATTCTGAGGACACTGAAATTTACCGCGATGCTGCGCGGAATTTTTTCAGACCGGAGTTCTTCAATCGCCTCGACAAAGTCGTCGCGTTCAGCAGGCTTGGCCGTGAGCACATTGAGGGAATTGTCAGGCTGCTCGTCAGCTCGGCTTTGCGGCGGCAGGGGCTGCATCAACGGCATCTCAGCTTGTCGGTCACTCCTGAAGTTTACGATTGGCTTGGCGAGCGGGGATTTCAGAAAGAATACGGTGCGAGATCGCTCAGGCGCTCGGTCGAAGATCATCTCGTCGAGCCGCTCGCGCTTGAATTGGCGAAAACCGAGGGCCGGCGGCCGGCGTTTTTGCGGGTCGAAGTTCATAACGGAGAACTTCGGCAAACGATTCACGAATTGACCGGGGCGACGGTCGAAGCGCCGTTACCGGGTCAACTTCAGCCGCGAAATGCAGCTGGTCTTGCGCGTGCGGCTAACCGATTTGTGAGGCGAATCGACGAGCAAATGGAAACCTGGCGTGACCGGGATGAGGAGCGGGTTACTGAGCTTGATAAGCATTATTTTCTCGTTCGCGAAGAGCTCATGCGTTTCCGTGAGGCCCGGGATCGCTTCCAGAACGCGGCTGACGCGGCAGCCCAATCTGGCGGGCGTTCGGTCGCAACGCCGAGCCGGTTTGGTCGTCAACCGAAGCTCTTCCACATCCCGCGAGATTGCGCCGACAAAGTGCTCAACTCAGTCTTCGCCGGTGCGGATTCCAGCGTGGTTCTGGAGAAGCTGGCCGAGGAATCGCTTGATCTCAATCCGCTAAGCCTTCAGGCCGCCCAAGTCATCGGCAGCGCCGCTCGCGTCGAATTTCTAGCGCATCCAAAACTCGCGACGCCTGCCCGTTTTCTTCTGCGTTTTCGCGTTAGTCGAGCCGATTTTCGCGACGCCGAAGTCGAGGGCCGTTACGCCATCTACAAAGGCTGGATCCAAAGTTACATCGAGCATCTCGAGCACGCTCCCGCCGTTTCCAAGCGAGTTGTCCGATTCGATTCCGCGACAGGCGATCTCGAAACTGTCAGCGATCCGCAGATCAGCGGGTTTCTCAGTT
Organism: Verrucomicrobiales bacterium; assembly: GCA_047620505.1. GTDB lineage: Bacteria > Verrucomicrobiota > Verrucomicrobiia > Verrucomicrobiales > DEV007 > JBLHKS01. Next base: position 3,249 of record JBLHKS010000277.1, on the reverse strand, counting down.
CCGAGCCGATTTTGTTGTACGGCGAGGGCCCCGGGTTCCTTCAAATGCTCAGACGTGAGGCAGGGTTGGAGTTGTTCTGCTTTTCAAGCCAGTCCTTCGAGTTTGGCGGTGTTGAAATTATCCCGTTGCGCGGAAACGAGCCGATCAAACGTGGCTGCAAGCGGGCTTTCCGTTCCAACTCAGGGCTGATGGAGAAAGCCGCGAAAATACTGCGAATTCGTCATGAAACCGGCTGGGTGCTCGACCTGAAATCTGGAATCCTGACCCAAAACCCGATGGTGGCGCTTTGGAATTTCTGGGACCCGCTTTTTGAGGACTCACGGGAATTCCAACGTTGAGCCAGGGGCGGCACCGGTTTAGCGTGCCGTCGATGAAGTCCTCCAAAGAGCGCCAGCAGCTGCTGGCTTGGGCCGTGAAGCAATGTCGCGATTCTGGCCTGCGCAGAACCAAGGCAATGGAGGAAGTCCTGCGCTCGCTGATCGACAGCATGCAGCCTCTCACTCTTGGCGATCTGGTGGATTCGTTAGGGGATTTGTGTGACAAGGCGACCGTTTATCGACTTTTGATTCGGCTTGAAGAGAAAGGAATTCTGCGCCGGTTAGGGCTTCATGAGCGCTCGGCCTATTTCACGATGCGCTATCCGGATCGACACAGCGATTACCTGATTTGCACGGAATGCGGGAGCATCGATGCGCTCGAAATCGCGTGTCCGGTCGAGCAACTTGAGAAGGAAATTTCGGAGAAGTCGGGATTCAGCCAGCTCTACCACGAGCTGGAATTTTTCGGCGTTTGCCCGACCTGCAGCTAAGACCTGATCCTACGGCGCTTTTTTTCTTGCAATTCGAATCTCGGGATCAGCTCTCTCTCGATCCATCCGAACGCCGCGGCCAAGCCGTCTTTTTCGTAGATCACGCCGATGTCGGCTTCAACCCGAGTTGGGTTTCCGATCGTCGCTAGAAAATCGTTCGAAGTCAGCCGCACGAACTGCTCACCGTCCATTTTGCCTCTCTCGCGCAGGATCCATTCCCGCGCGAAGAGGCTTAGGACGGCGTCGCCAGTCCAGGCTTTCTGACGTTGTGTTTCGAGATCCATAAACCCAGCAGCTGCTGACTACTTCGGTTGGGTCGCTGGATCGCTGAGCATCGCCCAATCATCCGTCCGAAACGGTGTCAGTGGCAGGCCTTCGCGACTTTGAACGTTTGCGACCGGGTTGTCCGCCCAAGCGTATCGAACGGCGACTGGCTTATCAACGCCGTCTGCCCAAACCGCGATTTTATCGTTTCCGATGAGCTCGCCCTGTGCCCAGACAAACTTTTTGTCCTCGCCAGCGATCGCAAAACCGACCGGATGCTTAACATCGAAAGTGTAGAGCCCTCTCGCACCGATATGATCGAAGCTAAGCACGATTTTGTTGCCGCTGATTTCGTGCGAAGCATAACGAGGGCTCTCGGCAGCCACTTCGATTCCGTAGTCCTTCGCCAATGCGTGTCGTGCGAGCCGTTTGGCGGCGTTCTGCTTGTCTCGCGGGTGGATGTCGCGGCCCTCGCCGATATCGTAGATCACTGCCTGGCCCGAGTTTTTCAGGCTTAAAGTCATCGTTTGCGCTTCCTGCAGCTCGGCCCAGGTGCTTTCGGCTGGCTCCGGCTGTTCGTCTCTGAAATCGGCAAGTTGAACCCAGTAAAATGGGAAGTCGCCCTGGCCCCACTCGTCGCGCCAATGGGAAATCATGAGGGGAAACAATTCCCGGTAATTTTTGGCTCGGCCGGAGTTGCTTTCGCCCTGATACCAGATCGCTCCACGCATGCTGAATCCGATCACCGGCTTGAGGACGCCGTTGTAGAGATTTCCGGGCCGGTGCTGACCGACGAGCACATTTCGAGGGCGACCCGGGGCTGGTTTTCCGGCGGCTTTGGCTGCTTCGACTTTCTTTTTGTGCTCAGCTTGAAGCTTTTCCCAATCAAAGGTCGCTTCGGTCTGTTTCCATTGATCGAGGTATGGCTTGAAGGCCTCGTCCGCTTCGAGAACGTCGCGGCGAACCCAGGCTTCGGCCGACGAGCCTCCCCATGAGTTATCGACCAGTCCGATCGGCACATCGAGCGCTTGGTGGAGCGTCCGCCCGAAGAAATAGCCTACCGCTGAGAACTGGCCAACGGTTTCCGGCGTGCAAACATCCCACTGACCAATGAAGTTGTCCTGCGGCTCCTGCGTTCCGACTAGAGGAACCGTGATCAGACGAATTTCTGGATATTTCGCCGTCATCACTTCGAGATCCGCGTCGTTCGACTGCGCCACGGCCCATTGCATATTCGATTGGCCGGAACAGAGCCAGACTTCGCCGAGAACCACGTTTTTGTATTCGATTTTGGACGAACCTTCGACAACGAACGGAATCGGCTTGCCGGTCGCGCCACCTGCTTTGATTTCGACATGCCACTTGCCGTCATCACCCGCTTTGCCGCTGGAGTTTCCGTTGTCGAGCTTAACGTGGATCTCTTGACCGGCGTTGTCCCAGCCCCAGACATGAAAGACCTGCCCTTGCTGGACCACCATGTTGTCGCCGAAGATGGCGGGTAGTTTTAGTTCGGCGATCGCGCTTGTCGCAAGCGCGAAGCTCAAGCACAGCGCAGCAGCTGCTGGAAAGCGGAAGAGTTTGTGGATTTGCATGGCCCACATGCAAGGCGGCTGGGGACCGACGTCAATCGCGAATGCGCGCGGGTTGCGACAACGCGAGACGAGATTAAAGTCTTGCTCATTAGTGCGGCGGAGATCATCGAAAAATTCAAGACGTTACCGGTCAACGAACGAGCGGAAGTGCGCGAGTTTGTTTCGAATTTTGAGACTAACTCTGATGAGGGCGAGAAAGTTGGAAAACGGATGACGTTTGAGGAGGCTGTCGATCATGTTTTCGAGCAACACGCTCCCTTGCTGAAACGATTGGCTGATTAACTGGTAAGCCAGAGTTTTTCGCGTCCAGGAAAACGAACGCGCGCGCGACTTTCTCGGCAAAATCGTGGGAATGCGGATTCGGATCCATCGGCAATCTCAAAGCGCCGCTGATAACTGAGCTTCGAATCAGCTTTGATGCTTGACCTGGGCCGCCTCCTCGCTAGCGATTGCGTCCATGAAAATTGTGCGTCTTCTTCCTCTTCTCGCCGCAATCGTCGGCACAGCAGCTGCTGGCGATTGGCCGGGCTATCGCGGTCCGAATCACAACGGCATCTCAGATGAAAAACTACCGGCTTCGGCATT
>JBLHKS010000276.1:0-8740 GCA_047620505.1 Verrucomicrobiales bacterium | reverse complement strand
TTTCGGTAGGGCCAAGCGAATCGATAGGAGATATTTCGCGACTGCCCTGCGGACTCGGCGAAGCGCGCGACGTCGAGCCAGTGTTTGCCCCAGCGCTGGCCGAACTCGGGGCGATCCAGCAGCTGCTCGATCAAATCCGGCAAGGTGGCGTCGAGATCGGAAGCGAGCCGCGGTGCCCAGGTTTCGATTTCGTCCAAGGTCGGCGGCAGGCCTATGAGGTCGAAGAAAACCCGGCGGAGAAGAGTGTGCGGCTCAGCATCTGCGTTTGGGCTCAGGCCTTCGGTTTCGAGCCGGGCGAGGATGAAATGGTCGATTGCCGACTTCGGCCAATCCGCGTTTGAAACAATTGGCGGCGCTGAGCTCGCCAAGGGTTGAAACGACCAGTGCGTTTTGGGATCCGCAGGCTCGGCGCTGGCTGAACCAATCGCGAGAATCAAAAGAAGTTTCCGAATTCCGAACATCAAACTAAACACGAAGCGGCAAGGAATTGCTTTTCATCGACAAACTGCGGCCCAAGTTTCCGTGATTTTAGAAACGCCCACGTTATGGAAAAAATCCCGACCCACCCAACTACGCGACGAGCTGCAATCCGTGCAGGCGGCATCGGATTGCTCGGCCTCGGCATGAACCACCTCGCGCAGCTGCCTGCGATGGGCGCTTCCGAAGAAGTCGACGCGATCGTGCCCAAAGGCTCGGCGAAAAATGTGATCTACATTTTCTTGAGCGGCGGGCTCGCGCAGCACGAGTCGTTCGACATGAAGCCGAACGCGCCGAGTGAGATTCGCGGCGAGTTTCAGGAGATCTCGACGAAAACCCCGGGGCTGAGGATTTCCGAACACCTTCCGATGCTGGCTCGGCGCAGCGAGATGTGGTCGATCTGCCGTTCGCTGACCCATTCGAACAACGAGCATTCCCAGGGCCATCACGTCATGCTGACCGGCCGCAGCGATATTCCGACTGGCTTCAACCCGTCCCTGCCGCAGGACAGCGACTGGCCTTCGATCGCGGCGATCGCCAATTCCAAGCTGACGACGAGCAACAATTTGCCGCCGGCGATCGTGCTGCCGGACAAAATCGTCCATCGGTCCGGCCGAACGCTTCCGGGCCAGTTCGCGGGGCAACTCAAAGGGGATGATCCGTTTTTTGTCGAGGCCTCGAAGTACGACCCGGTCAACTACGGAGCCTACCCGACTCATCTCTTCCATCACGAGCGCGGTAGCGAAGACGGCAGCGATTATCTCTTCGATGTTCCGAGTTTCACGCTGCCTGAGGGGGTCGATCCGCGTCGAATGGAAGGCCGGCTTGGCTTGCTCAATAACTTCGATGCGCAGCAGGCACATCTTGAGCAGCTGCTGGAGACGAGGCAGCACAATCGTTATCAGTCGATGGCCACGGATCTCTTGTTTGAGCCTGCGACGAAGACGGCTTTCAACGTTCAGGGAGCGGCTCCGAAGCTTCGCGAGGCCTACGGCGAAAACTCGTTCGGCTGGTCGCTGCTGATGGCTCGGCAGCTGGTGTCGGCGGGCGTGAAGCTGGTTCAGGTAAATCTCGGTAACAACGAATGCTGGGACACGCACCAATCTGCCTTTCCGAACTTGAGGAATTTTCTGCTGCCGCCGATGGATCGCGCGGTGTCGGCGTTGCTCGACGATTTGAAGGATCGCGGCATGCTGGACGACACGCTGATTGTCATGGCGAGCGAGTTCGGCCGCACGCCGAAGATTTCGACTCTGGGCGGCGGAACCAACGGTCCGCGCCTGCCAGGTCGCGATCACTGGGGCTCAGTGCAGACGGCTTTTTTCGCGGGTGGCGGCGTTCAGGGCGGTCGAGTGATCGGGAGCTCGGACAAGATCGGGGGTTATCCGGCCAGTGATCCGCAGAAGCCGGAGGATCTTGCCGCGACGATCTACGATGCGCTTGGTTTGCCGAATTCGATGAAGTGGTACGACGAGACCGACCGGCCGCATTTTCTCTATCACGGCAAGCCGATGGCCGGTCTGTTCAGCTAACGCCAATTCCTGTCCATCAGAGAAGAGGCAAGGCAAACTTCAAAGCCTACGCCGTTGCAATCTGCTTGTAGCCGAGTGGATACTTCTAAATGACACGATCCCTGCTGACGACTGCGTTTGCGCTATACTTTCTTTCCTCCCCGGCTCTCGCTGGCGTCTCTGTCGATGGCGGACCTGAGACCGATGAGGCTGTCTTCTTTTCGTTCGACGATCACAGTATTCCGTGGCGAAACAATATTTTCGTTACGCCGGTAACCGCAACGAAACATCCCGCGAATCCCGTCCTACGTCGCGGTCCCGAGGGCGCTCCCGACCATGGGCATGCGATTCTCTACGGCACCGTCATGAAACTCGATGGCAAGTTCCGGATGTGGTATCTCGGCATGTTCGAGAACGATTTAAAAGCCGGCCAGGCACCCGGTTGGTGGCGGCCGATGTGTTATGCCGAGAGCGACGACGGCGTTACCTGGACTAAGCCGGATCTCGGACTCGTCGAGTTCAAGGGGAACAAAAAGAATAACATCTGCCTGATCGAATCGGAGGTTCCCGCGTTGGCGAAGGTGAATGACTTTCTCAGCATTCTTCACGAGCCGGATGACCCGGATCCAGCGCGCCGGTTCAAGTGCGTTTACATCGCTCATCCCGAATTCGCCGACGTGCGGGGCGGACGCAGTAAGATCGGCCCTGACGAACGTCGTTGGGCCGCCTTCGTCGCCGCGACCAGCGCCGATGGCTTGAGTTGGAACGTCGTCGGCGATCGACCGAGGAATGCAGGGGACGAGCGTTTCGAAGTTTCCGGCCTCTACAAGTTTGGCAACTTTTACTACGCGCCGGGCCAACTGATTTCTCCGTGGATGTGGCGGATGGACGGCAGCGATATTGGACGCGCCACGCGCACCTACCGCTCTCCGGATTTCGATCATTGGTCAGACGCGAAAGCGTTAGCTCTGGCGCGACCCGGCCAGCTCACGTCGACGCCGATCAAAGGTCAGCAAGGCCACATGGGAGCTGGTTTGTGGAATCGAGGCAACGTCATCGTCGGACTGAACGGTTTGTGGCAGGACGCGCCGGAAAAGCCGGCGGATGGGAAATATTGGAACAAGGGCGTGACGATTGATCTCGGCCTTGTCGTGAGCAACAACGGCATCCATTTTCGCGAGCCGATTCCGGATCACAAAGTCATCGCACGCGGTGAGCCGGGCGAGTGGGACGACATCGCATTGCTTCAGGGCCACGCTTTCGTTAACGAAGGTGATCAGACCATGATCTGGTATTCGCATTGGGATACCGGCGGCAAGTTGAAGAACATGGAGATCGGATTGGCGACGCTTCGGCGCGACGGATTTGGCTATCTGTCTCGAAAGATTCCTGACACGTCAGCCCATTTCGAGACCGCGCACTTCAAAGCAACGACTCCCGTCAAAGTCTTCATCAATGCAGAAGGTCTCTCGGCGGACGCTCCGCTCACGGTTCAGCTCATCGATGAATTCGCTCGCCCGATTGAAGGCGCAATTGCGAAGGTCAGTACCTCGGGCACCCGAATCGAAGCGCAGATTCCCGAAGGCATTCCGGCGAACCGATCCCTCGCGCTTCGCGTTACACTTCCGGATGCCGGAGACGCCAAAATCTACGCTATTTATTTGGGAAAATGAAGCCGACTACCGAAGTCAATCCCTACACCTGGGCCGAAATCACGGACTACGATCTCGACCTCTGGGATCGCCATCTCAGGGATTTCGTCCCGCCTGATTCTTTCGATGCTCATGCCCATCTCTGGAGAACGGCGGACCTCGGAACGCCGACTCCGGCCTTAGCAGCTGCTGGACCGGATGTGGTGACTCGAGCGACTTACGACGAGCGCCTTTCTCTCTGGATGCCGGATCGATGTCCGACGGGCGGGCTCTTTTTTCCGTTCCCGACTCGAGTCCTCGATGTCGATGCCGCCAACCGGCATTTGGCCGACGAAATGAAGGGCGACCCAAATTCTCTAGGGCTCATGATCGCTACGCCGCGTCAAGATCCGGCTGAGGTCGAGCGTCAGGTCACCGACGACGGGTTTGTTGGCTTCAAAGTCTATCACCTGTTCGCCGAGCGGGAGGACACGTTTTTCGCCCCGACGGGTGAGTTCATTCCGGAATGGGCCTGGGAAATCTGCGACCAACGTGGCTTAGCTATCATGCTTCACATGGTGCTGCCTCGGGCTCTAGCCGAACCAGAAAATCAGCGCTACATCCGCGAACATTGCATTCGATTTCCCGGAGCTAAGCTGATCCTCGCCCATGCCGCTCGCGGGTTCTGCGGAAAGCACACGGTTGAGGGAATCGATTCGCTGCGCGGTCTCGATAACGTCTATTTCGATACCTCAGCAATCTGCGAACCGGCTGCGTTCGAGGCCATCCTAAAGGTCTTCGGGCCGACACGATTGCTCTTCGGTGCCGATTTCTGCGTAACGGAAATGCGGAGCCGCTGCGTCGATCTCGCCGATGGCTTTCTTTGGCTCGATGAAATTCACGCCGACTTCAGTCGAGCTCGTTTCGCTCGGCCGACCCTGCTCGGAATCGAGTCCCTGCTCGCTCTGAAACAGGCTTGCTTGAACCAGCACCTAACCGCTGGTGACGTGGAGGAAATCTTCTGCCTCGGCGCGCGCCGGCTGTTCGATCTTCCTCTGCCCCGCCCGATGCCAGACGTGCAGGAAGCCTATCGCGCGGCCAAAGAGATCATCCCTGGCGGAACCCAGCTGCTAAGCAAACGCCCGGAGATGTTCGCGCCCGATCAGTGGCCCGCCTACTACAGAGAGGCGCGAGGTTGCGAGGTCATCGATATCGAAGGCCGCCGTTTCATCGACATGAGTTTGAACGGGATTCTTTCCACGATCCTCGGCTTCAGCGATCCCGATGTGAACGCAGCCGTGATCCGTCGCGTCAGCCTCGGATCGATGGCGACTTTGCAGACTCACGATGAAGTCGAGTTGGCGAATCTGCTCCTCGAAATTCATCCCTGGGCGGAGAACGCCCGCTTCACGCGCGCTGGCGGCGAGTCCATGGCAGCCGCTGTCCGCATCGCCCGCGCCAGCACCGGACGCGACAAGATCGCGATCTGCGGTTATCACGGTTGGCATGACTGGTATCTCGCCGCGAACCTTTCCGAATCGCAGAACCTAAACGCTCATCTCCTACCCGGGCTCGATCCTGCGGGAGTGCCGTCGGCCCTTGCCGGAAACACCCTGACATTCCACTACAACAACCTCGAAGAACTCGACGCGCTCATCGCCGAGCACGGATCGGAACTGGCCACGATCGTGATGGAGCCGACCCGGTTCGTCGATCCCGAGCCCGGTTTTCTCGAAGGCGTTCGCGAGCGTTGCGATCGGATTGGCGCTCGGCTGATCTTCGACGAAATCTCGATCGGCTGGCGGCTTTGCCTTGGAGGCGCGCATCTCAAGTTCGGCGTCAGGCCAGACATCGCTGTTTTCGCCAAGGCGCTTGGCAACGGCTTTCCCATCGGTGCAATCATCGGCAACCGCGAAACGATGCAGGCCGCGCAATCTTCCTTCATCTCCAGCACGTTCTGGACGGAAGGCGTCGGACCAGCAGCAGCTGTCGCCTGCGTTCGCAAAATGATGAGCCGCGACGTTCCTGGACACCTCGCGAAAATCGGCAATCTCGTGATCGAAGGCTGGCACAATTTGGGAGAGAAACACGGGCTCCCTATAAAAACTCCGGGCCGTCCTGAGATGGCTTTGCTCGCTTTTGATCATCCTGAAGCCGCGGCGCTGACTACTTTGATGACGGCTGAGATGCTGAAGTGCGGCTACCTCGCTGCTGGCGGTTTCAACGCGACGCTGGCTCACGAACCGCGTCACGTTTCCGGCTACCTCGCCACTCTTGATGAGGTCTTCGCCGTGCTAAGCCAAGCCATCGAGGTAGGCGACATCGCCACGAGAATCGGCGGTCCGATCAAGCACACTGGCTTTGCTCGGCTGACGTAGCTGACGAAAATCGATCGATCTCGATCTAGTGTTGAGGCAAGTCTCAATTGGCGGACAAGAAAGGCGCGTAGCGCTCTAACTTGAATAGCCGTGGCCTTGTCTCGAATGTCATCCCGAGCCTGCCGAGGGACCTCGCGCTGATCTTTGGCGTCCGCGCGCAGGGGCACCTCCGAAGTTTCTGGAGCTTCGATGGCTTCTGGTATTTTCGGGAGGTCCCTCGGCAAGCTCGGGATGACAGTTTGTTAGGAAATTCGTGTAAGCCTACCAGGCGGCGCGCACCAGGCAGGCGGCGATGGGTCAAAGCGTGCCTTGAGCGCGCTCGATCTATTCAAGTTACTGGCGCTACGCGCCTTAAGGCGAGCGAGACGCGCGCGGTCCAGTACTCCTTCAAGCCGTGTGATTCACCTCAAACCCGAAGTCACCCAGCTTCTTCGGCTCCTCCGCGTGGACGCCTTTGAGGATGTCGCGGCTGCGGCGGACGAGCTTGAGGAGGCCGGCGACGAACTTGTCGCGATCCTCATATTCCTTCTCGACATCTTTCTCCAGCTTCTTGGCGGCCTGATGATGCTCCTTCGCCAGTTTCAGCGCCCCGGCGTCGCCGAGCAACTCGCCCCAATTCAGGCTGGCTAGAGGCGATCCAGCGCCGAGTTCGGCGTCCTGGTCCGCGATGGATTGCGCCAGTTCGATGATCTTTTCTTTGTTCGATGGGATTTTGATTTTCATAACGTCAAAATCTTATGAACAAGTGCCTTAAAGGTCAAGTGTAAATGTGTTGGTGGTGTTTTTCGATCCATTCGGACCTCTTTCGGAAGGCAACGAAGGGCGTTTCGTTTCACACGAGGGTCGAAGCAGATTCGAGGAGGGGCGTTTCGAATGAAATGTGGGACATTTTGTCCTGAAGGAGGCACCGGAAAGATTTCAGGAAGGCCATTTCGTTCGAAACGACCCTCGTGCGCATCGGAATTCGGCGAAGATCATTCGGAATTCGCCATTTTTTGCAGCGCTTCCCGCAATTCCGCCTCGTCCAGCCCCGCCTCGACGCCCATGGCCAGCAGCTGCTCGCGTTGGTCCTCGGGGGCGTCGGCCACGATTCCCACGAAGCCGCGCGCCGCGATGCTGAGTTCGTGTGGCGAATTCATCCGCGAAAACACCGAAATGGCTTTGATCGCGAAACCCGCCGCCTCCGCCCAGGCCGACTGCAATCGGGCGATCCTCCCCAGTTGATGATAGCTGCCCGCCGCGCCGTGCTCGTTGCCCTGCTTCTCGTTGACGCAGATACCAGGTGCGCGCCTGCTCGAAATCGCGCTGCTCCTGGGCGATCATCCCCAGTTGATGATAGCTTTGCGCCGCGCCGTGCTCGTTGCCCTGCTTCTCCTCAATTTCCAGCGAGCGCAGATACCAGGTGCGCGCCTGCTCGAAATCGCGCTGCTCCTGGGCGATCATCCCCAGTTGATGATAGCTGATCGCCGCGCCGTGCTCGATTCCCAGCTTCTCACTGATTTCCAGCGAGCGCAGATACCAGGTGCGCGCCTGCTCGAAATCGCGCTGCTCCTCGGCGATCATCCCCAGTTGATGATAGCTTTGCGCCGCGCCGTGCTCGTCGCCCTGCTTCTCCCTGATTTCCAGCGAGCGCAGATACCAGGTGCGCGCCTGTTCGAAATCGCGCTGCTCCTGGGCGATGATCCCCAGGTGATGATAGCTGGCGGCTTCTCCTTCCGGATTGCCACGCTCCCGCTCCCGCCGAGCCCGGTCTTCGAAAAGGCGGCGGGCTTCGGCGAAGTTCCGGGTGTTCTGCGCCCAGGCGGCGAGGGATTGGGTCAGGGCGCTGCCGTCCAGCTCCATCTCCAACTCATCTGAGAGTTCGAGGGCCCGGCGGAAATTGGCTTCGTGAAGCCCGAAGACGCCGCGTTGCTCGTGCAACTTTTTCGGCGCGAAATGATCGGCGAGCTTCCACATGAAATCGACGAATGCGCGGGGCCAGGGCGCGGAGGCGGAGCTTTCGTCGCGAAATTCGTGAGAATTTCGTCCGATCGCTCCGGGTTCGTCGAAATTCTCACGAATTTTGCTGCTCAGATAGCTGCTGAGCAAGGGGTGGATCGAGAAGATGTTCTGGCCCAGTTCCGAAAGCAGACCGGCGGAGACGAGCCGGGCGAAAACCCGGTTTAAATCCGAAACCCGAAACTCGAAACTCGAAATCCGAATCCGGTTCGAACTCGGCGAGCTTTTTACCCATCTGCTCGACGAAATTCAGATCGACGAAGCGTTCGTGGAGGGCGATGGGCTCGAGGTATGGCCGCTCTTCCTCGGACAGGCCGTTGCGAACGACATCAAGAGCCCCGAGAAGGCGATCGGGCGAGAGATCGTTCGAATCGTCGTCGTCCCCGAGTTTCGCGACGAGATCGCCGAGCCGGGTCTGAATCTGCTCGACGAGCGCGGCGGCGTTGGGCTCGTGCTTCAACTGGGAGAGCACGGCGCGAACGAGGATGGGGTGGCCGCGGAGCGGGTCGAGGAGTTTGCCGATGATTTTGTCGTCGCGATCGAGCTTGATTTCGAGTTCGTCGGCGATCTCGGCGGCGTAGTCCCAGATTTCGTCCGGGGCGAGGCCGCCGAGGCGGAGACGATGGCAGACGGTGTCGGGGAGCCAGGCGGATTCGTCGGCGCGGCTGGTGATGAGGACCTTTGTCCGGGCGCCGCGGAGGGAGGCGAGGAATTCGCGGAGAACGTAGAGGTGGGGGCCACCCCC
>JBLHKS010000275.1:0-8743 GCA_047620505.1 Verrucomicrobiales bacterium | reverse complement strand
TTCGTTACCCTGACGGCCCGAAGCCGGGCAAACTCAGGGCAACTTGACCGATGGGAACCGCCCGGTGCGGACCCGCATGCCGGGTGGTGTGGGGGGAGCGGGTTCAAACCCCGTTCCTACCCGATTCGTCTCCGGCGGAACTCGCCTCAATCAAAGCTATCGCGAGGGCGATGCTGCTCGCGACAATCAGCGACGGCACGAACCAAAAGCTCGCCCGCAGATGGCTCCAGAGTTGTTTGACTTTATTCATCGGTCGATCCGTTTTGTCCGCGGCTCACCAGCAGCAGGAATAAATATCCACTCAATGCGGCGATGAGCGAAGCGGCAAGCACGCCGACTTTGGCTTCCTCCACCAGGTTTCTGTCGGTAAAGGCCAACCCTGTGATGAACAGGCTCACCGTGAAACCGACGCCACCGATCAAACCCGCTCCCAGGATGTGCCGCCAAGCTACGCCGCTGGGCAGTTCCGCCCACCCCAGTCGCACCGCCAGCCAAGAAAAACCGGTCACGCCGACTGCTTTCCCTGCGATCAAAGCCAACATCACCCCCAGCGTAACAGAACCCGTGAATGCCTGCAGGATGAAATCGCCGGAAAGTGCCACGCCCGCATTCATCAACGCGAAAAGCGGCAGCACAACATAACTCGACCAAGGGTGAACCATCCGCTCCAGCCGCTCGAGCGGAGATTCCGTCTGGCGCGCAAGTTCCTCGATTCGCCCTAGATTGACCTCGTCCCGCTCGGATTCGTCGTCCTCTAACGCATCTCGAAGGCCGGGAAGCGTGCCTCCCACTTCCGCGACGAATTTGCTTTTGCGCCCAGGAGACTTCGCGGGCGTGATGAATCCCAGAATCACGCCGGCAATGGTGGCGTGCACGCCAGATTTAAACATCATCGCCCAAAAGACGATCGCCGGCAGCAAATAGGCAAGGGTTGTGCGAAAACCCAGCCAGCGCATCGCGAGCATGATCCCCAGCGCCGCGATCGCTCCCCACATCGCCATCATAGAGAAATGCGCCGTGTAGTTGATCGCAATCACGAGGATCGCGCCGATGTCGTCGGCGATCGCGAACGTGAGTAGGAAAATCCGCAGCTGCGAAGGAATTCGTTTGCCGAGCAGCGCGAGAATGGCGACGGCGAAGGCGATGTCCGTGGCCATCGGAATGCCCCAGCCAGCCGCGCCTTCTGCACCGGCGTTAACCGCGAGATAAATCCCGGCCGGGAGAATCATTCCGCCCAGCGCCGCGGCGACGGGCAGGGCCGCCTTGCGCGCTTGAGACAAGTCCCCGTAAATCAGTTCGCGTTTGATCTCCAACGCCACGACGAAAAAGAAAATCGCCATCAGCCCGTCGTTGATCCAGTGCTGCAAATCGAGGGCGATGGCAAAGTCGCCGATCCGAATGGAGACCGGAGTGTCGCGAAGGGCGAAATACGCGTGGCTCCATGGAGAGTTGGCCCACACGAGGGCGACGATGGCGCATACAATCAGCAGCCCGCCGCTGATCGCTTCGTTGTATATGAACCGCTCAGCCGGGAGCAGTACCTGCCGATCAAGATGCGAGTCTTCTGCGCGGATCTCTTGGATTCCGCGGGTGCGGGCGGGACCGGGGGCTTTTGATGATTCCGAATCTTTCATGGGCGTTGAATTGAATTAAAGAAGGGCTTATCACAGCGGCCAGACCAGCAAAATCGTCGGCACGCCGATGACCACCACGAGAATCTCCAGCGGCAGGCCGAGCTTCCAGTAGTCGCCGAACCGCAATCCGGCCGGCCCCATAATCAGGGTGTTGTTCTGGTGCCCGATCGGGGTAAGAAACGCGCAGGAGGCCCCAATCGCCACCGCCATCAGAAACGGATCAGTTTTCGCTCCCAATTGGGTAGCCGTGCTGATCGCGATCGGGCACATCACGGCGGCGGTGGCGGCGTTGTTCATGAAGTCTGACAGGGTCATGGTCAGCACAAGGATCACGGTCAATCCAAGGATCGCATGCCCTTGCGCCACGTTCTCAAGCAAGAGCCGCGCGACCTGATCGGCCGCACCCGTGGAAGCCATCACGCTGGCAATCGGAAACAAAGCGGCAAGCAGCACGATCACCGGCCAGTCGATTGCATCATAAACCGTGCGCAGAGGAATCACCCGGAACGCCGTGGCGGCGAGAACCCCCGCGGCGAAAGAAATGGCCGCGGGCAGCAGACCGAACGCCGCCCCAGCAATAGCCGCCGCCATGATTGCGGTGGCGGCGATCGCCCGGCGCTTGTCCGGAATCCGGATTGAACGCTGCTCAAGCGGCACGCACCCAAACTCGCTCGCGAATCCCAGCACCGCCTCCGGCGCGCCTTGCATCAGAAGAACGTCACCCGCCCGAAATAACTCCGATCGCAGACGCCGGACCGAGCGCCGCCCATGACGCGAGAAGGCAAGGAAATTGATGCCATACCGGTTGCGCAGATGGATATCGGTGGCCGAACGACTGATCAAGGCGGCATCCGGCCGCACGACCAGCTCGATGAGGGCAATTTCGTCCGCGGCTGCTTGAATCTCCTCGCCGGCGGCATTTTCCGTTTTCTCGTTTTCGTCGTTGGTCCCGCCTTTATCCGGTTGTGATTCGGCGACGTCTGGTGATTCCGGCTGCTTGTGACTGTCCTCCTCAAGGTTCAACCCGAGGCTGGACAGGACGGATGCGAGAGATTCCGGCTCGGCCTCGATCACCAGAACGTCTCCAGCCTGCAACACTTGCCCCGGGTCAGGTCTCGCCACCCGAATCTCGTTGTGGATGACTCCGACCACCTGGGCGTCGGTTTCATCCAGCATTTGCTCGATTTCGCGCACGGTCTTACCAAGGGCTTTGCTCCCTTCGGTGACGCGGGCTTCGGTCAGGTAGGCTCCGATGTCGAATCCTTCGGCCCCCGCCTGTTCCCGAGCTGGCACGAGTCGCCAGCCGATCAGCGCCACGAAGAGAACTCCCCCCGCGGCCACCGCGAGACCGACCGGAGTGAAGTCGAACATACCAAAACCGCCCGTTCCCGTCTCAGCCCGAAAGCCCGAAACAATCAGGTTAGGCGGCGTCCCAATCAGGGTCGTCATGCCACCGAGGATCGTTCCGAACGCCAGGGGCATCAGCACCTTGCCCGGCGGTAAATTCTGCTTCGCCGCGACCCGGGTGGCCACCGGCATCAAGAGCGCCATTGCGCCGACATTGTTCATGAACGCAGAGAGAATCGCCCCCAACCCGGTCAACGCCGCGATCGTCAGCGTCGGCCCGGCCGATGTCGGCAGAACGCGCTGCGCCAGCGCATCGACGGCCCCCGAACTCTGCAACGCCCCGCTCAAAATGAGGACGCAAGCCACCGTGATGACGGCGGGGTGACCGAAGCCGGCGAACGCCTCGGCAGGGGGCAACAGCCCGGTCAGCACGCAGGCCAGCAGCGAACCCAGCGCCACCATGTCATGGCGCCAGCGCCCCCAGACAAACATGACGACTGTCGCCGCCAGGATGAATAGGATTATTAGTTGGTCCTGGGTCATTGAGTTGACGTAAAGACGTTGCCAGCGGCCAGACTAACCAACGCGGCGCTCCAGTTAGTTAGGGACGAAACTCTGATTGCCGACAAACTATCCTCACTCCTGCGCGATCCGCCATGGGGTAAAACCCTACTTTCAGGGTCGTCTGGAATTCTCGCTCAATCCGAATCGCGGTAGGGATACACCCCATGGCGGTGCAGTGACGAACAGACGAGGCTCGGGTGCGGATATCAAGATGTGAGTAATCGCTCCATAACTACATGTCACATGACCTCCTGAAGCACCGATAACGCACAATCGCCAAGCAAATGAATCTCCCTCCTCGAAATGGATTTCGAGCCCGACAAAAACAACAAAACCTAATCAATGAACATCAAGTCCTCCCTCATTCTTCTCGCCGCGTCGCTCCTCTTTTTCGGAGTGGCCCGCGCCAACGACACCTACAACCTCCGCGTCACGATTCACGAATACTATGGAGAAGTCGGCCACGACAGTTCTGGTGGCCATCTTTACGGTGCGAAAGTGCATCACGGCCACCATTACTATTACGTTTACCTCCATCAGCCGCTGCCCGAGTTGCGCGATCACATTCACGACAAAGGCCGCGTGCAGGTCGCCAGCAGAAGTGATCGTTGGTTGCGGCTGTCGATTCATAACGACTCCGCTCAGATTCATAGCGTGAAGGTCATCCGTCGCAACTAACAGGCTTCATCTCAATTCCATTCCACTCCAATCCACTCTACTTCAAAAGCCGTCGCCGCATCGTCGCGGTGACGGCCTTTTCGTGCGACCAGCGACCAGTGAGCGAAGTTCAGGGCTATGCAATCTGGCTCAATCGAAACCGCGCTAGGTGCAGTTGTTTCCCCATCTCCCTTACATTCCCATTACCATGAAATCCGCCATTCCAATCGTTGTCATCCTGACACTGTTCTGCGCGCCGAACCTCTTCGCCGAAACCGTCGAATACGACCTGACCATCGAGCGCGGCACGGTCAACTTCACTGGGAAGGAACGTCCTGCCATGACTATCAACGGCGGGATTCCCGGGCCGACGTTGAGGTTTCGTGAGGGCGATGAAGCGGTGATTCGCGTTCACAACGCGATGGATGTTGATTCGTCAATTCACTGGCATGGGATTCTGCTGCCCAACAACATGGACGGCGTTCCCAACGTGACTTACCCGCCGATCGAGCCGGGCGAAACCTTCACGTATCGCTTCCCACTTCGGCATTCCGGAACCTACTGGTATCACTCGCACAGCAGGCTTCAGGAACAGCGCGGAGTTTACGGCTCGATCGTCATCACGCCCAAAGGCGGCCCCGATCACGCGGTCGATCGCGACGAAGTTGTCCTGCTCTCGGATTGGGCGGATGAGGATGCGCATCAGGTCATGCGAACGCTGAAACGCGGCAGCGAATGGTATGGGATTCGCAAGAACTCCGCTCAGAGTTTGGCCGGGGCGATGCAACGCGGGAAGCTCGGCGATTTCTTCAGCCGCGAGCTTCAGCGGATGCCGGCGATGGACATCTCCGACGTCTATTACGACCGCTTTCTCGCCAACGGACAACCAGATTCAACGCTCTCCGCAGCGGCTGGCGAAACGGTTCGACTACGGATCATCGATGGCTCGGCGACGTCATTCTTTTTCGTCGAGTTCGCGGGCGGTCCGATGACGATCGTTGCGGCTGACGGACTGCCGGTAGAGCCGATCAAAGAGAACCGGTTTCTCATCGGCGTCGCCGAAACTTACGACGTGCTGGTTCGCGTTCCTAACGGTGGTAGTTACGAATTTCGCGCCACGGCGCACGACGGCTCAGGCCATGCGTCCGTCTGGATCGGCAACGGCGAACGGCATGCTGCGAAAGAAATCCCGCTGCCAGATCTCTACAGCCAAATGGGCAAGGTTCGCCCCCAGCAGCTGCTGGCGCTCACTCCCAGTGGTGTCATGGGAATGACCGACGCCAAAGTAAACGCTGGCACCTTCGACAAGCCCGGCATGGCGATGGACATGGACATGGGAGACGCGCACGCGGGCATGGACATGGGAGGTGGCGATGACAGTCCGCCGATGAAGATGAAGATGGACCACGGAGGCGCGGCGATGAAAATGGACATGGAGATGGACATGAGCCCGAACGAGGTCATGGACGGAATGGACGCGGCTCGCCCGTGGCCGATCTACGATCGTTTGCGCGCGCTGAAGCGGACCGCGTTCGCCAATGACAAGCCGGTTCGGGAAATCCGCCTGACGCTCGATGGCAACATGGAGCGTTATGTTTGGCTGCTCAACAACAAGGCGCTTCACGAGTCCGATCAGATCCATATCAAATCCGGCGAGGTAGTTCGCTTTATCATGATCAACCGGACGATGATGCATCATCCGATGCACCTGCACGGGCACTTTTTCCGGGTCGTCAACGCGCAGGGCGATTTCGCGCCGCTCAAGCACACCGTCGACGTGACACCGATGTCCACGTCTGTTATCGAGTTTGAGAGTGACGAACTCGGCGACTGGTTTTTCCACTGTCACTTGCTCTATCACATGCACAGCGGAATGGCGCGCGTGGTCGAGTATGACGATTTCGAGCCCTCGCCGGAAGTGCGAGACGTCCGCGAAAACCTTTACGAAGACCCGTGGTATTTCTGGGGTGGCGCGGCAGGCATGAGCCACATGACCGAAGGCGGGCTCGTCTTTTCGAATACGCGCAACATTCTCGCATCGACTTGGGAAATCGGCTGGGGCGAGATCGACGGAACGGACTACGAGATCAACCTGACTTACGACTATTCCATCAATCAGTTCAGCAGCGTCTTCGGCGGCGCGCAGCTGACCAACGAGGAACTTGGCGACCGCGGAATCTTCGGCTTCCGTCACAAGTTGCCGATGCTCATCGATGCCTTTGCGTGGGCAGACACCGAGGGCGAGTTTCGCTTCGGCGCCGGAAAATCCTATCCGCTCACCCAACGGCTCCACGCTTTTGGCGAGATCGAGTACGACACCGCCACCGAATGGGAATGGGCCGCAGGGTTGGAATACGTCCTCGGCAAAAACATGTCGCTCGTGGGGTCGTATCACTCCGAGTTTGGAGCGGGCGCCGGTTTTGCGATTCGGTTTTAACGAGTGCAAATCGATTTTCTGAGGGTTGTTTCGTTGTTTTGCTGGCGGCGTTGAAGAGAATTGAATGAAGGCGGTTCATTCACCTTGTCTCTGAACGAACCAATCCGATC
The DNA here is from genome assembly GCA_047620505.1 of Verrucomicrobiales bacterium. GTDB lineage: Bacteria > Verrucomicrobiota > Verrucomicrobiia > Verrucomicrobiales > DEV007 > JBLHKS01. The sequence continues at coordinate 1,994 of JBLHKS010000275.1, read as the reverse complement.
CGACATGAATACTGAATCTCGATGCTGCGCTCAGAGGGTGCCTCGATATGTTTCAGTAGAGTAGGGTTACACCCCATAGCGAAGTGCAGGTCCGTCGCATAGCTTCGTCCCCTTGAAAGAAGACGAATCCGTAGAATCCAAGACTCTAACACTATGAAATTAACCCACCGTCCAGCGCCTGATTGCCGTCCGGGGAAATGGGTCCTGTGGCTCCGCAAAAATGCAACGAAAGGAACTTTATGATGAATCACACTGACGGATGGATGAATGGCTGGATGGGCGGAGGGATGTGGCTTGGAATGGTGATTTGTGTGGCCGTGCTGGTCCTTATAGTCGTCGTGATTGTCAAGATTCTCAAAAAATGAATCAGCACCCGGCGCTGCCACGAAGCGAACTTAACCAAGAAAGAATACTTTATGGCCCTTATTTTTGAATGCATACAAACCGACGGCATCGCCGAGCTTTCTTATCTGGTCGGCGATGATTCAGAAGGAGTCGCCGCCGTGTTCGATCCACGCCCTGACGTCGAGTGTTACCTCCAACTCGCTCGCGAGAAGCAGGTGTCGATTACGCACATATTCGAAACCCATATCCATGCCGATCTCGTTAGCGGCGCGCGGGAGCTTTGTGCGCGCGTCGAGTCAGCGAAAATCTTCGTCAGCCACGAAGGCGGTGCGCGCTACGACTTCGACCACGAGGCGATCAAAGACGGAGACAAGTTCAAGCTCGGCTCCGTCTTGATTGCAGTTCGGCGCACACCCGGCCACACGCCGGAGCATGTTTCGTATCTGCTGGCGGAGAAAGACCATGCGGACGCGCCTTGGGGAGTGCTCACCGGGGACTCGCTTTTCGTCGGTTCCGCCGGCCGACCGGACCTGCTTGGCAGTGGTCAGGCGAAGAAGCTGGCCGAACAACAGTTTCACACTTTGCGCGATTTTTACCTGAAGCTCGACGATGGCGTAATTATATATCCAGCGCACGGTCACGGCTCGCCCTGCGGCGCGGACATCGGCGACCGGCTCAATAGCACTATCGGCTATGAGCGGCGCTTCAATGCGTTCCTGCAATTTGAAGAGTTGAAGACCTTCACCGATTACGCTCTCTCCACCGCGCCACCCGCCCCGACCTACTATCCGCGGATGAAAGAGTTGAACGCGAAAGGCCCTGAGGTGCTCGGTAACTTGCCGAATGTGCGCGGGCTTCCGCCAGAATCCTTCAAGGAAGCAATCGAGGACGATGACAACGTGCTCATTGATACCCGCATGATGCTGGCCTTTGGCGGAGGTCATATCAAAGGCGCTCTCAGCATCGGCGGCTCACCCATGCTCTCCATTTGGGCCGGCTGGTTGCTGGATTCCAGTAAGCCGATCCTCCTGGTATTGGAGTCCGACGATAGACTCGACGAGGTGGTCCGTCTCTTCCTGCGCACTGGTTACACGAATTTTGCCGGCTATCTCGTCGGTGGAATGAACGCGTGGGACAACACTGGATATCCCTTGGATGAAGTCGGGCAAATGACCGTGCATGAAATCGAAGCCCGAGGGGACAAGTTACAACTGCTCGACGTGCGCTCGCCGGATGAATGGAAGGGCGGCCACATTCCGAATGCCCGCCACTTTTTCCTGGGCGAACTGCGCGGGAAACTCGGAGAACTCGATAAGAGTAAGCCCACCGCCGTGTATTGCGACAGCGGCTATCGGGCGAGCATCGCGACCAGCATATTAAAGCAGAAAGGATTTGGCTGCGTCTGTAACGTGCCCGGAAGCGGGCAGGCTTGGAAGAAAGCGGGATTCCCAGTGGAAGGGGGAATGGGGAAGAAGATGGAGACGAAATGATGACACGTTCAAAAATATCTTCACTCATTGGCTTTCTTGCTCTGCTCCCCATGGACGCAACGGTGTGGAAAACTTTCTGGATTTTTTGATGCCGAGTGGGGTCTAGGAGGTCGGCAGCCCAACGCTGAGAAGACGGAATCTACAGGCTTCGAATCAGTC
>JBLHKS010000274.1:0-8743 GCA_047620505.1 Verrucomicrobiales bacterium | reverse complement strand
CCGGGAGCTAAGCCGAGTGTCGACCAACCTGGTGAGACGGACATCGTCGCGTTCAATCCCGAGCGCTACCGGAACCAGCTGCGAGGCTCTGTTTCGAATCGGCGGGAAAGATCTGCTCTGGGTGCCGAGAGCACGCCGATGGGCGCTTACAAAAAGGAGGTCAACCGCGCGATCGAACGTCGCTGGCACCTTCTGCGCCAGGACAACATGCAGTTCGTGACTTTCAGCAGTCTGAAAGTGGAATTTGAGGTCGACCGCCGCGGCAAAGTTCGTAACCTTCGCATTCTTCACGACGACTCGAATGCGGTCACGACTGGCTTTTCGCTTCAGGCGATTCAGTCGGCCAAGATTCCGGCGATGCCCGAAGAAATTTTAACTCTGTTAGGAGATGACGGTTTGCAGGTAACCTACGATTTTATCATCTTCTAAGATTTTCCCGACGCCTCCACAAATGGAAGACTGGATCCGCCCCTTCGCCACCCTCCTCGCTCAAACTGAAGAACAGAATCAATCGACGATCTTCGAACAGGTCGGCGGATTTCTCGATAGCGGCGGAATTTTCATATGGTGCATCCTCGCTTGCTCGGTAGTCGCGATCGCGGTCTGCGTGCACCGATTTATCGCGCTGCGTCGAAGCGCGGCCATGCCGAACGAGTTGACCCACTACGTTCATCGGATTGAGGCTAACCAGGCGGAGCCGGAAGATCTCAACCGGCTTGCGGGCGCGGCGTTCAAGGGCGATTCGGCCTTGGCGAAGATCATTTCGAGGGCTTTCGGTCTTCAGGGATTGGATAACGACTCGATGCGAGCAGGCGTCGAAGCGACTGCGCGCGAACAGGTCGTCGGGTTGCAGCGAGGGCAAGGCGTGCTCGAAGTTGTGATCACGATCGCTCCGTTGCTCGGGCTTTTGGGGACGGTGTCAGGGTTGATTTCGGTCTTTGGCGTTTTCGGCGCGGATGCGGCTGAGTCTCTGGAGAACGCCGATCCCGGGAAGATGGCCAAGGGCATTGCCGAGGCCCTGAGCACAACAATCGCGGGCCTCGCCGTTGCGATCCCGGTCGTGATCGCCCACAGCTACCTCAACAAGAAAATCGAAACGATTTCGGCGCGAATGGAGGTTCTTCTCGGCGTTGTGATCAACTCGCTCCAGGCCAGCCCGGGGGCACCAGCGCCAGCAGCTGCTGGGCCTCCGTCTCTCAAGTCTTGAATTCGGCGACTGACCAAAATCGTGAAATTTTTCACCCAGCGTCGCCGACTACCGATCGTTCCGCTTGTGTCGTTGATCGACATTTTAGCGATCCTTCTAATCTTTTTCATCGCGACGACGACCTTTAAAAAGGAGGAAGAAGTCGAGCCAGAAGAAACGCTGTTGAACATCTCGTTGCCGAAAGCTTCCGCTCTTTCTGGAACGCCAGCGACGGAAGAGCGGACAACGATTTCGGTAACGAAAGACGAGCTGGTCTACATTGGCGAAGACGAATCTCCGTTAGCCGAATTGGGCGAAACGCTCAAGCAGCTCATTGCGGATAACCCGGATCTCAAGCTGGAATTGAAGGCCGATGAAGAACTGCCTCTCGGCGTTTTGGTCAAAGTCTGGGACGGCTTCAATCAGGCGGGAATTGCGATCAAAGACGTGCCGGCGCGGATTCTTTTGGAGAAGCCGCCGGAAAATGTCGAGGAGCCGCTGAATTGAACGGCGCGGCTTACGGCTGAGCGGGAACCGTAGCCGGAGTTTTGGGCGCGACCGGGGCAGCGGCGGGACCAACGAATTGGATGTCCGCTTCCTCGCGCCATCGCTCGATGTGCCAACGCATTTTGTCCGCGTGGGCGCGTCGGAGGAAATCGGCCTTCAGCTCCTTCTGGATCTTTTCGAAAGGCATCATTTTAGGGGCGCTGCGGGCTTCCAGCTTGATAATGTGGTAGCCGACCCGCGTTTTCACGACTCCGCTCATCTCTCCAACTCTGAGCGCAAAGGCCGCGTCTTCGAAATCCGGATCGATATGGCCTCGCGAAAATTCGCCGAGATCTCCGCCGCGCTCAGCGCTCGGACCTTCCGAGTAGCGGGCGGCGACCGACGCGAAATCCGCATCCTTTTCCTTTCTGAGATAAACGAGGAGCGCATCGGCTCTGCGCAGTTTTTCCTCGATCTCAGCCGGGTCTTCGAGCCCTTCGATTGAGAATAAAATGTGCCGCGCCCTGAGCGTTTCAACCCGATGAAACAGGTGGGCGTACTTTCGATAATATTCGCGAAGCGTCTCCTCCGGAGGATCAGAAATGTCGGCGGTGCTGGCCTCGACAAGTTTGCGAATGACGACCGACTCGCGGGCTGAGCTGATGAATTCCTCAATCGGAATCCCGGCTGCGGCGAGGAACTGATCCAAGCTCGTCCCGGGCGACTGCCGTTGAACCATCTCGGTCATCGCTGCCTTCAATTCTTCTTCGCTGACGCCGTAGCCGTCGCGCAGAGCCACTTTCACCATGAGCCGCCTCGCGATGATTTCGTTCAGGAATTCGTGTTCGATCCGCTGGTTTTCGGCCATCGCCTTTTTGGGATCCTGCTTCGCCAACTCGATGATCTGCGCCTCCATTTCTGGATTGAAATGGGCGAGGACCTCGGTGCGAAAAATCGGATCGCCGTCAAGCGTCGCGACGACTTCATCAACTACCTCCTTCTTTTCTTTAGCTTCTTTGTTAGCCGCGAAGCCGGTCCCGAAGACCGCCATAACCAAAGCCGCGCTCAGCAGCTGCTGGGTGATTTTCATGATATCAAAAAGATTTTTTTGAATACGGTGATCTAGCAGGATCGCAGAAATCGTCGACGAGCTGTCGCCAACTCGCAAGCCTCTGTTTGCGCTAACAAGCGATGCGCTTGAGGGTCGTTCCCGCATGAAGCTCGATTCGATTCTCCTGGCAGGCCTTTTTACGATTGTGTTTCTGGCCGCTGCGCGCGGGAAGGAGGAAGAGAAGCCGCCCGTTCCGGAGGATGCCCGAGTCAGCGCAGAGGTCGTTCGCAAAACCTGGTTTATCGGTGAAAACGTCCTGATTCACTTCAAACTCGAAACGACAGGCGGGTCGTTCAAGGCGGGATTCGGAGGTGACTACCGAGGAGCGGGTTTCGCGACGCGTTTCCGTCTCAAAGTTGCTGACGCGGACGGAAATCTCATGCCTGACCTGAATCATGGGAATAACATGGGAGGCCTTGGGGGTGATTTCGAGGTCACACCCCAAAAGCCGTTCTGGCAGAATATTTCGTTGATGTACCACGCCGATATCACCGAGCCGGGCGATTACGAAATCACGATCCAGCATGACTACGGCTGGAGTTCCACTCCGAATTGGCCTCTGCCTTCGGCCACGATCAAAATCAGCCTGGTCGAGCCGAGTGCGGATGAAGCCGCGACGCTGGCTCGCGGCTGGCTTGAGGAGCCGAAGTACGGCGGCGACACTTGGGGAAAGAAAGGCGGACTTCGCCCGAATTTCCAGCTGATTCGGCATTCGGCTTACCTTGAACCGCTTCGAGAGGCGGCGGTTCGCGAGGGCGATGAGAATGCGATTATTGGCATCGCGAGCATCCTGACTCCGGCTTCGACGCGGGTTCTTCTTGAGATTGCGGGCGACTCCAGTAATCCGGCCTGGCAGAAGGCTCTTGGCGAGGCGATGCGCCGGATGCCCAAGCCGGAAGGTCAGGGATTCGGGTTTGGCGCGACGGTTCTGGATGAAAAGCGGCTCAAATCGTGGATCCCGGATTTGAATTCGGCTGCTCGCGATGCAGCGCGGAAATTGCTCGGCTCGGCGACCGACTACGGCCCGATCACGAACGCGTGCGCGGTGCTCGTTTCCGTTGGGCATCCGGAAGATGCGTCGGCGTTGAGCAAGGCGATCGATCGCAATTTTGTGGGCATCGACGATCGGCCCGAGCACGAAGCCCATGCCTTGGTCTGGCATCAGCAATACGCGGCTGAGCATTTAATAAAGCGAGGTGCCGCTTTTTCGCTCACTCCAAAAACTCCAGGCGAGATCATCTTTTACATTTCGAAGCTGAAGGCCGAGAAAAAACAGGAGAACTGGCCTGGGAATTGGCGAACGCTTTTCAAGCAGCTGCTGGTTCACGCGAGCCCGCACATTCGCCGCGCTGCGCTCGAAGTTTTGCCGGAGCCGCTTCAGCAGGAATTTTTCCCGGCCTTCCAGGTGATCCTGAAATCAAATCACGTCGAGCCGCGCAAAATCGTCTGCGGGATTATCGAGAGAGATCAAATTGGGTTTTTCCAGACGGAGCTCCTTGAGTTGATCGAAACAACCGATCATGGGGAGGTCCTCGTAGCCTCAGTTCGCGCGGCAGCGGCTGTTGGGGCGGGTTGGGAAGCCGCCGAATTGGTCGTCGAGCGGATCGCGGAGCCGGAACTCGCTTCGCCTGCGATTCGGAGTCTGACGCCCTTGGTTTTTCAGACCGATTTCAGCGGTTGGTCGAGTAACCCGTTTGAAAACACGCCGTACCTCGAGCGCTGGCGGGCGGTGATTCAAAAACATGAGGCCGCGATCCGCGCAGGCGAACTCTTGCCAGTCCCGCATGCCGATCTGGTCAAGGAGTTGATTCCACCGCAGCACAGGCTCAATTTTCCGGATGGTAGCTCCTGGCCGGACTGGAATTGAGCGGATCCGCCTCGCAAAAAAAAGCAGCTGCCAGCGTTTCCGCCAGCAGCTGCTGAAATTTCAAAAGAAGCGTAATCGACGATCAGTTGCCGAAATTCTTCTGCGTCGTCGGCAGGTAACGGTAGTAAACTTCAAGCATCAGCGTGCAGAGCGCGGTTGCGTAGATGTTTTTCGTAACCGCTTCCTTTGGGCCGTGGCCGCCGGCAGCGCGAGCGAAAGAGCCGTCATCGATTTGGGCTTCGAGGATCTTCTGCATCGCGTATTCGTTCCACTTCGTCCAGTCCTCACCACCTTCGAGGAAGAAGGCCTGCATCGTGTAGTACCAGTCGTAGATTTGGACGTTGCCTTTGCCGATATGGGTTTTGACGAGATACTCGTGAGTCTTGGCGGCCTCAGGAGAATCCCCTGCACCCCACATTTCAAATGCGAGCGCGCCAACCCCGGCGAGAGTTGATTTAGACTTGAGCGGCGTACGCCGATAAGAAATGGAGCCGTCAGGCGCTTGGCTGGCCATGAAGTATTTGACGCCTTTGTCGAGAGCTCGATCGAGTCCGCCGATGTTTTCGCCGGTGTTGTGGGCCGCTTTCATCGCCTGAAACTGCCAACCGGAAACTGAAGCGTCGCCGTTTCCACCTTTGCCGTAGCCGTAAACCCAGCCACCGTCGGAGCCCTGGCCCTCAATGATGACCTTGATCGATTTTTTCATGGTCGATTCCAGCTTCGGGATTCGCTTAGAAGCGCCGCTGGCCTTGGTCATCGTGTACATCTCAGCCAACGCGTAGGCAGCGATACCGTTTTCGTAGGCAGCCTTGCCTCCCTTTGGAGAAAGGATCGCGCCACTCGGATGGTCAGATTTTGAAGCGACCTGCATCAAGTAGTTTGTGGCCTTCACAACCGACTGGCCGAACTCAACCGAATCTGGAGTTTCGCAGTGACCGAGGTAAGCGAGAATGCAAAGGCTGGTCATCGCGACTGGGAACTCCTTACCGAAAGAGCCGTCTTCGTTCTGGTTGTTTTTGAGAAAGCGAAGCGCATTCCGAACTGCGCCTTCGCACTTCGTTGTTGCGCCCGATTCTTTGAGGCGAGCCATCCGCTGGCCCATGCTGCATCGACCGGCCATTGAAGGAGGAATATTCGACATTCCCGCGCCTCCGCCCGGCATCCCGAATGAGGTGCCGAAATCAACGCCTTGATCGGCGCTCATTCCCATCACATCGGAAGTGGTCGAAACATCGACCGTCGGCATCGCGACGTCTGAAAAGGCAGCCACGGTCAGAACATCCAACTGCTGGGCAGCAGGCGAAACTTTCTGGGTAGTCGGCTTTACGACCTCTGATTTTTCAAGATCGGTGTCGGAATCGACGTTTGAAACGGCAGCGTAAATCTGAGGCGGTTGCTCGGATGGAATCGCCATGACTGCCAGTCCTAAGAGCAGCAGGATCACCAGGTGAGCGATGATCGCAATTGCGATCGCGGAAACTTTTTCGCCTGTTGATTTGGTTTCCTTAACGAGAGGCTTCTCCATCACTTCGTCCGACGTGTCGGCCATTGCGGCGACCATCGCGGTCTGACGGGAGACGATGTCAGCAAGCAAGTCATCGGACTCGCCGTCGCCTTCGGCTTCAACCGCGTGGACGACATCAACGGAGGACTCAGCAGCCTCGCTGGGCGGGATAATCGGGCCAGTCGCTTCCAGATTGGCGAGTTCGTTGGCGGAATAAGCTGATGCGATCGGAACAGCAGCTGATACGGAGCTGGGAGGAACGATCGGGCTGATTTCCCCAGGAGCGATCGCCGCGACTTCGACAACTTCCTCTGGCTCGTCAACGATCGCGGCCGGTGCGAACGGCACGACATCCGGTGTCGATTCGCTGTCGTCCATGACGACTTCGCCTTCTTCAACCGGAAGCGGGTCGGATGCGGCGATTGAAACAACGCTGGCGACAGCAGCAGGTGCCACTGGCGAGCTGATCGGCTTCACTTGCGAGTTAGCGTCTTCAATCTGCGGCAACAAAACTGGTTCAGCTTCGCCCAAACCTTCGAGCTGCACCGGAGCGACCTGCAGTAGCGCGTCCGCTTCGGCCTCGAGATTCGGATTGACGACCATCGCCACTTTAAAGTGCGTGGCCGCTTTGTCATCAGAGCCTTGAACCTGGTAAAGCTTCCCTTTTAAGTAGTGAACGCGAGCGCTGGAAGCGTGATGGACGAGAAAGCTGTCCAGAATGTGGTGAGCGCGCTTGGTGCTGTGCGGCGCGACGACCCGAGCAGCGAACAGGCAGTGATCCTCGGTGTCAGGCGCGTTCGGGGCCGTTGTCAGAAGACTGGCTGCCGTCGTTTCTTCTCCGGAACGCATGTGATGCTCGGCGATATAACGGCGAGTGTTCCAGTTGCCCGGGTCTGCCTCGAGGGCTTGAAGGAGGTAAGGGATTTCTTCTGCGGTCACGGATTTGTTATAGAGGTTGCTGAGACGACGTGGGAGGGACTTAGAATGAAATGTCTATCGCCGTCAAGACTCGGTATAAACGGATTTAAGCAGGGCGGTCTTAGGGAAATTTCGAAAAGCCTGCAGAATTCAGCAAAGAAGCTCCCAGGCGAGATTTCCGTGGGCTAAAATGGATTTTTTTTGCCAGACTCGCAACTTGACGCTTGAGCGCCGTCCACCACTGTTCACCCCCTTTTTTACACCATGTCTGACGACTCACAGAATCTCATGTTCGGCTTCCCCAAGGGTAGCCTGCAGAACGCCACCGCTGATCTTTTTCAAAAGGCCGGCTTTAATCTTTATATCTCAAGCCGCGGCTACAAACCGAAGTGCGACGACCCGGAAATTTCGATGCGGCTGCTGCGAGCGCAGGAAATTGGCCGCTACGTCCACCAGGGATTTCTCGATTGCGGAATCACCGGAAAAGACTGGATCGCGGAAAACCGGGCGGACGTGGAAGTGATCTGCGACCTTCAATATAGCAAAGTGACCTCGAACCCGACTCGTTGGGTCCTCGCAGTTCCGGAAGATTCCGACATCCACAAAATCGAGGACCTGGAAGGCAAACGCATCGCGACTGAGGCGGTCGGCTTGACTGAGCAGCTGCTGACTGCGCGCGGCGTGAAGGCGGAGATCGAATTCAGCTGGGGCGCGACCGAAGTCAAGGTGCCGGAACTCGTCGACGCGATTGTCGATATCACTGAGACCGGCTCTTCGCTGCGGGCGAATAATTTGCGGATCGTCGACACGCTGATGGAATCCTACCCGCAGCTCATCGCGAACAAAGCTGCGTTTAAAGATCCCTGGAAGCAGGAAAAACTGGACCAAATATCGCTTCTTTTGCGGGCAGCGCTCAACGCGCGAGACAAAGTCGGCCTGAAAATGAACCTTCCGGAAAAAGAGTTGCAAAACCTTTTGGACTGTCTACCATCGCTCCGCCGTCCGACCGTGGCCAACCTCGCTGAGGAAGGCTGGGTGGCTGTGGAGACTGTGATCGACGAAGCTGTCGTTCGGGAGATCATCCCAAAGCTCAAGAGTTTAGGAGCTGAAGGGATCATCGAATACCCCCTGAACAAGCTCGTCCCCTGAAACCACCGACACGGTCGAACAAAAACAACTTCAAGGAGGCATCACCGCATGGGATCGCTCAAGAAAAAGAGAAAAACCAAGATCAATAAGCACAAACGCAAGAAGCGCATGAAGGCTAACCGCCACAAGAAGCGCTTGCGTTACAAGTCCTAGTTGCTAGGCTTGTTGTTTATGAATCGGCGTCGATCCCTTGCCCCTCTTATCGGAACCGGGCGTGGCGTCCGGGCATACGCAACAGCGCTCTTGGTCGGACTTTGTGCCTGCTTAGGGTTCGCACTGGCGGATGATGAATTCGCCGAAGTATCGGGTGATCGCTATGTCGAGCCCGATGAGCGGATGCTGCTTCAGAGCACCGGTGCCAACAAAAGCGCTGCGCTCTCCGGCTATTACTTGGGGCTCTCGCGTGAACGCGCGGGAGACATCGAAGGTGCGCTCGAAGCGTTCGAAAGCGTTCTGGAAATCAGTCCGGAGCAACTCGAACTCGCCAAAAGAGCCGCATCGATCGCTGGCCAATTCGGTGAG
>JBLHKS010000273.1:0-8781 GCA_047620505.1 Verrucomicrobiales bacterium | reverse complement strand
CCTGTATCGCGGATTCATTTGCTCGTTTTTGGGGTGCCCGGCCGCGGTCTGGGCATTGAAAATCGCGGCTGAAGATTCTTGAACGATCAAGGAAGGGAGCGTGTCGGATTTGCGTGTTTTAAACCGTAGTCTCTGAACACCTCACTCCAATCCAGATATGACTCTGCTTCGATGCGCTGTCTTGATTTTGGCGTTAGCCCCGGCGCTGACGTTGGCGGAAGAGCCGCTTCGGAACGTGATCGACCGGGAAGTTCTCAAGGCCCTACAGGAGCAGAAAATCGAGCCAGTGGGTTTGGCGGATGACGCGACGTTTCTTCGCAGGGTTTATCTCGATATCGCGGGTGTTCCGCCGGATTACGCGACGGCGCGCGAGTTTCTGGATGATCCCGATCCGGCGAAACGCGAGAAACTCGTCGAGCAGCTGCTGGCTGGAGAGCGCTATGCGAATCATCAGGCCGATCAGTGGGACGTCTTACTTTTCACGCGTGATCCGGCCAATCCGAGCGCGACGCGCAAGCGCGAGAGATTCCGGGCGTGGCTGGAGGAACAGTTCGCCCAGAACGTGGCTTACGACGAGCTGGCGCGCCGAATTTTGCTCGCTGAGGAAGACGACGCTTCGATGTTTCACGTTCAGTGGCGCAACCAGCCGGAGGACGAAACGGAGTCGTTCAGCCGGGTGTTTCTCGGCACACAGCTCGGGTGCGCGCGCTGTCACGATCATCCGTTTGAAGATCTGACGCAGGAGGATTTTTACGGGATTGCGGGCTTCTTCGTTAGGCTGGTGGTGTTGCAGGAAAAGCAGGGCAAAGAGACGATTTACCGGATGGGTGAGAAGAGTTCGGGCGAGGTTCTCTTCACCGGTGCGGTCAAGGATCAGAAGCCCGGCCAAAAGGGTGTGCCGGTGAGGCCGCGATTCCTCGGCGGCGATCATCTCGATGAGCCGGAGCTGCCGGAAGGTTTTGAGGAACCGGATTACAAGAAGGCCAAGGACACCCTGCCAGACCCCTATTTTTCGCGCATTGGCAGGCTGACGGATTGGCTTACCTCGCCGGAGAATCCGTATTTCGCGCGCGCCGCCGTCAATCGGATTTGGGCTCAGTTCATGGGGCGCGGCTTGGTCCATCCGGTCGACAATCTCAAGCCTGACAGCGTGGCGAGTCACCAGCAGCTGCTGGACGAGTTGACCCGTCAATTTGTCCAACACGAGTTCGACCAGCGGTGGTTGATTCGTGAGTTGGTCCTCAGCGAAAGCTACCAGCGCGACGACGCTGGCCCCAGCGATGAGGCGTCGCTCAAGTGGTATCAGCGCGCTCGCGTCCGCCCTCTTTCTTATGAGGAGTTGGTCGATTCTCTGCGCGTGGCGACCGGGTTCGACAACGCGAACGAGACGGACGCGAAATTGCCGGGTTCGATGGCGGAGTACATGATCAAGATTTTCGGCGAGTCGGCTGACGGGCGCGGGGATTTTCAGGGTGGAATCCACGAGCATCTTTTTCTGAACTTCAGCAGTCAGCTGCGCGGGCTGATTCGGCCAAAGGAAGGCAACCTGACTCAGGTGCTGCTCGCATCCGAAGCGCCGTGGGAGGAGCGGGTTGATCGCTTGTACCTCAGCACCCTGACACGTCTCCCAAGCGATGCTGAACGCGAAAAATTCGTCGATTACATCACCACCGCCGCCGAGCCGGATCAGCGCTTGGAGGATGCGATTTGGACCTTGCTCAACAGTTCTCAATTCCGGTTTAATTACTGAAGCCCGCCATGAACTCCCTCTGCACCCCCGCCGATCACCAGAACCGCCGCGCGTTTCTCAAAGGCTCGCTCATCACCGGCACCGGGGCGTCAGTCGCTAACTTCGGAACGTTGTTCGGTGCGGAGGGCCCGGCGGAGAACGCGCAGAAGAAGGGCAAGCGCTGCATCCTGCTTTTTATGAACGGCGGGGCCAGCCAGATCGACACTTTCGATATGAAGCCGGGCCGGCCGACCGCAGGGCCGTTTCGTCCGATCGGCAGCAAGGTCGATGGAATCGAGATGTGCGAATACTTGCCCAAAATGGCTCAGCAAGCCGACAAGTTGGCGGTCATTCGGAGCATGCGAACGCAATCGCCCGGGCATCCGGACGGCATCTATCAAATGCACACTTGCTACTCGGCGAACGAGCGCACGCCGCATCCGGAGATTGGCTCGGTGATCTCAAAGTACTGCGGAAACATCGACGCCGACCTGCCCAGTTTTGTCCGCATGGGACCGACTGGAAACGCGGGCCCCGGCTATCTCGGGCCCGATTTTTCGCCCTTCAGCCTCAAGCGCGATGGCAATCTGCCAAACTTCACTTCGCCCTATTTAAAGCCGGAAGAGGAAGAGCAACGCGCGGAGCTGTTCCGTTTCGTCGAGGCTGAGTTCGCGAAGAACCACGCAGCCGAGCCGTTCGAAAATCATCGCCTCTCCAAAGAGCGCGCGTGGCGTTTGCTGCGTGCCAAAGATGCTTTCGACATCGGCGACGAGTGGCCGAAGCACAAAGATCGTTATGGCGACTCCACCTTCGGCCGTGGCTGTTTTCAAGCCTTGAAGCTGATCGAGCGTGGTGTGCCATTCGTCGAGATCGGCCAGGACAACTACGACAGTCACGCCAACAATTTCGTCTGCCACAAAGCCAACATGCAGCAGCTCGACCCGGCGTGGTCCTCGCTGCTCATCGACTTGGCCGACCGGGGCCTGCTGGAAGACACCCTCGTCGTTTGGTTGGGCGAAGTCGGCCGCACGCCCTACATCAACAACCGCGCGGGCCGCGATCACTTCGTCAAGGCGTGGACGATTGTGATGTCAGGAGGCGGCATTCAAGGTGGACAGGTTTATGGGAAGACCGATGCCGACGGGCGCGAGGTCGAAGAGAATCCCGTGACCGAAGGCGATCTCTTCGCGACGATTTACACCGCGATGGGAATCGACCCGCGCGAGAAGCATTTCTGGGGCAAACGTCCCGTCTGGCTAACTCCCGAGGAAGCCAAACCCGTCCAGCAACTCTTCGCCTGACACCCCCATGCCTTTTGAAAACGCCAGCCTCGTTTGGGAACTGAAATGGGACGCCGATTGGGTCACTGCGGTCGAGTTCATTGGCGACTCGCGGCGTCTCGTGGCCGGAAATCGGCTCGGGCAGCTGCTGGAGTGGAATTTGCCGGAAAAACTCGAAGGCGACGCGCCCAAACCGGTCCGCCAACTCAACGGCCACAGCAACTCGATCACCGCGCTGCGCAGCACGAAGGACGGCGCTTCGCTCTTTTCGTCGAGCTTCGATCACAGCATCCGCCGTTGGAACCCGCAAGCCGAAGCTGCGGGCGAAGGCGAGGTCACGCTCAACGCCCGGGCCATTTATGAAGCTGAGGTTCGTGGCAAGGGAAAGGAGTCGGAGCCTGAAACTTGCGCGGTAAAAATCTGCGACCAATCCGATGTGCTGGGTGGCCATGAGGAGTGGGTCACCGTCATGATGCTGAGTCAGGATGAGTCGTTGCTCGTCTCTGGCGATGATAGTGGTCAGGTCATCGTTCGTAACCGGGAATCCGGTGAGGAAATCCGCCGCTGGGAGGTCACAGGCTGGGTTCACGCGCTGGCGCTCTCGCCCGATAACCAGCGCGCCGTCATCAGCGAGCGCTATCCGGTCGTGTTCGATTCCGGTCGTCACTCCGCCATTCGACTCTGGGACGCCGGCAAAGGCGAGCCGCTGGCCGATCTCTCCGGCGGCTACAAGAAGATGTATCTCTCCGCCGCCGCGTGGTCGCCCGACTCCAATCGCGTTGTGATCGGCCGTGGCGAGGAAGCGGAGGGCTCCATCTGGATGCTCGACCCGGCTGAGGATTGCAAGCAGCTGCAGAAGCTCTCACCCATCCATCAATACGGTGTAACCGATTTTCTCTTCCATCCCGACGGCAAGCACCTCTTCAGCGCGGGCCGCGACACCGTGATCCGGATTTGGGAAGTCGAGTCCGGCAAGATGGTCAAGGAACTCGGCAAACCGCGTGGTGGCCAGTTCAAGGACTGGATTCACAACATCGCCCTGAACGCCGACGCCACCCTGCTCGCTGCAGCGGACATGGCGGGGCAGGTCAACGTTTGGAAGTTAACTTAAGCTGGAAATTCCTGCTTAGCTTCGCCGTCGTCCTTTGGCGCTGCGTTCGGACAGGATGAACTCCGCGTTCTTCCAGACGAAATCGACGGACTTCCAACCCAGCAGCTGCTGGGTCGCGATCTCAAGCGGCAGGCTTACGAGGCGATGGAACGATGGAACACCGCCTCGCGGAGTTTGAGGGATGTTGGAAGTTCTTCATTGTCTGGGATTGATGTCAATATTCTCTTCGCTCGCCCAGGAAATGTCGATTCAATCTGACACCCGATCAGATCACGTCCCATCGCTGGCGCTCCCAGTTCGTCGGTTTTTCCAGTCATTTCTTCCGCAAATCTGGCATCGACCCTCATTTTAAGGGTCGATTTTTCAGACGATCTGGTCGGATCGGATGGCGGAAATCCAGGATAATGCCTGGTTTATCTTTCGCGCTCTTGCGCAACATTTGGGCGACATAAAGTCGGGGTCCAGGTGGTGTGACACCCCGAAGGGATGTGAAAACAATGAAACGTAATGCTTACCAGATTCCGCGCCGAACTTTCCTGAGGGGTGCGGGCGCGTCATTGGCGCTGCCGTTCCTGGAAATCATGTCCCCGGCGGTCAGCTACGCCAAAGCGAAGGCTGCGCAAACCGACCCAGTGCGGCTCTGCGTGTTGTACAAGGGCTGCGGCGTGAATCCGCATTCGTGGGATATTTACGGCGGCACGGAAACGGAGTTCGAGCTGTCCAAAATCCTGCGGCCGTTGGCTCCGGTGCAAAAGGACATCCTCGTCTTGGGAAATCTCGATAACGAGGGTGTGTCGAGTCACATGGATGCCCCGGGCACGTTCATGAGCGCCACGCGGCATAAGGACAAAAACCGGTATACGTTCGACCAACAGATCGCCGACCGGATCGGCGGCCAGACGCCGATCAAGTCCGTGCAACTGACCGCCGACAATGTCTGGAAGCAACACCCTTGGCTGAACATTCTTTCGTATGACAAGACGCATAAGCCAATTCGCGGCCAGCATGATCCGCAGTCGGCCTTTGATTTGATTTTCAAAAACGCAGAGCGGGCAAAACGCCAAACGGAATTGGCCAGCGTCCTGGACGGCGTGAAGGACGCCTCTTCGTCCTTGCTGCGCAGGGCCAGTTCAGCGGACCAGCAGGTGTTGCAGCAATACTTCGATTCGTTGCGCGATGTGGAGACAAGTATCGAGCGGGCGCGTGCCAACGGCCAGGCCGCTGCGGCCGATCCTAAGCTGGCGCAGATCGACCCGACCCTCGAGGTGGGCAACCTCGGCGAGCGCATCAAGGCGATGATGGACTTGATCGCGCTGGCGTTCTGGACCGACTCAACGCGAGTCGCCTCGTGCATGCTCGCCAACACGAACAGCCGCATTCACTACGATTTCATCGGCGTGAACGCGGAGTTTCATTACGTGTCGCATCATGTGCGCAACAAGAAGGTTCTGCCGAAATACGACGGCATCAATGTCTGGCATACCGAGCAGCTGCTGTATTTGATCGAGAAGTTGAAGGCGCTGCCGGACGGTAGCGGAACCGTGTTCGACAACTCGCTGATCCTTTGGGGCTCGGGTATCAAGCACGGCGATTACCATTCGTTGACCGACCTGCCGCTGGTCCTCGCCGGAGGCGGTGGCGGGCAGGTGAACCTGGGTCGGCATGTGCGTTACCCTGATCCTCAGCCCTACGCCAACCTGTTGCTCACGTTGATGCAACTCATGGGCGCCCCGACGCCGAGCATTGGCGATTCCACGGGGCTGCTTCCGGGCATCACCGAGCGGGCGAATTTCACGCCCGTCAATCGGGATGATGGCAGCTGGAAAATCACCGAGGCGGACGGAAAGACGCTCACCGCCAAAGGCTTGTTGCGCATCGAAATTGAGGGCGAGCAGGAATATTATCTGCTCCGCCTTTCCGACAAGAGCGACCTGCGGATTCGGGTTCCGTTCATGAACAACCACAAGCTGCGCTTCGACCGCAACGTCGGCAAGGTGGTGACTCTGACAGGGCAATACAACGAGACTGACGGCAAAAAGGTCGTCGTGTCCCTCAAATCCGCCCAGGCGCAATAGATGATGAAGCGCGCGCGCCAACTTCTTCTGGCTGCCTTCGCCACAGGCGCCTTGACCATCGGCGCGGGCAAGGCGCATGCGGCCGATTTCCCAGCAGCTGCTGAGGTGATCGAAGGGCGGTGCCTGTCGTGCCACGACAGCGACATGAGGAAGGGCGGGATTGACCTGACGCCGATGCTCGACCCTGACAATGCATCCTATGGCGAGCACACCGGGTTGTGGGTGCGGCTTGAAAAAATGGTGGCCCGCGGCGAGATGCCGCCCAAAGACAAGAAGCCCCTCGAACCCGCCCAAAAGCAGGCGATCGAGGACTGGTTCCACCAGTCGTTCGTACTGCGCGATGGCAAGGCGCACATTGGACCCACGCCGTTGCGCCGGCTGACGCGGTACGAGTTTGAAAACACGCTGGAGTCGGTGCTGGCGATCCCGCTCAAGCCGCCGTATCGCGACACCATCACCGGCAGCATCGAGGTTTCGAAGATCGCCTCGATCGTGCCCTCAGATATCCCTGGCGAATCCGGCTTCGACAATGACGCGCATCGGCTCGGCGAACTCAAGCCGCCGCTCACCGAGCTGGCCGATGCGGCGAATTACGCGTTGGCGCAATTCCGCAAAAACCCGGCGGCGATCAAGGCTGTCCTCGGGCGAAACGACATCCCGAAAGACGCCAGCGATGCGGAAGTCAAAGAGCTCATTTCAAGATTACTCGTGCGCGCCTATCGCGGGCACGACGCGCGGCTTGCGGAAAACATCGCGGCTTACCACGGCCTGTACCAGAAACACCTGCAAACCTCAAGCGATGGCAGCGCGAGTCTCTTGCATGTCTTCGAGATGATCCTGGTGTCGCCGGAATTTCTCTACCGCATGGAGCAAAGCCAGGACCGGGACACGCCCTACCCCGTGACAGGCCTGGAGCTGGCGACTCGGCTGTCCTATTTCTTGTGGGCCAGCCCGCCCGACGAGCAGCTGCTGAAGCTGGGCCGGGACGGCAGTCTGCTAAAAGACGAGATTTTGATAGGGCAAGTTGCTCGAATGCTCAATTCGCCAAAGCGAATCGCCCTGGCCGAGAATTTCGGGGGTCAATGGCTCGGCTTCGGCGATCTCATTGCCGACAGCGAATACCTGCGCGACGAACGATGGAACCGGGAGGCATACGATGAAGTTTTGTTCTTCATCGATGAACTGATCCGGTCGGACCGCAGCGTTTTGGAGCTTGTGCAAAGTGATTGGCTCTACAAGCGCGCAACCGCGTTGCAGCCAAAGGATCACGGCTACGAGGAGGCCGATCCTGGCTCAATGAGCCGGCAGCACGCGGACATTTTTGCCCTTCGCCAAAGCAAGAACCGAAACCAGAAGCAGCGGTACGATCCACCCGTCCTGGTGAAGCGTCAGGACGATCGTGAAGGTGGCGTCATCACCAGCGCTGCGATCATGCGTGTGACGGCCTCGAAGACACGCACCAGCCCGATTCGTCGCGGCGTCTGGGTGTTGAACACGCTGATCGGCAAGGCCATGGAGCCGCCCGAGGACGTGCCGTCGCTGGAGGAGGCCCGCGAGGCGTTGAGTATCAAGAGGAATCCGACAGTCGCGGAGCTGATCAAACAACACGTCTCCAAGGCGGCCTGCAACGCCTGCCACAAAGAGATCGATCCGCTCGGCCTCGGCTTGGAAAACTTCGCGCAGTTCGGCGAGTGGCGCACGCTGTATCCAGACAAGGCGCCGGTCGTCGCATCGGGCGTGATGCCCAATGGCAAGGCATTTCAATCGCCCCGCGAAATGAAAGCGTTGTTGCTCGAACTTTATCAGGACGACATCGCCGAGAACTTTGCCCAGCAGCTGCTGGCTTACGCCCTGGGCCGCAAGCTTGAGCCTTACGATCGCGTGACGCTGGACCAAATCGTTAGCGCGACAAAACAGGACGGCTACAAGACGAACACATTCATCGAGCAGATCGTGCTGTCCAAACAGTTCCGTTGCCGTCAGGACCGTTAACGCGCGCGCAAAAAGGCAAAGGACGAACTATAAAAACAAGTCATCTCGCAAATCGAGAATCACTTCAGCCGCTAGGCAAACTGCGCTTCATGTTCTATGAAGGGCGCTTCAATCAACACGTGCTGATGAAGTATTTGAAGCGTCTGATTAAAGATGCAGCGGGGCGTCCGCTGGTGATCGTTCTCGACAATCATCCCTCCCATCACGGTAAGGCACTCAAAGCGTGGGCACGAGAAAACAGTGAAAAGATCACTCTGCAATACCTTCCGAGTTATTCGCCGGATCTCAATCCAGACGAATTCCTCAACTGCGACCTGAAGTATCAGATCGCCAAACGCCCAGATCGTCGTGAAAAAGGTTCGCTCAAGAAAACCGCAACCAGCGTCATGCGTTCACTCCAGAAAATACCAGCAAGGATCGCCAGTTATTTTGAAGCAGAGTCCATTATGTACGCATGTTAATTATCCGCCGGGTTAGTAGGTTCGACGGAGATCTCGACCTGGCCGTCTTCCGGAATATCGATCCGAGCCGACACCACCGATAATCGGCCATCATCGCTTTCGAGATTCGATTCGAAGCGCCCTCCGGAAATCT
>JBLHKS010000272.1:0-8836 GCA_047620505.1 Verrucomicrobiales bacterium | reverse complement strand
GCGGTGCTTGTCAGGCTCGAGACCGGAGTGCTTGCCGAAGAAGTTGTCCTCCTTCGTGGTGGCCAGCCCCGTGTGCGCGTCCGTCGAACCGATGAAGCCGTACTTGAATGGGTTTACTCCGAGCTTTTCCTCGAGGTCGAGCCCGAGCTTGAGTGCCGAGCGCCCGTATTCGTGCTTCAGCATGCCAGGCTTCTTTGCCGCGGTGCCAGGAAGGTTGCCCTTGTCCCAAGTCCCGTAGTCAGCGAACTCGTCGTTCGGGGAAAGCGCCGGGTGGGTTTCGCCGTCGCCCTTGATCTGGGTGATTTCGTAGAGCGGCTCCCACTTGGCGCGCGTCTCGGCGTATTCCTTGGTCAGCGGCTTGCCGCTGAGGGTCTCGACGTCGAACATGAGTCCGTTCGACAAGTTACCGTTGTGCGGGATCGCGAGGACATTGCCGCTGGTCTTCTCCTCGTAGCCAGCCATGTACTTCCACAGGTCTTCGGGATCTTCGCTATTGAACATGCTGAACGGGAGCACCTGGCCGGCCTTGCTGGCGTCGTCTTTAAAGATGACGACACGGTGCAGGTTGTTGCCCGATGGCATCGACGTCCACTCGAAGCCGATGAAGGCGGTGAACAAGCCTGGATTGTTCTGCTCGTCAGCGATCCTGAGGTTATCGTCCCATACCGAGCGCGTGAAGTCATCGCTATGGTACTTCTCATCATTCGCCGCAGTGCTGCGCACGGCTTCCATCGCCGCTATATAGATCTGCTCATACACACCGCTCTTCAGCATGTCGTGCCAACGCTTGCCCGCCACGGTCTTCAACAGCAGCGGGTCGGATCGGCGCAGGCCCGGGGCGAGCCCCAGATACTCAGCGTGGTCAGTGACCACCAGGAAATCCAATGGGCGCACCAGCTTGACCTGCATGCCGTTGCTGGCCTGAACTTCCTCACCGCTCGCGAAGCGGAAGGCTTCCTCGGGCCCAACGCGGAAATTCACGAAGCCCGCGTCGAAGGAGTTCGAGGTGTGCAGGTGGGTGTCTCCCCAGTAGACGTTCTTGGGATAGGTCTCGCCGACATAGGGCGAGTAGCTCTTGGCTGGCACTTTGATGTCGCCTTTGGCGGGGACAACATCGGAGGCGAACGATGGCGTCACCACGGACGCCGCGAGCACCGCGCCGAGGCACAGTTGCGATAGGGTCTTCGTTTTCGTTTTCATGATTTTTGGTAGGTCGGGTTTAGAGGATTCAGAGATTGGTGCGTCGATGCCTGGCGACGCCGACGATGGGTGAGTTTTTTTCGTGCCCGCACGAGCGCCTGAGCGAACGTGTCCGGGTCCCAAGAACTGTCCTTGGACGGCGCATAGAGACCTCGGTTCAGGTGCGTGATTTGTTCCGAGAGGATCGGGTCATCCGCGTCGGCAAGGAGGCGCTCTGACGGGATCTGCAGGCGACGCAACCACTCGCGCAGCGCAACCGATGTGGCCGCCGCGTCTCCATCTCGACACGCACCCAGAAGGCGTTTGAATACTGCAGATTCGGAGGCTGCGTAGCGCTTTTTGCGCAAAGTTAGCGCAGGGACGAGGAAGCGTTGGCTTATGAATGCCAGGCCGGCCAATGCGGCAACGATGCCGAGCAACCATCCCCACGGGAACGACTTCGACGACGCATGGGCGGTTTCCGTGTTGTTCAGCAGCGCGGGATTTGGAGCAACGTCGAATGTGCGCGCCGGGAAACGCACATATTTCATCTGCTGATCGGCCAGATCAAACCATGGAATCACGTGCCCTGGAATCGTGACCGAGCCTTCGCGGTCGAAGGTGTAGACGACTTTCTCGATGCGCTCGCCAGAGATCTCTCCGCGATAAGCCTGATCTTTGATCTCAGGCGATTCCGGGTAGATGCCCACCCCGTCGATCTCCATCAAGCCGAGCGGCGGAAACCCGAGGCCGAGGATGTCATCCGCAGTTCGCGAAATCGTGCGCGTGATCGCATCGCCGACACGTGGTTTAGCGTCTTCGGGATCCCATGTTTCGGTGGCATCGAATTTCGCCGTCGAGATGAAAGACGCGAGCGCTTCAGCCCCCTTGGGAGTTTTGGAGCTGTGCTTGAACTCCACCGTCGACGTCGTGAACGATTGGTAGGTGCCGTCGCCCAAGGGCAAAGAGGCGCGCATGCCGATCGGAGGGATGGTGTGGATGCCGGGACGTTGCGGGTAGAAGGCAAAATCGTAACGCCACGTATTGTACTCGATGCCGTTGTTTTCTTCCTTGTCGAAACTAGGGCGGCCGGAGACCTCGAGTAGAATTCCACCGGGAACATCCGGGAAAGTGAAACGCGGTGAGCCCTGTGGACGCTCGTCCATCGCGAGAACCACCGCAAAAATAACCTGTTGGCCGACCCAGCTTGCCTCTTCCGGAACGGCGTCGGTATAGGCGTAGAGTCGCTCGGCGGCAATCGAGCTTGCGACCAATGAAATGGTGAGCGCTGCCAAGGAAACGAACGTCTTCACTTCGCTACCTCCTTCCCGCTCTCGGCTTGGGCGACCTTGTGCTGATAGAGAAACTTGAGCTTCAAATACTCAGCTGGCTTCGTCTGGACGCGGCGCAGCCATTGGGCACGCAGCGCTGCGTCGCTAAGCTCCTGGCCTTCTCCGGCTATCACTTCGGTGCTAGCATTAGCTTGCTTTTTGGTTCGTTCGTCGAACACGATATCATCTGGCCCCTCATCCTGGCTATTCGACTTCTGGCTTTGGTCATCACCGAGATCCATTAAGCGCGCGAGGCGCAGCTTTGCCAGATTCAGATTCGCCTTCGCTTCTTTCCAATCGGCACGCATCTTGAGAGCCGCCTCGTAACTCGTGATCGCCGCATCGTACTCGCCGAGCATGATCATCGCATTGCCCCGATTGTAGAGCCCCTCGGCAGTGCCGGTCCGACCGAAGGCGGCGGCGGCGCGTTTGAAATCGCCAGCTTTGAACCAGGCCACTCCCTGTCGCATCGGTTCTGTAAACAACACCGCAGCCTTGGAAAACCCTCCGGAGTTGAATAGCCGTTGCGCGGATTGGTCCTGGGTCGAGAATAGTTTGTCGCCGGCATGGCTCGTGTTGCTTCCAAGAAATAGACAGGCCGCTACGATCGCCGCGGTATTCCATTGCACCGACCAACCCGGGCGGAACCAGATCAAGGCGAGCAGCGCAATCACGGGCGTAAGCCAGTAGCCGGCATCCTTCCAACGTTGACCTCCGTCGGTGAGCGCCGCCGCGGTGAACTGCGTCTCGACCGTCCCTGCCAGGCGATCGATGTCCTTCGCATCGGGCGAGATGATAACGAGCGTGCCACGCCCAGCATCGGCCGCGTCCTCGAGGTTGCTCGTATCGAGGGGCGGAGCGGGCGGACTGTCTGGCGACACGACGGCATCCACGCCGGCGCCAATGCCAAAGATGTGCACCTTTGGAAGCGCCGCGGATTGGGAATCGCGGATGCGCTTGATGACACCAGGCGAAATGCCATCCGTGATGAGCAACACCGATCCCGCGCGACCAGTGTCTGAGAGCTGCTTCTGGGCGAGCGCGATCGCCGCGTCGGCGGCGTCACCTTCGACCGGCATGATCCCGGGATCGAGTTCGGCGGCGAATTGCGCGATCAGATCACCGTCCTTGGTAAGCGGCATCACCAAATGCGCGCTTCCCGAGTAGGCGACTAGAGCCGTCGCAGAGCCCTGGCGGCGTTCGAGGAGATCGCGGATTTTCTGCGTCGCCCGCGCCAGGCGCGATGGCTGCACATCCTGGGCAAGCATCGTCGGCGAGACCTCGATGGCGATCACCAGCGCGGCGGTGTCATCGGCGAACGGCGCTGGTTCGCGATTCCAAGCAGGACCGGCCAGGGCGATCGATACCAGCGCTAGCACGGCTCCCAAAAGCAAATGCGGACGCAAGCCTTTGCTCGCGGACGATGATTCTGAAACAAGGAATGGCAGCAAGTGGTCGGCGACGACTCCCCGCCAGGCCCGGCGGGAATCTTTTTGTCGCACCAGCGCAAACAAGATCAACGCGATGGGAATCAGCGCGAGCAACCACCATGGTCGAATAAAATGGAAGCTCATGACCGCGCCCCCTCTAGTTCAGGTTCGGGAGCAGCGACCGCAGGCGTCAACACGCGCGCGGCCATCAGAAGGTGGAAGCCGAGCACCAGAATCAGCGCCGCGCCGAGCGGCCAGAAAAACAATTCAGACGTCGGTCGGTGGGTCAGGACTTCGGCATCGCGCGACTTCAGGGCATCGATGCGGGCGTAGATCTGCTCGAGCTCCTCACGGCTCGAGGCCCGGTAGAATCCACCGCCAGTGATCGATGCGATTTCATTGAGCGCTTCCTCATCGATCGCGTCGTTGCCGGTGGCTTCGGGCGAACCCACCGCGATGGCGTGAATGGTGATGTCGTAATCGGCCGCGATGCGCGCGGCGTTCACCGGCGGAACATTGCTGCCGCTGTCGTTGCCGTCCGTGAGGAGGATCATCGCGCGCTCCTGCAGATCGCTTTTCTCAAACACGGAAATCCCGAGACCGATCGCGTCGCCGATCATCGTTTTCGCGCCCGCCATCCCGATCTGCGCCTCGTCGAGCAGCGTCCGGCAAGCCTCGATGTCCTCGGTGAACGGCGTCTGCACAAAGGCGGCGCTGCCGAACAGAATCAAGCCGACACGGTCACCTTCGCGGCGGGTCAGAAACTCGTCGAGCACCAGCTTGACGGCGGAGAGCCGGTCGATCTCCTCCCCGCCCGGCGCCAGAAAATCCTTTTTCTCCATCGAGGTGGACAAATCGACCGCAAGCAACAGGTCACGCGAAGCGATCGTCTTGCTCTGCGTCTCGCCGATCCACTGCGGTCTCGCCAGTGCCGCAACGATCAGCAACCACGCAAGAACCGTCAGCGTTTGTTGAACCTTGGTCGCCTGCGGAACCACGCTTCCCTCGGAGGCATCCCGGCCGGACAAGTTCTCCAGAGTCGGAACAAATGGAGCGCGCAGCGACGGCTGTCCCTCACGGTGCGCGGGCAAGAATCGCCGCATCAACCAAGGGAGAACGGCGAGAATCAGAAGCCAGGGATAGCTGAACGAGATCACGCCGCGGCCTCCTTCCTTGGCTGGTGATCTGCGATCCAGCGCCGACACGCATCGGCCAGCCGATCTGATGTTTTCCCATCGGATTCCGGAGCGTAGGACAAGCAGAGCAACTCCTTGGCAGCCGCGTCATCAAAGCACCCCGGAGCTTCCCGGTTGAGAAAAGCGATCCAGTCGTCACCCGCCAAACCTGCCACCTCGGTTCGAGGATAAGCGCTGAGAGCAACTCGTTTCAGCAAAGTCGGCAATCCTGCCGCGTTTCCGGCTTCGAGTTCGGCCAGAGCGGCGCGCCGATACGCATTCTTTCGGCGCTGGCTGTTCACCCGCCAAGCGGCAATCACGCAAGCGACCAAGGCGATCGCGATCGCCACCCACCAGCCCGGCGCCAGCGGCCACCAAAGTGACACGGCCTCAGGCTCCACAATGCCATGGAGATTTTCGAGGCTGGTTGGATCATGTGGCGGCATCGTCTTTTTCAGGAGGCGCGCCGCGCGGATCGCGCATAGCCGAGCTGGGATTGGATTTGTTTCACGGGATCCTCCGCCGTGCTGATCGGGACGAGTGGCACGGCGCGTTGCAGGAGAACCTTTCGCGCTCGGGCGAGGCGATCGCCGAACACGGTTTCATAGCCTTCGCGCAGCTTCTGATCGGCAGTATCGATCTCGAGTTGGGAGTCGCCTTTGGAGAACACCATCCTGCCTCTGCGGGGCAGTTGTTTTTCCATCGGGTCGTAGACAAAGCCCACGATCACGTCGTTGTGGCGCGCCAACTTCGTCATGTGACGGCGCGATTCGGGGCCAGCGCCGAGCATGTCCGTGATCACAGTGACGAGACAGTCGTGCCGGGCGATGCGCGAGACATGTTCGAGCACGCGATTCAGCATTTGTGCGTTCGGTGGCGAAGTGGCTTGGGATTCGAGCCGATGATTCTGGCGAACGATCTCACCGAGGATCTGCTGCACGGTTTTGCGGCTGCGCTGCGGCCGGATCTCAGTGAAGTCGTCGTCGTTGAACACGATCGCGCCAACACGATCGCCCTGATCCAGACAGCGCCAGGCAGCCACCGCTGCCAGCTCCGCAGCGATCACCGATTTCATTTTGAACTCGCTGCCAAAGAACATGCTGCGCCGCTGATCGACCACGATGTAGGCCGGGCGGTCGCGTTCTTCCGAATAGGCGCGCACGATCGGTTTGCGCGTCCGCAGGGTCGCCTTCCAGTCCATCGTGCGGACATCGTCGCCGGGCAGGTAGTTGCGCAGTTCCTCGAAATTCAGACCTCGTCCGCGCAGTTTCGACGCGTGTTTTCCAGCGAGCAGGCTGTGCATTGGCTGGCGCGGCAGAAACGAAAAGCCACGCGCCTTGTGCTGGAGGCGGTTGAGTGCCGGCAGGCTGGTGAATACTCGCTCGTCCATCATCCGACTGCCACCTGAGTTAGAAGTTCCTCGATCACCCGTTCCGCTGTGACGCCCTCGGCATTTGCTTCGAAGCTGAGCATCAAACGGTGGCGCAACACGTCCGGCGCGATCGCCTGGATGTCGTCCGGGAGAACGTGGTCGCGCCCTTTGAGCCAAGCGTAGGCGCGGCCGGCCTTGTCCAAACTGAGTGTGCCGCGCGGGCTCGCGCCGACCTCGATCCAATTCTTCAAATCGCCTTCGTAACGACCCGGATCACGGGTCGCGGAGATCAGTGCGACGATATAATTTTCGATGCTCTCCGACACGTGGATGCCGCGAATTTCCTCACGCGCCTGGAGGACGGCGTCCTGCTTGATGACCTCAGCGGCCTCTTTCTTCCCCCCTGCAGCCTCTTCACCACGCACCAGTCGCATGATTTCGACCTCATCTGCCTCAGGAGGGTATTCGACCAGCACCTTCATCAGGAAGCGATCCATCTGAGCTTCGGGCAGCGGGTAGGTGCCCTCCTGCTCGATCGGGTTCTGCGTCGCCATGACCATGAACAGCGGCGGCAGCGAGTGCGTTTTGTTGCCGACCGAAATGGTGCGTTCTTCCATCGCCTCGAGCAGCGCCGCCTGAACTTTCGCGGGCGCGCGGTTGACCTCGTCAGCGAGCACGATATTGGCGAAAATCGGACCCGCCTGGAACGCGAAGCGCTCCTCACCGCCTTCGCCGAGATACATTTCTGATCCGGTAATGTCGGATGGCAGAAGATCGGGCGTGAATTGGATTCGGCTGAACTCCGCCTCGAGGTTTTTCGCGAGGCTCTTCACCGCGCGAGTCTTGGCGAGCCCCGGAAGCCCTTCGACGAGGACGTTGCCGTTGCAAAGCAACACCACCAGCAGGCGCTCGACCACCTCGGACTGGCCGATGATCGATTCCTGCATGCGTTGCTGCAGCTTAGTGATTTGGTCTCTTGCGCTCATTTGTCGGCTTTTTCTTTGATGGTTTTGTCCTTCGCACAGCGAAATCCGATGTGGGACATTCCGGTATCGAACGCGGTGCCGCGCCGACCAGCAGGACGGTAGGCGGCGCAGTAACAATCATGGCACAGGAACGAGCCGCCACGGGTGACGCGCTGTTTCTCATGCGGATGCCGCGGATCGAAGTGATTCGGTGGTCCGTCTGGATCGATCACGGGATCGCCTTTGCCAACGCGATGGCGGTAGAGATCGACGCGCCACCAGTCAGCACACCACTCCCAAACGTTGCCAGACATGTCGTAGAGTCCGTAGCCATTTTTGGGATAGGACTTCACGGGAGCCGTGCGGACGTGGCCATCGGCTTTGGAATTCTTGTGAGGGAAGTCGCCCTGCCAAATGTTGGCTTGCGGTTTCTCGTCGGAAAGCGGCTCGTCGCCCCAGGTGAACGTCGCCGATTTTAAGCCGCCGCGAGCGGCCGACTCCCATTCGGCTTCGGTGGGGAGTCGCTTTCCAGCCCACTTCGCGTAGGCCGTCGCATCCACCCATGAAACTTGGACCACCGGGTGATCTGCCCGATCTTTGATATCGCTCTCCGGGCCTTCCGGGTGCCGCCAGTTGGCGCCTGTGACCCACGACCACCAGCCACGAATGTTGTTGAGAGGGACGGCGTTCTCAGGGGGAGTGAAAACCATCGAGCCTGCCTTCAACTGCTCGTCGGGAGGTTTCGGCGTCCCGGGGGGCACCTGCTTCTTGAGTTCCTCCCAATCCATATCTTTCTCCGCTAAGGTGACGTAGCAAGTAGCTTCGACGAACTTCGCGAACTCGGAGTTGGTCACCTCCGTTGCGTCCATCCAAAATCCGCTTAGTTTCACCGGATGGGCGGGCTTCTCCACACCATGTGACAGCTTGTCCGAATCTGGTGATCCCATGGTGAAACTCCCGCCTGGGATCCATACCATTCCGCCAGGAGATTCAGCCCCCTCTGCAGCTGCCCCACCCAATGTCGCTGCAGCAAGGAAGAAACCCGCCAACACTTTGTTGGCATGGTTTTCGAGCGAACGGGGAGATCGGCAGAAAGCTGAAATCAGATTCATTATACTACTCAATAATCCAGAAAAACGGTGAATTCGCGAGCCGCCCGTTGCTGGGCGGCTCGCGTCGTTCGCAGCTGAATCTTTACTTGTTGCCTGTGTTTTTGGTGACCGCCTCCATCACGCGGTCAAGGTTGAAACTTCCGGGCTTTTGGCGCGGCGGGAACTCTTTGAAGCTCTGCAGCCACTGACCGACATAAGCACCAGCAGGCGCGATGGCGAACATGTGTTCGAGATACCAGCGCTGGTAGCCAATCGCGTGCTCAGCCTGGGCT
>JBLHKS010000271.1:0-8847 GCA_047620505.1 Verrucomicrobiales bacterium | reverse complement strand
TTTCACATGTCGGAAACGCAGCGCTATTGGTTTGCGGAACAGCGCACGGAGCGGGCGATCCGAAATAACCTGACGAGTTACGAGATCCTGACGGGATTTTTCCAGCAGTTGCTGCCGGTGTTCGAGGCGGCGGGGTTTGCGGTGGTGAACGCGACGCCGGGGAGTCGACTAACGGTGTTTCCGCTTGTCGATCTGGAGTCGGAGCTGGCTGGGGCGGCGGTGGACGTCAGGGCGTCGACGGAGGGGATGTACCGGGCGGGAAGGGCGCTTGACGATTGAGACGGCGGGAGAGATAGAGAGAGCATGATCGCGAAAACTTGGTCGTTGTGCTGGCTGATTCTAGCGGCGCTGGTGGCGGTGACGTCGGCGCAAACGCTGCTCGAGCCGCATTTCACGGTTCCCGACGAATACGCCAACGACTTCGGCGATTTCCGGTCGCCGCTGATTTTCAACGACGGCTCTAAGGTCGAATCCGCCGCTGATTGGCCGAAACGCCGCGCCGAAATCTCCGAGCAGTGGCAGCAGCTGCTGGGCGAGTGGCCGCCGCTGATCACTGAGCCGAAGGTCGAGATCCTCAAGACTGAGCAGCGCGAAAACTTCACGCAGCTCACGGTCCGGTTCCTCTGGACGCCGGTCGAAACGACAACCGGCTATCTGATGATTCCGGACGGAATCGCGGAAGGCGAGAAGCGTCCGGCCGTCCTGACGGTTTTCTACGAACCAGAGACCTCAGCCGGGCTCACGGACAATCCGCTGCGCGACTTTGCCTATCAACTCGTCAAACGCGGCTTCGTCACGCTTTCCGTCGGCACGACCGAGACTTCGAACGCGAAACAGTACGCTACCTACTTTCCTGAGATCGACAACGCGACAGTCCAGCCGCTCTCGATGCTCGGCTGCGCGGCGGCGAATTGCTGGCACGTGCTGGCGGCGCGACCGGAGGTGGATTCGGAGCGAATCGGGATCACCGGGCATTCCTACGGCGGCAAGTGGTCGATGTTCGCGGCCTGTCTTTTCGACAAGTTCGCGGCGGTCGCGGTGTCGGATCCTGGCATCGTGTTAGACTCGCGCGAGCAGCCTAACTCAAGCGTAAACTATTGGGAGCCCTGGTATCTGGGTTGGCATCCGCGGCCCTGGCGGAAACGCGGGATTCCGACGGATGAAAACCCGGCTCAAGGGCTTTACCCCAGGTTAATCAAAGAGGGCCGGGATCTGCACGAGCTTCATGCGCTCATGGCACCGCGTCCGTTTTTGCTAAGCGGCGGCCACGAGGATCCGCCGGAGCGATGGCGGGCGCTGAATCATCTCGTCCAGATTCAGCAGCTGCTGGGCCACGAAAATCACGTTGGCATGACCACGCGTCCGAACCACGCGCCGACCGAGGAATCGAACGCGGTGATCTACGCGTTCTTTGAGCACTTCTTGAAGTGAGCAAATCTGCCAAAGCCGAAGCCGCCGAACGCATCGCCGAAGAAATCGAACGTCGTCGCGAGCGCGGAGAGCTGTTCGAGCAACTCGGCGTCGCGAGCAAGCGCGGCGATCTCAGCGGTGAATTCTGGGGCCAAGCCTGGTGCAACAACCTGGAGGCTTACAGCGATTACGAAGACCGGCTCCCACGCGGGAAATCTTACCTGCGAGCTGGAAATGTCTACGATCTCACGATCGATCCCGGCGAAATTTTCGCCTACGTCACGGGTGCCGAAATTTACGAAGTGCTCATCCGGATCGACCCGGTCGCGGCTGAGCATCTCGATCAACTCAAGGCAGATTGCGCGGGCCAGATCGGTTCGGTGCTCGATTTGTTGAGCGGAAAACTCGGGCCGGCAGTGATGGCCGCTTTGACGGATCTCGATGCCGGCTTAATTCCGAAGCCAGACGAAATTCACCTCTCGTGCAGCTGTCCGGATTGGGCCGGGATGTGCAAGCACGTCGCCGCCACGCTCTACGCTGTCGGCGTCAAACTCGACTCGCGGCCGGAGCTGCTGTTCACCCTGCGGAAGGCCGATCAACACGAACTCGCCGCCGCAGCAGCTGCTGGCGCGGGCGCGATTGCGGAAGCAGGTTCAACCCCGTTGGAAGCCGGCGATTTGACTCCAACTGGCCTATCCGCTTTGTTCGGAATCGAAATCAGCGAGCCTGAAGCGGCTTTCGACTGACACGACGAATTTCCACGCTAGATTCCCGGCACGATCGATCATGGAGCTGCTGCCTAACTTGTTTCTATCGAATCCCGCCGGGCTCTGGGCCTTGGCCGGAATTCCTGCGGTCATTCTGATTCACTTTCTGCAGCGGCAGAGCGAAGAAGTTACCATCTCGACTCTCTTTTTGCTCCAGCAGATGCAGCGCGAAAGTGTCGAAGGCCGGCGGTTCGAACGCATCCGTTCGTCGGTCCCGCTCTGGCTTCAGATCTTGATGGTTCTGCTCCTGACCTGGCTCATCACCCAGCCGAGAATTCTCCGCCAGGAATCCGTCCAGCCGATCGCCGTTGTCCTGGATTCGTCTGCTTCGATGAGCGCGTTCAAGGAGGAAGCGCGCGTGCAGCTGGTTAAGGAATTGGAGAAGCTCCAGAAGGAAGCGAGGCACACGGATTTCGTGCTGATTGAATCTGGTCAGGCCGATGTTAACCTTTATCGTGGATCCGAATTGGAGGATCTCGAGAAGGCGATGGAAAATTGGGAGCCCGCTGCAGGTAGACACGATTTCACGCGAGCGCTGAATCGCGGACGCAGCGCCGTTGGACGTCAAGGGTTGCTGATTCTCGTTAGCGACGAGGTCAACGAGGATGCCGATCTGCCTTTCGATGCGGACCTGCTCGCGGTTGGCGTTCCCAAGTCAAATGTGGGCTTCGCAGGTTTGCGAATCCTCGATGGCGCGGACGGCGAGGCTCCGAAGTGGACGGCGATGGTCCGAAATTATTCCGATCAAGCGATCGAGCGCGAGTGGTGGCTCGCTTCTGGAAGTCGCCGCTCAACGAATATCTTGAAGTTGGGACCTGGCGAGATCCGATCGATCGAAGGGCCTTTCCCGCCTGACCTGGAGCTTTGCTCGCTGCACCTCGCCGCCGACGCGCTAACTCCGGACGATGTCTTGCCGATGGTTCGCCCGCGGCCACGCTCCCTGACCATTCGGCCTGTGGTCGTTCCGGCTCTCGTTGAAGATTCCGCGAGGGTCGCCGAGTCGATCAGCTACTCGCGAGTCCTCGGCCCCGATGACGCCGGCCCGGCTGACATCGTCCTCTGGAGTTACAACCTGACTGATCCGTCCTACCCAGCCGCGGACGCGATCATTTTCATGGAGCATCCGTTGAAGCAAAATTTGATCGTCGAAGGCCGATTGATCGCGGAGAACCACGAGCTGATCAACCACCTGAACTGGGATGCGCTGATCGTCCGCCAGAGCGGCCAGATTCCGCGGCGTGAAGGCGATTTCGTGTTGTTGTGGCAGGATGCGCGCCCCTTGATCATGCTGCGCGAAGTCGGCGGGATTCAGCAGCTGCTGTTCAATTTCGACCTGAAAGGTTCTAATGCTTTGAAGTTGCCGGCGTTCATCGTTTTGATTCATCGCTACGCTGAATCGATCCGAGAAGAGAAGCCGACTCTGGAGCGGCGAGTTCTCGAAACTGGACAGCCGTTAGAGTTGGATGCGCCGCTCCAAGCGTTGAACCGAAAGGTGGAGACGGTCCGCTTCAAATTCGATTCCTGGGATGGGGAAAACGATTTCGATTTCGAGGCTGAGATGAACGAAGGCGGCTCGAGGTACGCGAGTTTCGTTAACGAATTTATCAATCGGCTTAGCGTCTGGGTTTCGGTTGAGCAGAAGCAGAATCGCCCGCCGCTGCGCCACGCTCCAGATCATCCCGGGTTCCTTACGGTCTGGTTCGGCGAGGAGAAAATTCTTGAGGCCTCGACGTATTTCGGCGACACCCGCGAGGCCGATCTTCGCGGTGCTGAAAGCTTCAACGGGCTCAAGGGTTTGGCTGGCGAGTTGGTCGAACGGCACACCGAATCCGACGCCAATTGGATGATCTGGGTTCTTTTTCTTGCCTTCCTTTTGATCTTCAGCTGGGCTTGGATCGCCTGGCGTCAGGCTCGAGTCCAGGCTAGCGCGGCTGAGGAAGAATTCGGATCGACGACGAGCGCCTGATGAGACTCTGCCTATTTTTGCTGCTCTGTGTTCAAGGGCTTTTCGCGGGCGAGGTGATCAACCCGTATTCGCGTGCGGTTTTGGGCCAGCAGCTGCTGGAGAGGTGGGAGTTCGACGCAGGAGCGGAAAACTGGATTCTGGAAAACGATCTCGAGCTGGATCCTGAACCGGTCGGTTGGCTTTCGATGCGCTCGACCGGTGTCGATCCGATCCTGACATCCCCACCAATTCAGATCGATCCACAGGCCGTGATTCGACTCCGGATGAAATCGGATTCACCCGGCCCTGGCCAGGTTTTCTGGATTGGTCAGGATCACGCTGGCCCGAGTGAGGATTTCCGTTCTGAATTCACAGTTGAGGCAGACGGAACCTGGCGAGAGTACGCGATCGAGTGTCCTTTCGACTTTCCGTTGCGGCAGTTCCGGCTCGATCCGGGGACGGCCGAAGGATCGATCGAGATCGACTGGATTCGCGTGGAACAGCGGCGATTGCATCCGTTGGAAATCAAATCACTCTCGGTAGGCGAAACCGTTTTGGCGACGGTCCAGAACCATTCCGAAGGCCCGATCGTCGCGCAGGTCAACGGCCGTCCGGATGCGGAGATTCCACCTGGAAAGTCGGAATTTGAATTCCCCCGGATCACAGGCACCGGGCTGCTGACTCAGGAGGTCAGAATCGAATCGCCAGGGCTTCCTTCAGTCCTGCGAACGACCACGATTCGAGGTGAGACGACCAACTCCGACCGGATCGTCCAGCGTGATGGAAGCGCCGTGTTTTTTGGCGATTCGGTCATGCTCGGGCCTCTCGCCGCCAGGGACGGCAAGCCGATTCTCTTTGAGCTTGTTTCTCAGGTTAACCAGAAATACGTTTTCGTTTCCGAGGCCGAAGATGCTCGGCTTAGTTTGGAAATTGACGGAAACGAAATCCGCTACGCGATGCGTTCACGCGACGAGCTCGAGGGTCCGGTCGTCCGGATTCGGGGCAAGATTGAGCAGGGGATGCTCGCTGGCGTCGAGCATCTCGGGAAGGACGAAAAATCCTCGTCCACTCTCGACCTCCGTGGTCCTGAGCACATTCGTTTCGCTCCCGATCCGCTCCACGTGACGATGCCGTTTGCCGGGTTCGTGACCGATCAAGCTTCCGTGGCGATGTCGTGGCGGGATCCGGCTGCGACTCAGCCGATTTTCGCGACGCCGAATTTTTTCGAGGGCACAGTCGATCATCGAATGGCGCTTCGCGGGCGAGACATTCGAGCTACGATCCGAATCGGAGATGGCTGGACAAAGCCAACGTCGCTGTCGGACTCGCCTGGTCATTTAATCGTGCCTGGTGACCGACTTCCGGATTTGATTCACTGGGCAATTCAAGAGCAGGGCGGGCTACCCGCGAGACCTGAGCCGCCGCGGACTTTCGATCAGCAAATGGAGTTTTGTCTGGGCGGATTTCGCGAAAGCGCGATCGTTGCCGAAGACGCAGGCTGGTTTCACGCAGTCATTCCTGGTGGCCGGACTTCGCCTGACAAACCCAGAATTTTTGCGGATCATCTTTCGACGATTTATCGAATTTCGGGTGAGCTTCCTGAGCAACCGGAGATCGTCTTCGG
Source organism: Verrucomicrobiales bacterium (assembly GCA_047620505.1). GTDB lineage: Bacteria > Verrucomicrobiota > Verrucomicrobiia > Verrucomicrobiales > DEV007 > JBLHKS01. The sequence goes on along the minus strand of JBLHKS010000271.1, from coordinate 3,101 downwards.
AGGCGGGCACATTGAAAATGGGACGGTTTATTTTCTGACATCTCAAGCTCAGCAGTGGCTTACAATCCAGAAAAACCGCGCAGCGAACCTGATCAAATCGCAAGAACCAGACGGTTCCTGGCGCTACGGCGGAGAATTCAGAGAGGGCCATTTTGAAGATACGAGCAGCGGACACTGCGCTCGGTCCGCTCAGCAGCTGCTGAGTTTCGCGAAGGCGACAGGCGATGCCGAAGCGCTCGAAGCTGGCTTACGCGCGTTGAAATTCATTGAGCGATTTCGAACGCCGCGAGGCGCACAATTCTGGGAATGCCCGCTGCACGCACCGGACCTTCTCGCCTCGGCTTATCTCGTCAAGGCATTCACGATCGGCTACGAATTGACTGGAAATCAGCACTTTCGCGACCAGGCAATCAGCTGGGCACTTTCCGGAGTTCCCTACGTTTATCTCTGGTCGGATCGCTCGGTGATGGGCTACGCGACGATCGCCACGCTGTGCGCTACGAATTGGCAGGCACCCGTTTGGATTGGCCGACCGGTTCAGTGGTGCGGGCTGGTTTACGCTGATGCTCTCCTCGATCTGGCGAAACACGACGACACGATCGATTGGCCAAAACTAGCTGAGGGAATTTTGATCAGCGGCGAACAGCAGATGTACACCGAAGGCCGATCGGTCGGCTTGCTTGCCGACAGCCTGACGCTTGAAAATCAGCAGCTTCATCCCTTCGATATCAATCCGGCGACGATCGCGGATCTCCGGATGAGAATCGAAAATGGCCAGCTTGCCGGGCTTTCGATCGCGAGGAACGACGCCCACGCGGTCGTTAGTCCGGTCCCGGTTCGGATCGAAGGTAGTCGAGCGATCTTCGATGCGCCTGACGGCGTTGATTTCCAGATTTTGATCGACGGTGAGCGAATCATCGAGATCAAAGCGGGCTCGCCCAAATTAATCGATCTCGAGACCACTCGTTGACGACGGAGGCTTGGTGTCAGACCCTGATCGATGCGTCGCCTCTGGCCGAAACGAATTCCCTTTGGTCTGAAAATTGGCCTCTCCGCAGCGCTGCTTTCCGCGGCGGCGATCGTGACTTTCATCATCGCTTCAGCCGCGATCGTGTTCGACAACATGATGGAGGGGGCTGATTTTGAGCTTCGCGAAATCGGTGCCGAGTTGGCCAAAATCTACGACACCAATCCACCGACCCGCGCCGAATTGGAGCGCTTCAAAGATTCGGCGCCGCTTGATGCGGAGCTGGCGACTGTCCGCGTTAGATTTTACGCAAACTCGATTTCTTCATGGAAAACGGATGACCCGAACTGGGATTTTCCGTGGCTGGAAGACACTCCCTCACGCGCAAAAAAACGGACCGTCTGGTTCGGTTTCGAGCCTTGGCGCGTCTACTCGAAGCAATTCGAGGATAAGCAGAGGATCGTGCTTTCGATGGATCTTCACGAAGTGAAACGCGAGGTCTGGCGAATGGTTTGGACCTACATTTCTGCGCTTCCGTTCGCCGTCGCGATCGTCGGGTTCGGATCCTGGATTGTGGCGACTCGTTCGGCTAAGCCGCTTCAAACTCTGGCAGCCGCGATGGAGCACGTCGCTCAAGGAAATTTGCGTGAACGGATCGACGTTAGCGGCCGTCGTGACGCGCTGGATCGACTTGCGGTGGTCTTCAATCGGATGACGGGAAAGCTGGAATCGAGCTTCGAACAGGCTAGCCGATTTACCTCGGACGCGTCGCATGAACTTCGAACGCCGTTGACGGTTTTGCGTGGCCATCTGGAAAATGCGCTTCAGCGTGCGGAAGGCGATGAGGCCGTTGAATTGGCCCGGCTGCTGGAGCAATCCGAGCGACTTCGCGCAATCGTGGACGGGCTGCTGCTGCTTTCGCGATCAGACGCCGGGCGGCTGGCGATCGGCAAGGATGAGGTGGATCTGTCAGAGCTCGTTGATGAGGTTGCCCAGGATTTCTGCGATTCGATCGAAGCGGCCGGAATCGAGTTTAAGAAGCAGATCAAGCCCGGAATCAGGATTCGTGGCGACCAGCAGCTGCTGCGTCAGGTTGTAGGGAACTTGTTAGGGAACGCGGAAAAATTTAACCTGAGCGAGGGCGGTTCAATTGGGCTTAGTTTGTGGGAAAATCTCGAAGGCGCGGTGATCGAGGTGGAGAGCACAGGCCGACTCATTCCGGAGGAAGACCACGAGCGGGTTTTCAGGCGATTTTACCGAAAAAGCTCAGACAAAGAGACGCCGGACGTCCCTGGAACTGGCTTAGGATTGTCGATCGTACAGGCGACGCTCGAGGCTCACGGCGGGAAGGTCCGCTGTGAAACGACTGAGAGCGGTTCCAATCGATTTGTGGTCGAGATTCCTGGAACACCGGCCTAGGATCGCCGCATGCGAATTGGAATTACCGGCGTTAGCGGATTCATCGGCCAGGCTCTTGCGAAAGCTTGTGTGGAGGCGGGCCACGAAGTCGTTGGCTTCTCTCGTAAGCCCGATCGCGAATTGCAAAATGTAGCTTCGGTTCGTGGAATTCTGGATTTCGATGTCAGCGGTCTGGATGCGATCGTGAACCTCGCGGGCGATCCGCTTTTCGGGCTGTGGACGCGCGGGAAAAAACGACGGATCTGGGATAGCCGAGTGGAGTTCACCGAGGGGCTTGTCAGAGCGATCGAAAAACTCACGCCCGCGGAAAGGCCGAAGGTATTCGTGTCAGGATCTGGAATCGGGATTTACGGAAATCGCGGCGACGATGCGCTGACGGAATCGGAGCCGGTTGGCGATGGCGAAGTCGCGCGGCTGGCTCAAGCTTGGGAAGAAGCGGCTGTGAGGGGGCAAGAGTTGGGCCTTCGCGTGGTGCTGGCCCGGATTTCGATGGCGCTCGGACCTGGTGGGGGACCGGCGAAGCTGCTGGGACGCGTTTTTAAACTCGGCCTTGGCGGGAAATTCGGAAACGGCAAGCAGTGGGTTTCGTGGATCGCGGTGGCCGACCTTGCTCAGCAGCTGCTGGCAGCGGCTTCCGATTCGACGATCTCTGGCGCGGTCAACTGTGCCTCGCCGAACCCGGTCACGAATTTCGAGATGACGAAGCTTCGTCATT
>JBLHKS010000270.1:0-8848 GCA_047620505.1 Verrucomicrobiales bacterium | reverse complement strand
TCCGATGAAAAATTCGCAGTTCAGGTCGGCGATCTGGTTCGAATAACCGTTGGAGCTCATCAGAATGATCACAGCTGCGACACGACCTCTGTGAACCTGACGATCGCCGAATCCGGGGGCGAGAAACGCGTTTGGGATCTCGCCGGCGAAGTGGTCGATCGGCTTGGCGAAGCCGGTAATCCGATGGCTGATGTTCTCGGCAATGAGGCGGTCTGGCACTTCTGCCAGACCAGCGACTCCGCAGTTGCGGAAGGCTTCGTGATCCCGGCCGACTCGGCGCTTGGCCGGTGGCGAGCGGCGGTCATGAGCAGCGCGGGGCAGGCTGATTCTGAGGCGGTCAGGACGGCTCTGCTCGCTCCGGAAAGCGAAGCCGACAAGGCCGTTGCGGCGGAAGTTCGGCGCTGGCGCGGACCGTTTCGTTGGATCGAAAAATCACAGCTTCCTGAAACTGGCGAAGCGATGGAAATTAGTCAGGCTTCGTCAGTTCTCGAATTCGTGATTCCCGCCGAATTGATCACCAAGGGATCGAAATTTACCACAAGCGTCGAGTTGGATCCTGCCAGCGACAAAAACAGCAGCGTCCAAGTTTTTGCGGCACTGACAAAGCCAGAAATCTCAGATCAGCTGACGCCCGGTAAGATCCAGCCCGCAGGTCCGGGGAGCGGCGGAAGCTGGACCGCCGGAACTCCGCCCGTGGTTTCAGATCGACCCATTCTGGTTCACGAAGGAAGCGAGGAGCAGCGACGTTTGGCGGACGATATCGCCGAGTTTCAGGCGCTGTTTCCAGCCGCGCTCTGCTACAGCAAGATCGTGCCGGTTGATGAAGTTGTGACCCTCACATTGCGATATCGCGAAGACAATCAACTAAGCCGATTGATGCTCGCCGACTCTGAAAGAGCGGAACTCGACCGGTTCTGGGATGAGATGCAGTTCGTTAGTCGACAGCCGATGCAACAGCTCGATGCTTACAATCAACTCTGGCAGTACGCGACCCAAGACGCCGACCCGAGCGCGCTTGAGCCGATGCGTGAGCCGATCAACCAAGCCGCGATCGCATTTCAAAGTCGACTGGTGGTGACCGAGCCCAATCAGGTAGCGGCGGTTCTCGATTTTGCCGAGCAAGCATGGCGACGACCGTTGTCGGAAAGTGAACGAGCCGAACTCGGTGAGTTGTACCGAAAACTGCGTGAACAGGAGTTGGGGCATGAAGCCGCGATTCGTCAGCTGCTGACTCGGGTGCTCGTGGCTCCGGCGTTTTTGTATCGCGGAGAAACCGCCACGCCCGGCCTTGATGCCGCGCCAGTGAGTGACTGGGAGTTGGCGACACGGCTAAGTTACTTTCTCTGGTCTTCCGCGCCGGATGCCGAGCTTCGAGATTCAGCAACTGCTGGAGAACTCGGCAATCCCAACGTCCTCGCTACGCAGACTCGTCGCATGGTTTCGGACCTGCGAATTCGCCGGTTAGCCACTGAGTTTGGGGCACAGTGGCTGCATGTCAGGGATCTGGAAACGCTCGATGAAAAGAGCGAGCGGCATTTTCCAACGTTTCTCGATCTCCGCGACGAAATGCAGGAAGAGACCGTCCGATTTTTCATCGATCTGTTTCAGAATGATCGTTCGGTGGTTTCGCTCCTCGATGCCGATTACAGCTTTGTGAACGCACCGCTCGCCCAGCATTACGGCGTCGAAGTCGCAGGGGACGATTGGCAGCGGATCGACGGGCTTCGCGAACGCGGCCGGGGCGGGATTCTCGGCTTGGCCGCCACGCTATCCAAGCAAAGCGGGGCCTCGCGGACGAGCCCGATCCTGCGTGGCAACTGGGTCAGTGAAGTTCTGCTTGGCGAAAAACTCCCGCGCCCGCCGAAGGACGTGCCGGTGCTTCCCGACGAGCCGCCCGCGGGCCTGACCGAACGACAACTGATCGAGCGCCACAGTAGCGATCCGGCCTGCGCCCGCTGTCATGCTAAGATCGATCCTCTCGGTTTCGCGCTTGAGGGTTTCGATGCGATCGGCCGCGCCCGCACCGGCGCGGACACGCGGGCGAGCCTCGCCGATGGCACCGAATTTGAAGGCATCGACGGTTTGCGCACCTACTTGCTGGAGACTCGCCGCGAAGACTTCGTCCGCCAGTTTTGTCGCAAGTTGCTCGGCTACGCGCTGGGCCGCAGCGTGCAGCTTTCAGATAAGCCGCTTCTCGATGAAATGACCCAGCAGCTGCTGGGCGAGGAAGCCGGTGTCAGTGTCGCTCTTGAAATGATTGTTCGTAGCCCGCAGTTCCGTGAAGTGAGAGGGCGGGACTTCCAAACCGCCCATTGACCGTTTGTTTCCAATGAAATCGCACCAACTCAACCGCCGCGCTTTTCTGCGCGGCTCCGGCGTCGCGATGGCGCTTCCTTGGCTTGAATCGCACAACGTCTGGGGCGATGAACCGAGCCGCGATCGACCCGCGAGCGAGGCCCCGATTCGACTTGGTGTCGTGTTTTCCGGCAACGGATTTCACTCCAAAGAATGGTGGGCGAAGGGCGAAGGCAAGGACATGCAGCTGGGGAAAGTGCTGGCTCCGTTGGCTGAGTTTCGCGAGAAGATGCTCTTTGTTAACGGCCTCTATCACGAGCAGGCACGCAAGGGCAACATCCACAGTTCGCAGACCGGCAACCTGCTCTCCGGCGCGCCGATCGCGGCTGGTGGGGAGATTCGATCCGGAACGAGTTTTGACCAACTGCTGGCTCAGAGCTACGGGCGCTCGACGAAGGTTCCAAGTTTGGTGTTAGGCTGCGAGCGCGCGAATCCGTCGGTTCACAAGAACTACTCGATGCTCTACAGCTCGCACATTTCGTGGAGTTCGCCGACCACGCCGACGCCGCTTGAAATCTACCCAGCCCTTGCCTTCGACCAGCTTTTCAAAGACGCGGCGACGCCTGCCGACAAAAGTGTGCTCGACGCGATTCTGGCTGACGCCAAGGCGATGCGGCGCAACATCAGCGGCGCCGATCAGCAGAAGCTCGACGAGTATTTGAACTCTGTCAGGGAGGTCGAGCAGCGCATCGAAAACGCGGGCCAGCGAGGCGAGTTGCAAGGCTGGCGGCCGACTCTTGAGGGGCCCAATATCGCGCGTCCGGCCGATGGAGTTCCGCAGGCCATCGCCGAGCACATGCGTCTGATGTGCGACATCTTGGTGCTGGGTTTTCAGACCGACACGACGCGTATCACGACTCTGAAGCTGAACAATGATCACAGCGCGTTGCGGTTTCCGAACCTGCAATCGATACAGCGAGCCGGTGCCGGGATCGACTACATGATTCATCACCTTCTTTCGCACTCCGATGCCGACGACTGGCTCAAGGTGAACCAATTCTTCATGGAGCAAGTCGCTTACCTCGCAGGGAAACTCGACGCGATTCAGGAAGGTGAACGCACCCTGCTGGATAACACAATGTTAGTGAGTTGTTCGAGCATGATGGCCGGCGCGCGACACGACAACGATCGTCTGCCGGTGTTTGTGCTTGGCGGAGGCGGCGGACGTTTGGAGACCGGGCGCGTGCTTGACTACATGGGCAAGCCGGATCGTCAGTTGTGCCGATTGTATTTGAGCTTGATGGGCAAGATGGGCTTGGAACTGGATCAGTTCGGCGATGCCACGACGCCACTGGCGGAGGTGTAGATTCGAGTGGCACTCGAATTCTGATCCACGATTGCCAATCGTGGCTACGGTCGTTACTCGCTGACAAACCAAGATTTCGCCAGCGGATCGGACGTCACGAACTTCAGCAACTGCTGGGCCACTTTTTCGCGCCCGGATTGGTTTGGATGAACGCCATCGCCGGCAAAATCCTCACGAGTCCAAACCAGATCATCCAGCTTCCGCCCCTTCTCGCCTTCGGCCCAGATGTATGGACCCCATAGTAAAAGCGGCATCGCTTCGTCGCTGGTTTGTGTCTCGATCAGCCAGCGAACGACAAACCCACTTTCATAAGCATACGGCTCAGGGTTGAGGCCACCCGTTGCGTTGCCTGCCCAGATCCGGCTGCCGAGATAGGCGATTCGCAGATTGGGAAACTTTGCTTTCGCGTTCTTGAGCACCTCGATCGTATCGCTCTGCAACTTCGCTCCGTGTTCTTTCAGCGAGCCGCCCGGCGCTTTGTTGGCGAGTTTCACCCAAGCTACCTGCACCTGATTCGGAGTCACGTTGGCTCGTTCCAACCGCTCCATCGCGACCCGCCACGGGCGTGCGTCTGGTGAAACCCACTCAGCCATCGCCTGCCCACCCTGCGCACAATCAACGATTGTCACGTTGGCGGACTTCTCAGGGGCTTGGTCAGCGACCTGTTTGAACCGCGAGAATTCCTGCGTTGCGTTCGACATGCTGATCGAGATGAAAACGATCTTGCCAGCAGTTGCTGGTTCGCCCTCGGCATCGAGCGGCTGAATCTCCGCCAGCTGCGTTTCGGCGGCCTGACGTAGTTCCTCGCCGGGCTGATTGCGTCCACCGCCGTAAAGCCCGCCGTCTTGACCTTCGTAGCGATCTTCCGCCGTCATGTCGGAGATTGGATTCAGCCGCTCCGGCGCTGTCCGCTGATTCGCCGCTTGTCGCGATTGACCGCCGCCCGGTCGGCCCTTGCCTTGCCGCCGCAGTTCTTTGGCGCGATCGAGATAGGCTTGATCCTCGGCAACTAGAGCCTCACCTCGTTGCGATTGCTGATACAGTTGCTTCGCCCGTTTCCAGTTGATGGCGTCTTTGTCGGGAGTCGTTTCCTGCGCAAAACACAACCCGGCGAATAGTACGAAAAAGAGAAGTTGGATTCGCTGATTCATAATCCGAAACGTGCCAGCGCAGTGATACGCTGTCGCGACAAATTCCATGTGAATTGCGATGCCAACCTTAATTCAGCTTGTAGGCCAGTTGTCGAAAAGGACCATCACTGGAGCCGGTGTAAGCATAAGATCCCCCTGCTCCAATGCCGCCCACCAACCCCGTCTACGTTTTGACTCGCAGTCACTTCTCGATGATCGCGACCGTCATCGTCGCGCTGTCGGCGGCGTGTGGTTCATGCTTTGGAGAGAGCCCCTCCTTGGTTTCGCTCCCGGGCGCGCCGGAGCCGGTCACCGAGGCTGATTTTGCTGAGTTGAAGGCGAACTCGCCATTCATCCGTTCTCTCAATCTATCCGACTCGCTCGTCCTGACCGGGATTGCGCGAATCGACGGACGCGTCTTTGCGACGGTGCGAGATCGGGAATCGAAAGAGATCATGGTCCTGTCGGAAGCCGCCAACAAGGACGGCTGGCGCATCGTCAGTCTTGACGGCGATCGAGCCAATCTTGATTCGATGACGGCCCAGATTTCGGCCGGTGGCGGGGGCGTGTTCTCAATTCGATTCGATCAGCAGCAGCTCGCGCCGAAAGGAGTTCGAACGCGGATTCCGCCGGAGCAAGCCGCGCGAATTGCGCAAGCGGCGCGCGACTACCGGCGCGGGATTTCGGGCGACGGATTCCGTGGAGCGCCGCCGCCGGAGTTGGCGGACAAACTCTCGAAACTAAGCGAAGATCAACGAGGCAACCTCATCTATGAGATCGGCGAGATGCGAAACCGAGGGGTGAGTAGTGAGGAAAGGCAGAAGGTTTTCGTCCAGATGGTCGATCGCGCATTGCGAGACCGGCGCTAGCAGCTGCTGAGGGCGCGGCAAGTCGATCGCCACCAGCAACAAGCCTCGACAAAGTCGATGTGAAATGCGACGTCCGTCTCATTAGCGCTTGTGCCGATGGGGAGAAATTCAATAGTCAATTCCATGCGAAAGCCTCAAATCATCGTCAGCTGCCTCGCCGCCATCATCGCCCTTTGCGGCCCCGCCGTTGCCGGCGATCTGGTATTGGAAAAGGGTGATCGCCTCGCCATCATCGGCGACTCGATCACGGAGCAAAAACAATACAGCAAGTTCATCGAAGCCTACCTGCTGGCCTGTTATCCAGAGCTGGAGATTCAGAGCTTCCAATTCGGCTGGGGCGGCGAGCGAGCGCCGGGGTTTGCCGGGCGAATGGAGAATGATCTGGTTCCTTGGAAGCCTGACGTTGTCACCACTTGTTATGGAATGAACGATGGCTCTTACCGCGCCTACGAGGAGAGGATTGGCAAGACATACGAAGTGGGAATGCGCCGGATCGTTGACCGGATGAAAGAGGCAGGCGCGGTGGTTGTCCTCGGTTCGCCGGGCGTGGTCGACAGTTTCACATGGGCGCGGGACCGGCCAGAGTTCGATCAAGTTTACAATGACAATTTGGAGCGTCTCGGGCAGATCGCGGCGGACTTGGCGAACGAACACGATTTTCCACATGCGGACGTTTTCCACGCGATGGAAGAGGCGATGATCTCGGCGAAAGCGGCTTACGGCGATGAGTATCCGGTGGCTGGCGGTGATGGTGTGCATCCCGGGCCGAATGGTCATCTGGTGATGGCCTACGCGTTCTTGAAGGCGCTGGGTCTCGATGGCGACATCGGAACGGTGACTGTCGATCTCGCTGCGGGCAAAGCGGAAGCGACGTCTGGTCACACGGTATTGGGCAGCAAGGACGGGGCGATCGAGTTGGAGAGCACGCGCTATCCTTTTTGCTTTTACGGCGGCGAGAAGGACGCCAATGGAACCCGTAGCATTATTCCTCATTTTCCTTTTAACGAAGATCTCAACCGGTTCACCCTGAAAGTGACGAACCTCACAAGCCCACAAGCTGACGTGACGTTTGGAACTGAGACCAAAACTTTTACCAAAGAACAACTCGCCGAAGGGATCAATCTCGCCGCGGAATTTATCGATAACCCGTTTACTGGTCCGTTTAGCGAAGTGGTCAACGCCGTTGGAAGGAAGCAGCAATTTGAGACCTCGATGATCAAAGGTTTCATTACGAATTTCCGGCAATTTGGTCCCTTCTTTGAGGGCGACGCCGAAGCGGAGGCGGCGATGGCAACGCTTCGCGGAAAAATGACCGAAGCGAATGACAAAGCGCACGCGGAAGCGAAAGCAACGGTGAAGCCGGTCCGCTACACACTGGAGATTGCACCGAAAAGCTAAGCTCGACGTCACATTGCCCGCATCATGAAACTCGAATTCAACAACAAGACTGCGATCGTCACTGGCGGCGCATCGGGAATCGGGCTGGCGATCGCTCGGCGTTTCGCGGAAGGCGGGGCGGCGGTCGAGATTCTCGATCTCAACGAGGCCGATCTCGACTCAGCAGCTGCTGGGATTCGAGAGTCGGGTGGCGAGGTATCGACTTCCGTTTGCGACGTCTCCAATGCGGCGCAGGTGGACGAGGTCATCAGCGCGATTCACAAACGCCGCGGGAAGATTGACATCCTCGTGAACAACGCTGGAATCGCGCATGTCGGCAACGCGCTCACGACGACGCCTGAAGACTTCGAACGCGTTCAGCGCGTCAACGTGTTCGGCGTCGCGAACTGTCTGCGCGCCGCGTTGCGGTTCATGGTCGATGATGGCGGTGGCGGGGCGATTCTTAATATCGCCAGCACGCTTTCGCTGATGGCTATTGATGATCGTTTTGCTTATGGAACGAGCAAGGGTGCCGTTCTTTCGATGACCTATGCGGTCGCGAAGGATTTTCTGGCGCACAAGATCCGCTGCAACGCGCTGATGCCGGGCCGGGTTCATACGCCGTTTGTCGACGGTTTCATCGCCAAAAACTACCCGGGGCGCGAAGCCGAGATGTTCGAGAAACTCTCTGAGTATCAGCCCGTCGGTCGGATGGCTCAGCCGGATGAAATCGCGGCTGCCGCGTTGTTTCTTTGCTCCGATGAAGCGTCGTTCATCACCGGAACCGCGATGCCGGTGGACGGCGGCACGCTTAGCATTCGCTGAAATTATGAGCACAAAAAAACTCCGAAGCGAGCATTGGTTCAACGACCCGGATCACCTCTGGGAAACGGCGATCTACGTCGAGCGTTACCTCAACTACGGACTGACTCGCGAGGAACTGCAGGCGGGCAAGCCGATCATCGGGATTGCTCAAACGGGTGGCGATCTAACGCCGTGTAATCGTATTCATGTTAGTCTGGCGGAACGCGTCAAAGCCGGGATCCGCGACGCTGGCGGGATTCCGTTCGAGTTTCCGGTTCATCCGATCGCGGAGCAGGGCAAGCGCCCGACTTCGGGGCTTGATCGCAATTTGGCCTACCTTGGATTGGTGGAAATTCTTCACGGTTATCCGATGGATGGAGTCTTACTTACCACTGGCTGCGACAAAACCACGCCGTCCTGCATCATGGCCGCCGCGACGATGGATTTGCCGTCGATCGTGCTCTCGGGCGGTCCGATGCTCGACAATTATTGGAAGGGCGAGTTGACGGGTTCGGCCCACTGGCACGCGCGGCAGGCCCATGCGGCGGGCGAGATTGACGATGAAGAATTCATGGAATCGGCCACCTCTGGCGCGCCAAGCATGGGGCACTGCAACGTGATGGGGACGGCGCTGTCGATGAACTGCTTGGCGGAGGCGCTAGGAATGTCGCTACCCGGTTGTGCTGCGATTCCCGCGCCTTACAAAGAGCGCGCGCAGATGGCGTATCGCACTGGGCGAAGGATTGTGGAGCTTGTTCACGAAGACCTGACGCCGTCGAAAATTCTGACGCGAGAAGCGTTCATCAACGCCGTGATCGTCAATTCCGCGATCGGCGGCTCGACGAATTGTCCGGTTCACATCACCGCGATCGCGCGGCACATCGGCCAGCTGCTGCCGATCGAGGATTGGGAGACTTTCGGTCAGGAGATCCCGCTGCTGGTCAACTGCATGCCGGCGGGCAAGTTCCTTGGCGAAGGTTTCTATCGCGCTGGTGGATTGCCTGCGG
>JBLHKS010000269.1:0-8881 GCA_047620505.1 Verrucomicrobiales bacterium | reverse complement strand
ATCTGTCGTAAGTTTGCGACTCAACGCAACAAGAAAAGGCAAAAATGTGAGATTTCCCCGTTGGATTATTACAATTTCCACTCTATTCCGCTTGGGTGTTGATCCTCCTTTCCCACTATTCGGCTGAGTTTCGGAGTTTCAGGCAACATCATTTTTACGCGTTTTCTTCCTAGCGAACCCACTTTTCGTCTGCGTTTGTTCGGGTAGTCCCTCCGATGAACTTCCTCGCCCACTTCCACCTCAGCCCCCCTAACTCTGACGCCATCACCGGGGCGTTTCTCGGGGATTTCGTTCGTGGAAATGTCGATAGCCATGTCGATCTCCCCGAAATCATGCGCCGTGGGATTACTCTTCACCGCCAGATCGACGCCTTCACTGACGGCCACGCGGTCTGGCGACGCAGCACGAAGCGGTTTGCGCCGGAGCGTCGACGGCTGGCTGGAATTGTGGTCGACGTTGTCTACGATCACTATCTATGCCGAAATTGGGAGAAGTTCTCCGAGCAGCTGCTGGAGGATTTTGCCGAATTCTGCTACTCCTGCCTGCTCTCACGAACTCAGTTCATGGAGTCCCATCCACAGCGAGTCGTTCGCCGAATGCGCGAATATAATTGGCTGAATTCTTATCGAGAAGTCGAAGGAATCGGAGCTGCGTTTAAGGGGATGTCGAAGTGCTCGCCTATTCTCGCGGAAATCTACCTGGCGATGGACGATTTCCGAGAAAACTATGATGCGCTTGAAGCAGATTTTCTCGAGTTCTACCCGCAACTATCCGCTTTCGCGAAGGACGCGTGGCTCAAACTGAACCCGTAGAATCTTCAGCGAAAAGCTTCTCTAATTCTCTGAGATAAGCTGGGGCATCCGACGAATTCTCAGTCGGTGCCCAGGTTGCGAAGACTTTATCGGTCGCAGCGTCGTAGGGACCCTTCTTGATTTCCAGAATCGAAGTGTCAGGCGTGAGGCAAACCATCCCGTGCCAGACTCCGGGCTCAATGTCGATCGGTCCGAGTCCTCCGGCCAGCAGCTGCTGGGTTTTGCGAATCTTTCCATCCGCCTCAAATAAGACGAAGCCGATGGAGCCGGATAGAACGTGGACGGTCTCAATCTGGCCCGGCTGAGGGTGAACGTGCGGCTGAACAAAAGTGTCCGGCTGGAAGAAATTCAGCATTCGCTGTACCGGCGAGTCTTGAGTCCGATGCAGAGGCAGAATTATCCGTTTGCGTGGACTTTCGCGCGAGGCTTTGAAGCCCTGATTGAGAATTTCGTCCGTCAGCGAAAAACAGTTTCCGCTCGCATTTTCAAAGGCCAATTTCATGGAAAATCCTCACGATTATATTTTAGACTTAAGGCGTCGCCTGAGCCAATGCCAAGGCCGGATGATCGGGTAAAACCAACTGAGCCCGCGCGGTAGAGGGTAGTAAATGTCCCGGCGACCCAGCCGACAACTCCAAAAGCCGTTTCGCCCGAACGCGCGGATCAAAGCGCGCGAGGCGTTCGAGGCGTTCGAGGGTGCCTGGCTGCAGCGGGCTGACACCGATCCGGGATTGGCTTGGAGGCACCGATAACTGGTCGAAGACCCCAACGATTGCGCTGTGCTTCCCAATTTGGCTCAAACTTGATGGGCCTCGCCATCCATCAAGAACGTCTAAAATGGCCCAAACTCAACGATAATTAGGGCACTCAAACGGCAAAATTAAGGCACTGGCAACCTTCTTTCCTCAGCCTCGATTCCCGTAACTCGTTGAAATTGATGGTGCTCGGTACTGGACTTGAACCAGTGACCCCTTCGGTGTGAACGAAGTGCTCTACCACTGAGCTAACCGAGCAAATTCCCTGAAAATGAATTATAGATGCAAAAAAAATCCGAAAACCGGCAAGATTTGGGAATCGCCAGTTTCGGGGCGCTAGAGTTGTTGAAACCATCGGCATTATCAACTGATTTCTGCGATGTTCCGGCCAACGAATCTCGTGCGATTCGACTTAAAGTCTCCGCGTGAAATCAAGGCTTAGACTCAGGCGCTCACTCGCCTCCGAGCATGTTCTCCCAGGCAGAATAGCTGTCGCAAAGTAGATCGGTTTTCGTTAAATCGAGATTCAAGTGGGACTCGCCATCGACCTGATGATCGCGAGTAGGACGAGCCAACAGATGACGAATACGCCGATCGCAGTCAGCGTTGCGATGATCCAGCTGCCGCCGCGGCCGGATTTTTTGGCGCGACGGCCGGAAGCCGAGGAGTCTTCGCCATCAGCAGCTGCTGAGCCGCCGGCTGCGGTTTTTGTCGATGCTTCTTCGCCTGGAAGGGGGACGGATTCGGTTTTCGCAGTCATGGGCGGGGGAAGGTCACCGAGTTTGATGCCGTACTTGGTTTCAAAGTCAGGATCGCGGTAAGCCTTGTTGATTTCGAGAGCGCAGGCGTAGTACTGGCCGGCTCCATGGGTGTCGCCGAGCTTCCCGGCGACCTCAGCCATGGCGAGATGCCCGAGGGCAGAGTCGCGGCATTCTTGAAGGAAGGCGTGGAGCAGGGGGACGGCTTTTCCGGGCTCTGTTTTCGAGTAAATCTCGGCGATTTTGAGAATGTGAGTCTCGAATTCCGGCAGATTCGGCGCGGCGTCGAGCAGCGCGACGGCCTCACCATTTCGACCCTCCATCGACAGAATTTCGGCTGCCTTGCAGCGGACGTCCCAGTTTTCCGGTTCGTCGGTCAGGGAGTCGATGAGGTCTTTGGCTTCAGATTGTTCCATGGTGGGATCGCGCCGGACCTTAGGCTGAAATCACGGACGGATGCAACTCGGATTGTCGAATGATCGGTCAAAATCCGAGGCCCTGGACGGGGCAATTTTGCTAAACTGTGAATTTTTCACACTTTTTCCTTGTCGCTTGGCTTCAATTGTGAAATTCTCACACTTAGACATGCCGACCGACCTGCCAGACCTCGTAGATTCGAAGATTCCAGACTTCAACCGCACTCAACTCCACGTTCTCCAGATTCTCTGGGACGCCGAGGGCCCGATGAAGCCTTCGGATATCGAGGAGCGGTTCGATTGGCCGATCGAGAACGCCACTCTCCGTTCTGTTCTTCGCGTTTTGGTCGAACGGGGTGAAATCGAGCGCGAGAAGCTGGGCAAAGCGTTCGTTTATCGGCCGAGAAACGAAAAACGCAGGACGCTTTCGAATGTTTTTTCTGGCCTGGCCCGAGTTTTTTCGGGGGGATCGCGAGCGGGCCTGCTCGCCCAACTTTTACAGGATGATTCGCTGACTCGGGATGAAATCCGGGAACTCGAAGCCATCGCCACTGAAACTTCTGCCAAAACCTCAACCAAATCCGATGATGACTGACTTCAATTTTGACCTGATCGCTGGAGCCTTGACCAAGGTGACCATTTTGCTCGCCGTTGTGCTTGGGCTCGCTTTGATTCTCCGAGCCCTTGAGCCGAGGTGGCGAGTTCTGCTCGTCCGCGGTGCGATTTTTGCCGTGCCAGTGATTTTGATTGCGGATTTTCTCGAGCCGCAGCTTCACCTGAAGGCGCGATTTCAAGAACAGCAGCTGCTGTGGCAGAATCCGGTTTCGACCGAGGTCGAGGCGCCCGCTTTTGAGCTCGAAACGGCTGCGCTACCGATGGTGATTGCTGAGCCGTTCGCGGTGGAGCCGGTCCAGCAGGTGCCGGCGAAATCGAGCGCGATTCCGGCTTCCGTCTGGGTTCTGGCGATTTGGCTGGGCGTGGCGCTGATCCTGACGCTGCGCGAATTTTTCCAGCTCCGAGGAGTCTCGCGGGAGTCAAAATCCTGGACCGAGCCAAGCTCGCGAGTTCTCGGCGAATGGCGAAAAATCTGCGCCGAAATGGGAGTCCGCGAAACCCGGCTTCAAGTCGCTCGTGGTCTGGCCTCGCCGTTTCTGAAACCCGGTTTTCGAAGCGCGCTCGTCATTCCTTCGGCCTTGGCGGAATCCGAGCAGCTTCACCTGCTTCGGCATGTTTTCAGGCACGAAGCAGCGCATTTGAAAAACCACGACGCGTTCTGGATTCCGGCCGTCCGGATTCTGAGCTGCCTCGTCTGGTTTCATCCGCTTGCCTGGTGCCTGGCCGCGCTTCATTTGAAGTCTTGTGAGGAGGCTTCCGACGCCGAAGCCGCGCGAAGTGGCGGAACCGAGTCCTACCGAGGTGCCCTCGCTCAACTTGCGCTCGATCTCGTTCCAGTCCGCGCTCCCGCAGCGACGTTTCTTCGACTTCCTGGAGTCCTCAGCCGGCTGCGTGCGGTCCGGAGGCACGCGGACCGTCAGCCGCCGAAGCGTTGGATTGCGACTTGCGTTGGATTCGTTCTCGCATCGGCTGGCGCAATTTTGGGGACCGTGGGTTTTGCCCAGGAGGACGCGAAACCGACGGGGCCGATCGCGGACAAACTCAATTCGATCGTGATTCCGGAAATCGAATTCGCCGACACGCCGTTGGATCAGGCTTTCGAGTTTCTTCGCCACAAAAGCAGGGAACTCGACAGTGAAGAGCCCGATCCGGAGCTCAAAGGGATCAACCTCCTCATTTTAGTCGATGCGAAGGCTGTTGATGGGATTTCGCTGAAGCTGCAAAACACGACGCTTGGCGATGCCGTTCGTTATATTTGTGAAATCGCGGGACTCGGCGCGCGGATCGACGAATCGGCCCTCGTGATCACGCCGGGGGAGGCGGGAATCGCGATTCCGATTTCAAAATCGGATGGGAAAATCGAAGCTAAGCTGAGGAAGATCACCGTGCCGATGATCGAGTTCGACGACACTCCGCTGTCGGATGCGATCGCTTTTCTTCGGCAAAAAAGCGTCGAACTCGACGCTGAAGAGCCCGATCCGAAGCTTAAGGGAATGAACATGCTTCTGCGGGCCGGACCAGCAGCTGCTGAGACGGAAATCACGCTTCGGTTGACGAATGTTCCGTTGGTCGAGGCTCTTCGTTACACCGCAGCCTTGGCAAGGCTCGAAATTCGGGTCGACCAGAATGCTGTGCTTTTCGTCCCGGCTGAAGGCGGTGAAAATCAGGGAATTGCTCCGCCGCCTGCGGATGCGAGGCTGGAAAAGAAGCTCAAAACAATTGTGATTCCCAAAGTGGATCTGAACGACACGCCCTTGGATCAAGCTCTTGAGTTTCTTCGAGCCAAGAGTGTTGAACTGGACGTGAACGAGCCTGATCCGGGGAGGAAAGGAGTTAACCTGATTCTTCGGAACGGGGCAGCAGTTGCTAAGACGAAAATTACGCTTCGGCTGACGAATGTGCCGTTGGCCGAGGCGTTGCGCTACGTCGCCGAGCTTTCCCAGACCCAGTTGAGCATCCAGGCTCACGCCGTCGTGATTTCGGCTAAAGATGAGGCGCGCGATGAGAATCCAGATCTGCTCTACACCAAGTCTTACGGGGTGAATTTTAACGCCCGGGAAAAGTTGAAGGGGGCGGACGCAAAAAGAGTGCTTGAGGCGGCTGGTGTCGAGTTTGGGATTGGAGCATCCGCGATTTACAATCCGTCGACGAGCCAGCTGATCATCCGAAATACGAAGGCGAATCTAAACGCGACGGAGGCCTGGCTGAAGCAGATGGAGAGGGGAGGTTCCTCGAAAGTAGACAAGGCAAGCCCGTTAAGCCCGAGGATATCCGGCTTCAGGCTCACTTGTTGATGAAGAAAGGGGTGGACGGGTGGGGGAGAAACGAGATTTCCCTCGGTTCCCCATGATTGGAAAACGGGCGTGGAGACGATGGAAGCCGATTACACGCTCTCAGCAGCCGCAGCTGACAGCTGAGACAGGCGAGGGGAAATATTTCGGCTACATCGCGGAATTGAAGTACGACGGAACTCTCCATTACGTCGTCGCCAGCCCATCGAAGTTGCTTCGGATGGTGGACTGATTTTTAACCGCGCGGGCGCGGAGATTTCGCCCCGGAAGACTCCCGCCAATCGGCCAGTCGAGTCTTCATCCGAGCGGCCAACTCCGGCTGCTCATCGGCGAGATTTTTCTTTTCGCCTAAGTCGTCTTTGAGATTGTAGAGCTCGACAGAGTCGTCATCGAAGAAGTTGAGGAGCTTGAAATCGCCCATTCGGATCGCGCTTCCGAGGCGATTCCCTCGATGCCAGGCGAAATTCGGGTAATGCCAGAAAATCGCGTCGCGTTTCAGCTTTCCTTCGCCTGCCAGCAGCTGCTGAAGGTTTTCTCCATCGCCTGGGTAGGATTCAAGCGGCTCCAGACCGGCGGCGTCGAGCAAAGTCGGGTAGAAATCGGTGCTGATGACCGGCACCGCGCTGACCGTGCCCGGATCGACGATTCCCGGCCAACGAACGATCAGCGGAACGCGAATCCCGCCTTCATAAAGATGGCCCTTGTCAGCGCGCAGCGGACGCGCATCGCCAACGCCGCCGAACGGGCCGTTGTCCGAGGTGAAAACGACAAGCGTTTCATCGGCGATTTCGAGCTGATCGAGTTCTTCAAGCACCCGGCCGATTGCAGAGTCCATCGCTTCGATCATCGCGGCGTAACGATGATCTCGATAGCCTTTGAGCGGCCGGTTTTTGTATTTTTCGACGAGGTTTTCCGGAGCCTCCATCGGCCAGTGAACGGTGTAATTGAAAAGAGCGACGTAAAACGGCTTCGCTGCTTCCGTTTGGTCTCGCATGAAGGAAATTGCCTCGTCGGCGAGGCGATCGGGCAGGTACTCGCCCTTCTTTCTGTCTTCGAGAAAGTCGATTCGATACGGATCGAAAAAAGTAGGCGGCCCACCGTTCGCGCAGCCGCCGATGTTGATGTCGAAGCCCTGATGCTGGGGCGCGAATTCAGATTTCTTGCCCGAATAGAGATGCCACTTCCCGATAAATGCAGTGGCGTAACCGGCATCGTCGCGGAGCCGCTCGGCGATCGTGATATTTTCCAGCGGGAGCTGGTTCGTCATTTCAGCGGGAAGCAGATTCGAGTTTTCCGGCGTGAAACGCTCCTGATGAGGCAGGTGATTCGTGAGGTGAAGCCGAGCCGGCGAAAACCCGGTCATGATCGCAGCTCGGGTCGGCGAACAGACCGGCGCCGCGGCGTAGGCGTCTGTGAAGCGCATCCCTTGCTTCGCGAAACGGTCGATGTTGGGCGTGTGGAGATTTGGATTTCCCTGACAGCTGAGATCCATCCAGCCGAGGTCATCGATCAGGATGAAGAGGATGTTAGGGGGCTTCTCGGCGGCGCGCGCGCAGGATGCGCCGAGAAAGAGGAAGCACAGAAGGATTCGCCAGTTCATGGAGGAGTCTGGACCGGCGGCGGGCGGCTGGAAATCGGTTTTTTGCGGGGTCTGAGCTGAATAGGACGGAAGGCGCCCCCGTCGAAAGCCGGACTCACCAGGGTCCGAACTGATATGAAAACCTCTCCAACTACCAAATCCAGAATTCTCAAAACCTGCGGCATCTTTGCGATCCTTGCGGGTATTTTTTCGCTCAGCAGCTGCCACAACGCTCACATTGGGCATCACGGCTATAATAATAGCGGTCATCAACATCACGATAGCGGCTACGGACACCGTGGCGGCGGGCACCGCGGAGGCGGAAGCAGCTACGGAGGCAACTATTGCCGGTAATGAACGAGCGAAATTCTAATTTCTTGCGCCGTAACTAAAAGGGAACTCCTCCAGCGGATTTCCAGAAACAGACGCCTCTTCGGTTCGCCGGGGAGGCGTTTTTTGCGTTCAGATTGCGGCGGAGTTGTCGAAATGCTGGGTTGAGGAGTGATGTTCGCCGGATTGACGGGCCGATTTCTGCGGGTTTGTCGAAAAAATGACGATTTTGGGTTGCGTGAATCTGGATTCGGTCGACTTTTCGTCGAAATTTGCCAATTTTCAAAATGAGCACTCCAAAACGCGCAAAGACTTCTCGCAAGAAAGCGGCAGCAGCCGAACCCATGGACGGAGCGCAGGCGCTGGTCAAGACGCTGGACGATCTCGGGATCGAATACATTTTCGGTTATTCAGGAGGGGCGGCGCTGCCGATTTTCGATGCGTTGGAGACGGTGGACACGAACATCAAGTTCATTCTGACGCGGCATGAGCAGGGAGCGACGCACATGGCCGATGGTTATGCCCGTGCGACCGGCAAGCCGGCGGTGGTGCTGGTGACGAGCGGTCCTGGAGCTGGGAACACGATCACTGGGATCATGACTGCCCAGATGGACTCGATTCCGATGATCATCATCACGGGCCAGCAGGTGACGTGGATGTTGGGCAAGGACGCGTTTCAGGAAGCCGACACTTTTGGGATCACGATGCCGGTGGTGAAGCACAATTTCCTCGTTCGAGACGGGAAAGACCTGCCTCGAACCGCTCGCGAGGCTTACCACATCGCGACTACGGGCCGACCTGGGCCGGTTTTGATCGATGTGCCGAAGGACGTGAGTCAGAATCCGTTTACCGGCGATCTCGACGCGGAAATTGATCTTCCTGGCTATCATCCTGAACGTTGTTTTGAAATCGACAAGGCTGCAATCAAGGAGGCCGCCGATTTGATCAACGAGTCGAAGTGCCCGGTGATTCTGGCTGGCCATGGCGCGATGTTGTCGGGAGCGGATCAGCAGCTGCTGGATCTTGCGAGGAAGACCGGGATCCCGGTGACGACGACGTTGCTAGGCAAGGGCGTGTTTCCTGAGACGGACGATTTGGCGCTCGGGATGCTGGGAATGCACGGCACGGCTTACGCGAACAAGGCGATGGTCGAGTGCGATTTGATTATAAATATCGGCTCGCGGTTTGATGATCGGATCATCGGCAAACCGGAGATGTTCGGTCGTCAGGCGAAGATCATCCATATCGATATCGACGTCTCCGAAGTGAATAAGATGATCAACGTCGATGTTAAATGCATCGGTGACGCCAAGACGATTCTGAAC
>JBLHKS010000268.1:0-8933 GCA_047620505.1 Verrucomicrobiales bacterium | reverse complement strand
CACGGCCGCAAAGAAGGAGAGTTGCCGGCGGGTTGAACCGACGGGGATGTGCCCCCAACTGCCCCAATCGACCTGCATGCATTCTCCCGGAGCGAAGCGGTAAACGATCAATCTGGAGGTTCTCCCGCGTGTCGGGCAAGGAGGCACCCGTGATTTTTTGCCGGACGCGGAGCGCTTCTTGCGGTGATCACTTCTCGGTCATTACGATGTCGCCGTTCCATACTTCGGGAAGAGGGGCGTCGCCCAATTCTTGAATCTCTGAAAGGTAAAACAATGAAGGTCCGTCATCGTTCTCGGCTGTCTCTTCGTAGCGTGTGTCGAGATCCGATTCCTTTCGCTGTTCGATGACCTTTTTAAACAACTCCTTAGCGACGGCGATCGCTCCGGCTCGGTACTGTTTAACGGCTTCGCTGAAAGTCTCACGCCAGGCGCGCGTCGGCTCTTCAATCTCCTTATTGCCGATCAGTTCGTACACTTCAACCGGGCGGCCAAATCCCTTGAAGACGAAGTGGCCGACCAGGCGGGTGACCATTTCGTCCTCCACGGCGCGCTGCACGGTGCGCGTCGCGAGCATGTCGGTGCCGACGTGTTTGTTGAGGCTCTCGAGTCGCGAGGACAGATTTACCGAGTCGCCGATGCAGGTGTATTCAAATCGTTTGCTGCTGCCGAGATTGCCGACGGTCGCAACTCCGGAGTGAACGCCCACTCGGGTATGCAGGGGGAACTCGTCCGTGGCCGAGTTGAATTTCACGAGTCGCTTGTGGAGATTTAACGCGGCGCGGCAGGCGCGCACCTTGTGATCGGGCTGTTCCAGCGGCGCGTTCCACACCGCGTAGATCGCGTCGCCGATCAGCTGGATCACTGTGCCCTCCTGTTCGTGCACACTTTCCAGCGCAGTGGCGTAATACTGATTCAGCAATTTGAACAGGTCTTCGGGATCAAGCTTCTCGGAGATGCCGGAAAAGCCCGCGATGTCGCTGAACAGAATGCTGACCTGCTGATCCTTGCCGCCTGGCTTCAGGACGGCCACTTGCTTCAGAATCTGGTCGACCCGACCCGGCGCGATATGGGATGAAATGGATTGGGCCAGCAGACTTCGATCGACGTAGAGACGCGCGGAGTTGGAGGCCGCCGACCACAGGGTCGCCACACCGATCTGCACCAAACAGATCAGCCAGGAGAACCAGATGTGCTCATGTCGAAATAGATGCCAGGTGATCGAGAGCAGGAGGATAGCGATTATCAGGCCGACACGCGCGGCGATCCAGGAACGCATGAAGTGAAATCCCAGGCCGCAGCCGATGCCGAGTGTCAGGATGAGAGTCACTTCGAGCCATGGCGGCATGCGGGTGAGCCATTCCCGATGCACGAGATTGAGAAACATGGTGGCCTGGACCTCGACACCGGGAGTCGGGCCGGCCTGCGTGTTTTCCGTGCGGGTGGCGGAGTAGGGAGTAACGAAATCGTCCTTCAGCGCGCCCTGGCGCCCAACTTCATAATGCTGGCCGATAAAGACTATCTTTCCGCGAATCTTATCGGGGATGGGATCAATAATCCCCGCGGAGGGATCCATATCATCTCCGGCAAAAAGAACATCATCATAGCTGAATCCCTGGATGGCGTCTCTCGGTCCGTAATAATTGACCCAACGGGTGATGTTCTTATCGCGATCCTCCTCAGTGACGGCGCCGATGCCTTTGGCTGCGGCCCATGCCAGAGTTTGGATCGACTTGGTGGGCGATTCCTGTCGCCGAATGGCGAAATCTGGTTCGATCGGAATGTACTCCACTCCCCAACCAAGCGCATTCGTCGCGAATAGTTCGTAAGGCGGGACGTTCTGCTGTCGAAGCATCCCGCTCCCATCGTCGGTCTCGGTGTTCACGTATCCGGCCAGGATCACCCCGCCGTGGGCGCGGATGGCGTCAGCGAGAGCCTGATCGGCGACTGGATCTTCGCTTGGGCCGGCGAATACGATATCGAAAACGACCATTTTTGCGCCCAAATCCTTTAGCTTCATGAGCATTTGCGCGTGAGCGTCTCGAGGGAAAATCTGGGTTGAGCGGACACCAAGCGCCTCGTCGGTCTGGTTGTTCATTTTGACCAGCACGACGTTATCGGGCTGCGCCACCGGCTTGCGCAGGAAGGGCAGGTCGAAACTCAACATCGTTAGTCGGTCGCCGTAAACCGTCATGAGCAGCGTGAGGCCCAGAGCCGCAGTCACGATCGCGCACAGGGAGGCGCTGAGCCAGACGCTGTCGATGATTCTCTTGAGGTGGCGCATCGGGAGCCGCTCAGAAATTGAAACGCAGACGCCCGGCGAAGACGCGTTCGCGCGGGAGTTCCCGGTAGGGGGTGATCGGGCTGAGATTGTAGCCTGCGTCGGCGAGGTTCAAGACGCCGAGTTGAATCTCCGCGCGCCGGCGGGGGAAACGGTATCCGGCGATCAGGTTGTGCTGCCAGAACTGGTCGCCCGGTTGCGCCGGCGCGAAACCGGCGTTGCCCTGATGCCGCCAGACCGATTCCGCGCGCGCGAAAAAACCGCAAGGGTGATTGTAGCGCACGAAGAAGTCGGCTTCTTGAAGGGTGGCTTGAAAATCTTCGTTTAATCCGGTTTGGCGAGTTTGGCGATTCAGGTCGTCAAGGCTCACGCGGTATTTTGCGCCGATGGACCAGTGGTCGGACAAAAGCTGATTGGCGTAAAAGCTGAGCGCCTTTTCTTCAAAGGTCAGGTCCTGAGTGAGGTCAACGGGGTTCAGGGTCCCCCCGGCGAAGCCCGCGACATAAGCGCCGACGGTGTTCTTGGCGTCGGATTTGAGTATTTCGCCGGCCACGCCAAGGTAAGTTCCGGTTCCGAATTTCTGGTCGACGGCCACGCCCCAGGTTTCGAAGGCGGGCGCTGTCAGTCCTCCGGTCAAGGATTCGGGAATCAATGAGCGGAAGGCCTGGTTGATGCCGGCGACCTGCGTGGGCTCAAGCCGGAAGCTCTGGTCGATGCTCACGCCGCCGAGTGAGCGGGTGTAGGCGAAGCGCACCGCTGTGTTTCGATGCGGCGTCCACAGCACACCCGCCTTGGGCGAGAGCTTGGTGCGGCCCTCCTCGGCGCCGTTGATGGGGGGATTGCGAAAGTTCTGGGGAAAATGAATGTGATCGTAGCTGAGTCCGGCGGTGAGCGTCAGCGGCTCAACGGCCTGCCAGGTGTGGTAGCCGTAGACGCTCAACCGATAGAAGTCGTTTTCGATGGACTGCGCGTTAAAGGTTCCCGCGGCAAAGGGAGGCATGGGAAGTCCGGTGGGGTTGGCCTGGGTTGTGGTCGTCTCAAAGCTGCCATTTTGGCCGCGGACGCCGACGGTGAAGCTGCGCCGGTCGGTCTGCCAGATTTGTTGCAGCTCGGCGGTGTAGGCCTGGAGGTCGCTTTGATAGCGAAGGTCCGCGGTAATCGGGACGCCGGGAAAAACGATCGGCGCATTGACGGGATCGCGGACCTCGAAGGTGTCGTTGAGCCAGCCCGCGAGGAACAGCGTGCGAGAACCGGGCGCCCATTCGTGATGATAGCCGGCAAGGATGATCGGTTCCTGGCGCTCTTCCAGTCGGATCGTGGCGGCGCCCGTCGTGGGATCGTAACGCTGCGAGCGGTCGCCGGCGTCGATGTCCGCGTAGATCGCCTGAAGAAACACGCTGTCTCGCGGTGTGAGGAACAGCTTCGTCTGGATATTCAGCGAAAGAGCTTCGACGTCGTTGTTCGGGCGAGTTCCGGATTCGTTTTGATAGAACGAGCCGATCGCGTAACTGACGTTCGGCGTGTCGCCGGAAACCGCGTTGACGTTGAGCCATCGTCCGTCGCTGGAATAGTCGGTCTGGGAAGTGACGCCGAACTGCTTGCCGGTGAAGAAGCGGGAATACTCCTGTGAGGTGATGGATTGAGAAAGCATTCCGGCGCCGGGGGGGGCGAGGAGGCTCGCCGTGAGATACTCGGTGACCGCCGGCGTTTCAAAGCGCAGATCGACGCCTTGCAGGCCGCGCCTTTCGTTGAGGCTGTTGGCGAGAAACAAGTGGGACGCGTAGTTGGCCGGATCGTTCTGCATCGCCTTGTAGGCTTCGACGATGCTGACTTCGGTCATGCCGGCGTCGCGATAGATCAGCGCCAGATTGGCGCTGCGCACGGCGCGGTCCTGATCGAGCAACAGGCCGGAGCGATACAGTCCGCGATTCTCATTCAGCTCCAATGATTTTTCGAGATCGCGGACGGCTTGATTGATCCGATTCTCCTGTTGATGGATGAGCGCCGAATAAAGAAACGACGTCGGATCGTTCGGGTCGATCCGGCGAGAAAGAGTCAGCTCTTTCATGGCGGCCCCATTGTCGCCCTCGTGGCTGAATGCTTTGCCCAGGTAGCTGCGGATGATCGCGCGGCGCGGATCGAGCATGGACGCGGTTTGGAGATCTTCGCGGCCCGCTTCGGTGTCGCCGCGCGCGATCCTGGTCAGGCCGAGCCCGAGCCAGCCGGTGGGCAGGGAGCCGTCGAGGTCAATCGCCCGTTGAAAGGCCTTGGCGGCGGAGGCGTATTTTCCGTTGGCGCTGAGCAGGAAGCCCTGGAGCGCGACGGCCTGGGCGTTGTGGGGCGAGAGCTCCAGCGCTTTGTTCAGCGCGGTTGTCGCCTTGCCGATTAGGCCAAAGCTGAATTCCAGTTCCGCGACGCGCGCCCACGCGAAGCCGAATTGAGGCGAACGATCCGTCGCCAGGCGAGCGTTATTCAGCGCTGTTTTCAAATCGAAATTGGCCTGATCCCGATAGGACGCCGCTAATAATTCACTGGCTGAATCGGGCGAGGCGGCAGCTTCGGCTTTGCCGGTGGCGCCGAGGATCGTGTTGATGAGTGAGATGACGGCGCGGGCTCCCGGCGTGTTCACGGGCGGAGAGGTGAGCAGCTTCCTCGCCTTGTCCGTCTCGCCGACGGAAAGCAACAACTCTGCGCGAAAGCTTCGTTCCGCATCCGCAGTGGGAGAGCGACCGACCGGGTAGGCGGCCAGCGCTCCGAGCAGATCACCGGCTCGGTAGGCGTCGAGCGACGCGCGGATCGCGCCCGTGTCCGACTCGGATAGTTGAAGGTCCGCGATGTCGACCACAGCGGGATAGTAAAGAGCCCATTGAATGGCTGCCGCTGCGTCGACGACCGCGCGCTTTGTCGGCGGTTGATTGGGGAGGACGATCGCTTCCTCATCCGGGCCGAGTTGGATCTTGCCGTGTTCGTTCTCGAGTTCGACCAGTCCGTCCAAAAGCGCAAGCCGGGTGGAGCCGTCCTCATCGACGGTCAGGTAGAACTCAGTTCCAAGAATGGCTCCGGACACTCGCGGGCCGGTGAAACGCTTGTTCTTCGGTTTCTCGCGGCTTTGAAAGTACATGGATCCCTGGCTGGGTGTGGAAATCGTCCCGCCGCCGCCCGACTTCCCCTTTGAGATGAGCACCGTAGTGGAACTGAGCAGTCGTTTCCGCATGCGATTGGCGGTGCGAATGGACGCCCGGCTGTTGACGCCCGTTCGCAATGTGTCTCCCGGGAGCAACTCTTGGCCGACCTTGGCCGCGACCCATTTGGAAGTTCCTTTCGCGAGATACTCAACCGTTCCCGCGACGCTCAGGAGCGCGGCGACTTCGGTCGACGCGGGCGCGGGCGCAGCCGCTCGCGATGTCGGAATGAACGAGACGGTCAGCAGCAGAATGAGAAGGGCGAAACCGAAGCGTGAAGAGGAGCGCGGCTGTGTCGTCCCGACCAGCCGCAGTGGATTTCCATGTGCAATCCTCAAAGGGGTCAGTCCCGCTAATTTGCAATCGGCAGGGGCGAGTTCCTGGTGTTTGATGTTGTCGGCGGGTGACGCTGCTGCGGCTGGTCGAGACGACACAGCCGCGCTCCGTACTCCTCCGCCGCCACCCGTGGCTCCCGCTCCAGATCTGTGTCCATCTGTGTTCATCTGTGGTTTGCCTTCAGGCACAGCGCCGCGCGACAAAGAGGTCAGTCCCGCCAATTCGTAATTGGAAGGGGCGAGTTCTTGGATCTTGATATTTTCGGCGGACGGCGCCTCTGCGGCTGGTCGGGACGACACAGCCGCGCTCCGTATTCCTCGCACGCCATCCTTGGCCTTCCTGGCAACCCGGCAGGGTCCCGCATGCGGGACTGCGCCAATGCCGGGGCCAAAGTATCGACGCAGCGATGCCCTACCGTTTATTGGGGGCAGCTCTTGCCTTTTAATTCCGTTCCTTTTCGCCTCAGTCATTGTTCCAGCTTTCTTTTTCTTCCCATGGTTGCGCGAGGTTTTGCAGCAGCGCCTTGGCGGTCAAGGGCGTCAGATTCGGGAAGGCGGAAATCAGCCGCGCCAGTAGTCCGGTCACGTGCGGCGCCGCGTAGCTTGAACCGGTCAACTTGCGGTAAACCCCGCCTTTCCAGGCAATGAAAACATTGTGTCCGCGGGCGCCGAACTCAACCAGGCTGTCCGGTCGATAGAATAATCCCTCCTTGTCCTCGGTATTGGCGATTCCGACCGTGATGACCGTGGGAAAATGTCCGGGCCAGCCGCGCCGATGCCGATTCTGATGATGGCTGGCCGCCACGACATGCCGGCCCTCGACATACGCGCTATCAATCCAGGTTTTGAAGTCCGCGACCCGGCCCTGTTCCTCGCCGCTGCTGAAACTGCAATGCAGGATATCGTAGCCGAGCTTGAGGGCGATGCGCGCGCCGGCCGCGATCGTCTGAACCTGTGAGGACAGCTGATGATTCAGCACGCGAATGCTGCCGATGCTGGCGCGCGGGGCGAGTTGGTGAATGACTCCGGCGATCGCCGTCCCGTGCCCGTAGACGTCGTCGCCGCTGCTTTCGACGGCGGTCCCAATGCTGGACACCGCCAGGTCGCCGGCCCATTCCAGACGTTCAAACACCTCGTGATTGCGGTCCACACCGGTATCGAGCACGGCAATTTTGACGCCCTCGCCGTTGCCTTCGCGCAGCGCGCTCGCTGCCTCGTCAAGGTTGGGCCAGGGTGAGGTTTTCATACGGGCTCCCATCCCAGCGCGCGCCTCAGCAAAGCGCGTTCCATCAGCCGAGCGATCAGGGAGGCAAGGTTTTCGGCTTCCTCGAGATGCCCCGGGTTTAATCCAAATTCACCGCCCTCCTGTTTGGGATCTTCGAGTTGAACGAAAGAAAAAACTCCGACCCGTCGGTCGAACAAATGATACGGCGCGGCGATCAGGCTCCGGGTTCGCAGGCCGAGCATTCGGTCCAGTCGCTTGCTCTGATTTTCATTGAGATGCACATCGTTTTCCAGCAGCGACTGGCCGTTGACGAACACCATTCCGATCAGCCCTTCGTCGAGCGGTTGCTGGTGCCGGGCGAGAATTTCCGCGGCGTTGGGGCCGGTGTTGAGAACGGGAATCAGGCGCGTTTCTTCATCATTCACGAGCCAGAGGGTGCCTTCGTTGGCGGAGGTCGCGCGGAGACCGAGATCCAGGAAATGCCGAACCAATGGATCGGGCGTCTCGTGCAGCGCGCTGAGCGTGGTGAGATTCAGCCCGGCGTTCAGGCGTTCGCGGGCGGCGGCGGCTTCGGCGGAATTGAAATCAAGGGTCGGGCTATTCATGGGCGCTGGCATCCTCTTCGCCGGTTTTGTTGTTTTTCACGAGCTCCGCGAGAAACTCCACCCAGACGGGTTCGCCGCGTAGTTTCTGCGCCAGTAGGGTTCGGCGCTCTTCATCCAGGGCGCCCTCCACCATCGCCCGCATTTCCGCCATGACCTCCGGCGGCGGCGGAGTCGGCGTCTCCCGGCCTCCCACCTCGTCCTGAAAACGAAGCAAAAATCCGGCGATGGTCTCCAATGAATCACTCATGTCACATCACTTGTCCCTGTCATACGGATGGCCGCCGCATTCTTGCAAATTAATTGTCGAATGCCTGGCGCGCGGTGTGGAATTTCGTTCATTTTGTGTTTTTGCGCCCTTTTTCGGCCAATAAGCATTCACTCCGACTCCATAAACCCCAGATCCAATGTCCGGCAGATGTCCAGCGCTTCCTCCCAGGGCAGGTCCAGATGCGGATCCTTGCTTTTCAATTCCAACTCGATCACGGCCTTCATGTGTTCCTTGACTCCCTTGAGCTGGCGGCTGGTCTCATACTCGCGCCAACCCCAGAGCGCGCCCGCGTCCCGTTGCGGAATGCGATGCAGGTAAACGAGCTGGAAAATCAGCCAGGCGTCGTCGGGGCAGGCCTCGATGGCGGTCTGGATGGCTGATTTGAGGCACTCGACGAGGAAGGAATCCGCCGGGTTGCCATCGGGAGCTGGAATGGCCTGAATGAAACTTGTCCGGGAAAAATCTTCGGATTGAGTCGGCGCGTTGGCGATAAACTGGCGGCGGCGTTGCAAATCGAGAAAACGCCGGAACGCCACGGTGAACAGGAAACTTCGCAGCGGCGCGCGACCGTTGTATTTCTCCAATAAACTGGGTCGGGACGCCTGACGCAGGGTGGCTTCGTCGCCGGGCAGCGCGGTCCCCTCGGGGATCATGATTTCTGTCTCGTCGTCGGACGTCGGCACGCAATCCCCCCACATATCAGCCAGCAGGTCGTCCGCCTCGCTGTTCCGGATGTTGCGCGCGCGCAGGCGGGCCAGCAGGCTGGGATGCAGCTCCGCCCGCAATGCGCCCAGCGCCTCGGTGTCGCCTCCTGAAATTTGACGGGCCAGCTCCAGGTCCCCCGTCGGCATGGTAGATGAATCCTCGGTCATCGCGCGGATTATTGGAACCCGTCCCCGCGAAGGGCAATCTTTTTTACGGAACGCGAAATACGGAATGTGAAGTGAGGAGGGCAGTGTGCGCAGCGCGGAACGGATTCGATGGAAATGGGACACCGAGGACGGCGTCCGTCTCCGATGTTGAGAGGGACGCCGTCCTCG
>JBLHKS010000267.1:0-9023 GCA_047620505.1 Verrucomicrobiales bacterium | reverse complement strand
CGCTCTCCTTCGGTTAACTGGGTATATCCTGTCATTGTGCAACTGTGAATCGCTCGGTTTCAGGATTATCCCGGTTAACCTTACTTTCCACCTGTGAATTGCACTTCGAGCTTGAAATCAGGTAGTGATTATTCCACTTCGGTTACCCGATCTAACGTAAAGTCGAAATTAACAAGCATATCAGTTGTGTTATTTGGGCGGAAATTTCCAATTTCGTGGGCAGCTATGATAGTGAGTTAGGCTGCCTGGTGACGGGCTTTGTTTGAGGCGTCCGGATCGTCAACTACCCTGTTCGCGGCCTCAACCAACACGCTAAACGTAAATGTTGCACAGCTATATCCTATGCCCCAATCCGAGCCCATGTATCTCATGTTCTCACCGAGCGGATCTGGAGTTGTCTCAAATTCCCTAAGATTTCGGCAGGCCAAGTAGCTTGCGCGGCCTCGAATCGCTCCTCCAATACCTCGGCTTGGCAAAACGAAATGGCCCTAAGCCAGCTCAACTCGACCTGTTTCCCGTTCATCCTCGTCACGGACGATCGCAATTTTGGGGAAGGTTTTTGTCGCTTTTCGCCTAAAAAAATCCGAACCAATGCAAGATTC
Organism: Verrucomicrobiales bacterium; assembly: GCA_047620505.1. Lineage (GTDB taxonomy): Bacteria > Verrucomicrobiota > Verrucomicrobiia > Verrucomicrobiales > DEV007 > JBLHKS01. The sequence goes on along the minus strand of JBLHKS010000267.1, from coordinate 8,421 downwards.
GGCGCTGAAACCTGCGAGTTTACGGACGATCATGAAGCCTATTTCCCTGATTTTCGCGGCGGTTCTCGCCTTTTCCCTCCCAGCACCTGCTCAGGAGCCAACTCCGACGCAATTGTCGTTTTTCAACGATCAGGTCCTGCCGATTCTCGAGACGCAATGCTTCAAATGCCACGGAGCCGAAGAAAAACTGAAGGGCGGACTGCGGCTAACGAGTCGTGAAGGGCTGCTCCACGGCGGTGAGCTTGGGACCACGCTCAACGCTGAAAATCCGGCGGCGAGCCTGGTGCTCGAAATGATCAGCTACAGGGACGACGAGCATCAGATGCCGCCGAAATCGAAGCTCTCGGACGCCGAAATCGCGACGCTGACGAAGTGGGTCGTCGAAATGGGAGCGGTTTACGATCCGGCGAAGGAAATTCACGGCGCGCTCGTTGAGCACGGCGGAACTCACATTAAAGAAGAAGACTTTCAGTACTGGGCCTACAAGAAACTCGAAACTCCGCTCGTTCCGGCCGCTAACGTGAAGAGTCCGATCGATGCGTTCGTGCTTACGGCCCTCTCCGAAACCGGGATTGAGCCGAACGGCCGCGCTTCGCGCCAGGTTCTCGCGCGCAGAGCCTTTTATAACCTGATCGGCCTGCCTCCAACGCCAGCCGAGGTCGAAAAATTCGTCGCCGACCCGCGACCCGACTCGGAAGCCTGGGCTGCGCTGATCGACGATCTGCTCAGTCGGCCACAGTATGGCGAAAAGTGGGCTCGCCACTGGCTTGACCTCGTTCGTTATGCCGAATCGAACGGTTTCGAGCGCGACAACCCGAAGCCGCTCATCTGGCGCTATCGCGATTACGTGATTAACGCTTTGAACGAGGATAAGCCCTACGATCAATTCATTATCGAGCAGCTCGCGGGCGACGAAATAGCAGAGCCGACCGAGTCTTCGCTGGCCGCGACAGGCTTTTTCCGGCTGATGCAGTGGGACGACGAGCCGGCTGATCGTCGGCAGCACATTTACGACGTCCACGCTGACAACGTCGCGATCACGACCGAGACGTTTCTCGGAACGACGGTCGGTTGCGCGCGGTGTCACGATCACAAGGCCGATCCGATCACGCAGAGAGATTATTACTCGTTCATGGCCTTTTTCCATGGCGTAACTCACTACCAGACCAATGGCACGATGGTGTCGTTCGCGCCCGCCGAGGAGCTTGCGAAATTCGAAGCTGAAAAGACGAAGCGCGTTGCCGATTTCAACCAGCAGCTGCTGAATCTGGACGAGGAACTGAAGGTTTTTTTGACGGAGACAGGGAAGATCGGCAAGGGCGAGGAAATGCGGCCGCAGACGTTTGTCGAAGATGCGCGGACCAAGCCAGTCATCTGGGAATACGTCTTGGAAGAGCCGACTCAGGATTGGAAAGACGTCGGATTTCGCGACAAATCGTGGCTCAAAGCTGCGGGCGGTTTCGGGACGAACGGGACGCCAAATGCGAAGATCGGGACGGTCTGGAATTCGGGCGATATTTGGATGCGAACCGGGTTCGGGCTGAAGGATTTGCCGGAATCGCTCTCGTTAGAGCTTCATCATGATGAGGAAGTCGAGGTTTACCTCAACGGCGTCGAGATCTTCACGGCCAAGGGATATTCGCGCGATTACGAAGTCCATCTTCTTGGTGAAGAGGCGCTGAACGCACTTCAAACCGGGCGTAACGTGATCGCTGTGCATTGCAATCAGACGAGCGGCGGGCAGTACATCGATCTGGCCTTGCGAACCTCGCCCGCCAAGGCTGCGAACCTCAACGAAGCGCTGAAACGCGGCGGCCAAAAGCTGAAAGCGGAGCTTCAGAAAAAGTTCGGTCGCGATGTGGTCGCTGAGCGCATCGAGTTGCGGAAAAAAATGGAAACGGCGCGGCGAGAGAGCGTCGGAACGCAGATCAACGGCGTCCAGGAGCATGCGAATGTCGAGCCGCTGAACGTCCACATTCGCGGCAGCGCCCATGCGCCAGGCGATCTCGTTGAACCGGCTTATCTGTCGGTTCTCCACGGCAGTTTCGATCCGGTGAAGGCGGAAATCGTCGAACTTCCGGAAGAGCGGAAGTCATCCGGACGTCGACTGACGTTAGCGAACTGGATCGCGTCGCCCGAGAATCCGCTGACGAGCCGCGTGATGGCGAATCGCATTTGGCAGCACCATTTCGGACGCGGGATCGTGCCGAGTTCGAGCGATTTCGGTAAGCTCGGCGAAGATCCGGCGAATCAGCAGCTGCTGGATTGGCTCGCGAGCGAATTCGTCGCTCAAGGCTGGAGTTTGAAGAAAATGCACCGCCTCATTATGACTTCCGAGGCTTATCAAAGGAGTTCAGCCCCGAATAGTGCCGGGTCCGCGCAGGATCCGACGAATACGAAATTCTGGCGCTTCGACATGCGGCGTCTAACCGCTGAGGAAGTCCGCGACTCGCTTCTGGCCTTATCCGGAAAGTTAAACCCGAAAATTGGAGGCGAATGGGTTTGCATTCCCTTGCCCCAGGAAGTTTTGACGACCCAGTCTCGTCCTGGCGCAAACTGGCCGATCAAAAACAACGACGAGCAGTATCGCCGAAGTGTTTACGTTCATGTAAAGCGTTCTCTGCGCGTTCCGATCCTGATCGACTTCGACCAGGCAGAAACCGACAGCCACTGCGCAGTTCGTTTCGCCACCACCGTGCCGACACAAGCGTTAGGCATGTTGAACTCGAAGTTCGTTAACGATCAGGCTGCGATCTTTGCCGATCGATGCCAGACCGAGGGCGGAGATTCGCTCGAATCGCAGGTGCGTTTCGGATTGGGCCTCGCGTTGCAGCGGGAACCGGCTGAAGCCGAAGTAACAGAATCGTTGAAGTTGATCGAGCGGCTCAAAACTGAGGCGAAACTGGACGACGAGCTTGCGATGGATCGGTTTGCGCTGTTGGCGTTGAATCTGAACGCGTTCATGTATTTGGATTGAGCAGAGCTTGATTAAAGGGGAAATCCCAGGCCTCTGGCGATCGACCGGAAACCGTTCCCGGCGTCTCGTAAAATTGAAAAGCGCTGGACCCGTGGAAATGACGGTGAGCCATTCCAGCAGCCTGATTCTCCGAGGTCCAAGACGAAATCGAGCGATCATGATCCCTCGGTTATACGAATTCAGGCCACAAATGAGCGATTTCGCGACGACACCGAACTGGCCTGCAATCACCCGATCGAAAACGACGGAATTTATGCTTGGATCCGACATCCAGCCGAAATCGGCTTTCTGTTGGCGATTTTCGGCCATGTTTTCATGTGCCAGAGCTGGATCGGGCTGGCCTTGTTCGCCGCGCTCCTCGTGCCGCTTTCGATCGTTCGAATTCGGCGCGAAATCCGCGAAACCGCATCCGCGAGTTGAACCGCAACGCCCAGAATCACAAAATCTTTCCAGATTTTCGGCTTCGATCTTGTCAATTGAATCGACACACGCTAAGAGTTGGCGGCTTCCCTCCAGACACGACCGAAAACTCTTTCATCGCCCTCCGGCGCCTCATGATACAAGTCCAGGACCTCAACAAGAGCTACGGCGGCAAAATTGCTGTAGACGGCATCTCATTTGAGGTAAAAAAGGGCGAAATCGTGGGATTTCTCGGGCCAAATGGGGCTGGGAAATCGACGACGATGCGGATTTTGACCGGGTATCTCGCGGCGACTTCCGGATTCGCGAGTATCGCCGGCCACGACGTGTTTCGGGACTCGATCGCGGCGCGTCGGCAAATCGGTTACATGCCGGAAAATGTCCCGCTCTACACCGACATGCGGGTGAAGGAATATCTTCAATTCCGAGGCAAACTCAAGGGTCTTCGCGGCTCGGATATGCGCTCTCGAGTCGGCAAAGTCATGGAAACCTGCGGGTTGACGGACGTTCGCCGCAAGATGATCGGCAGCCTTTCAAAGGGATATCGGCAGCGAGTCGGTCTTGCGGATGCGCTCGTTCACGATCCGCAGCTGCTGATTCTCGATGAGCCGACAAACGGCCTCGATCCGAACCAGATTCGATCGGTTCGCGAGCTGATCAAGAGCTTGGGCAAGCAACACACGATCCTGCTCTCGACCCATATTCTTTACGAGGTCGAACAGACCTGCGACCGCGTCATCATCATCGATAAAGGCAAAATCAAGGCGTCCGATTCGCCAAAATCATTGATTTCGCAGTCTCGAACCGCCGGATTGGTGACCGTCGAAATGAAAGGCCCTCGCGATCGGCTTCAGAATCAGCTCAAGTCGATCAGTGGCGTTAAGCGCATCGAATTAGCGAACGAAGACGAAGAATGGGTGAAGTTTGAACTTCGCTGTGCGGCGAACGCCGACGTCCGGGACGCCGTTTATGATTTATCGCTCAAAAACAAGTGGCCGTTGCGCGAATTGAAGAGCCATTCGGTCACTCTCGAAGACGTGTTTGCCGAAGTAACCGGAGCCGCCAAAAACTGATGCGAACGTTCTACATTCTGTTCGTTAAAGAACTACGCAGCTTCTTCGTTTCGCCTCTTGCTTGGGTCGTGATGGCTTTGGTCATGGTGCTGAGCGGGATCGCATTCACGTTCTCGCTCGAAGGAATGAGCGGAAAGGTTAACTCAGTAAGCCTGATCTATTACACTTTTAACTCAAACTCGTTCTGGATGGTCTACTTCGTGATCTTCCCGCTGATCACGATGCGGCTTTTTGCCGAAGAAAAGAAGTTGGGAACTCTCGAGTCTTTGATGACCGCGCCGATCAGCACCGCTAGCGTTCTCGCAGCCAAATATGTAGCCGCGCTGGTCTTTTACTGCATCGTCTGGCTGCCGAGTTTATTGAACTTTCTACTGTTTGAGATGATTTCCGGCTCAGAAGGGGCTTTCACGGGTGGCGCGCTGTTTGGAGCCTATTTGATTCTGTTTTTACTCGGTTTGTTTAACGTTGCGATCGGCTGTTTCGCTTCTTCGCTGACATCAAACCAGATTATCGCAGGAGTTGCGGGCTTCTGCCTCGTGATGCTTCACTTTTTTATCGGCTACATTCCGGAATTGATCGAAGACCCGGATTTCAAAGCCGCGGCGATCCAGAAGATCGGCTACGTTTCTACGATTTATCATCTTCGCTACTTTACCCAGGGTCTGATCGACACTCGGGTGATTGTTTATTATTCCAGCTTCGCGCTCCTGTTTTTCCTCCTTACCTATTACGTTCTGGAATTCCGCCGCTGGCGCGCCTGACGACCGATCGATGTCCGAAGAAAATACAGAGCCAAAAGGCAACACCGAACAGCGTTCTATCAAGCGCTTGCCGATCGCGATTCACGTCGCGGTTCAGTTGCTGGCCGTTTTCGTAATCTTTTATCTCGTCAACTATCTCAGTTGCCGGCATTACGATCGAATTGACCTCACCCGCTCTGGGAAGTTCACCCTCTCATCGGTTACCACGAATTTCCTCTCTAGTCTCGACTCCGAAGTGCACGTCGTCATCGCTTTCACCAGAGATTCGGACAAAGGCCTTCTCGATGACATCCGCGCTCTCGCAGACGAATACCGAGTCCACAGCGATGGCCATGTTCGAGTCGAAGTGGTCGACCCAGCGCGGTTTCCGAATCGAGCAAGCGAGCTGAAGGAAAAATACAAGGTCACTCTCGATCGAAACATGATCCTCGTGGCTAACGGCGATCGATTGAGAACGCTGGAGGACCTCGATCTCGCGACGCGCGCCCAAGGTGATTTTGTAGTCAGTTTCAACGGCGAAATCGCCCTGACGGCTGCAATGGTCGAGGTTACCGGAGATCGTCAGCGCAAAATCTATATCGTTAAGGGCTACCAGCGGCAAGACTATCTTGCTGAAGCAGCTGCTGAGATTCGCACCCTCGCAAACCGCCAGAATGCGGTCGTGGATTTCATTGATTTGAGCGACACAGGCGGCATTCCGAAGGATGCAGACACTTTGATCATCGCCGCTCCGAAATCCGATCCAACTCCAGACGAACTCGCATTGATTCAGGAATTCTGGAACAGTGAACGCGGCTCGATTTTCCTCGCGCTTGATCCGGATTCGCCGACTCCAGAGCTTCACACGATGCTTCGAGGCTTAGGCGTAGTTCCGCGCGATGACCGAATTCTCTACGCAGGCGGCGCGGCAGGCGGATCGATCCAGACGACTTTCAACGTACCCGCGTTGATCCGGGAAGACTCGCCGATCACCCACGAACTGCGCGGCATGGCGATTCCGTTAGGCGGAAGAAGCCAATCGCTTCAGCTTTTACCATCGGCCGATTTTGTCAGGAACAAAAACATTCACCTGACTCCGTTGCTCGTCGCCGATCTGAAATTCTGGGGCGAAATCGACCACGCAGGCACCGAAAAATTCTTGCGTGACCGCGATGACCATCACTCGCCGCTTTATCTTGGCGCGGCAATCGAACGCGGCGCGGTTGACGATCCAAACCTCCGAGTCGCGACTCAGCGGATGGTAGTCGTTAGCAATCCGACGATTCTTTCGGGCGGTCAGAAGCGACAAAAAATCCGCAGCGACTTTGTGATGTCGAGCCTGAACTGGCTTCTGGACCGCCCGCATTTGCAGGGAATTTTACCCAAGGAACCTACGCGCTACGCGGTGGTGCTGGATGACAGTGAAAAAACGGCGATCACCTGGTTGGTTCTCTGGATTCTCCCCGGATTGACTCTCTTGTTGGGAATCTTCGTCTGGACCATGCGCCGAAACTAGCAGCTGCTGGCCTGAAACCTCTTTTGACCCGATGAAAAAGGCAACCATCGCTCTGGCAAGCTTGGCGATCGCACTGGCGGCTTTCGTCGGTTTTTACGAGCGGTTCCTGCCCACAAGCATGGAGGCAGCTTTCCTCTCCAAGCTCATCGCGCCGATTTCGGCCGAGTCGATTTCGAAAATCAGAGTGACAAGCCCAGCGGGAGAATTCGTCCTCGAGAGTTCCGATGATGGCTGGAGATTGACGAAGCCGATCAGCGACCGAATCGATCCAGAGCTGACCGCGCGGCTTCTAATGGAGCTGTCCAACCTCGTAATCAGAGAAACGATCGATCGAGACGAAATCGGTGTCGAAGACGGCCCGACGCTCGACAAACTCGGATTCAGCGATGCGGAATCGATCACCGCGGTTCTCGAATTCGGCGGCAAGGCGGAGCCGATTGAGCTGATTTTTGGTGCCGAATCGGCGTTCAACGGCGCAACTTACCTTCGCACGCCCAGCATTTCAGATCGGCCTGACGTCTATATTGTCGATTCGCGAGCGCGGCAGTTTCTGGAGGACCCGATTGATGCCTTGCGTGATCGAAATCTGATCCGCTTTCATCCAGGAGCAATCGAGTCTTATGTCATGAGGACGGCCTCCGGCGAGATCGAATTGGCTCGTGAACCGGATGCCCCAATCTGGTCGGTTCTCAAGCCGCTTCAGGCGCGGGCGAACGACGAAATTGCCTATCTGATCATTGACGAAATCACAAATCTCCGTGCGTCTACAATCGTCGATGAACCGCCTGCGATTGCGCCCACCGAAGCTCTCGATGAAAATACAGCCGTCTTCATCCTCCGTCCGCAAGGCGGCGAGCCGATCGAGCTCATTTTTCGTCAGGCGGACATCCTCAGCGACACCCCCGACAAGATGACCGTGAGCGTTTCCGGCCGAAACGCGGTCTTCGAACTCACAAGCGACTTCGTTAGGCGACTCCCGGCGACGATTAACCAGCTTCGTCATCCATTCTTGGGCGATTTCAAGAAGGACGACGTCGTTCGGATCGAAATCAAAAGCCCGGGCAAGCTCGGAGCCGAAATGGTTCACGACGGCATTCGTTGGTACGTTGCTTTCGGCGGTCAACCGCAGCCGGCCGACACGCAGAAGATCGACGATCTTATCGCGGCCCTGAACGAAGAGCTGATTGTTGAGTTTGCGTCCGACACGGCCTCGCGGCTCGACGAATTCGGCCTGACTAAGCCACTTGCAACGATCGCTATCACAACAGCGAAAGTCGATCCCGACGAACTACTGGAATTCAAAGGCAAGGTCAAAGAAGCGCGCGAAAATGGCCTGGATCCTGAGAAAATCGTGAAACCGCAATCGGAGATTGAGACCAAAACCCTGCGGTTCGGGATTTCGCCGACCAATATTTTTCTAAACGCAAACTATGAGGGTTCGCCGTTTATTTACTCGATTGATCCGGCATTTTTAAGCGTTAACGCACCGATGCATCCGATCCGCTGGCGCAGCAAAAAGCTACCGAATTTTGATCTACTTGCGGTTCGCGGGATCGACCGCCAAATGCTCGGAGAATCTCCGCTTTACCTGCGCTACGAGTTCATGAAGAACAAGTGGAGCGGTCGAATCAACGACCAGGACGTGAGCAACCGGGTCGATCCCCGGCGCGCGAGTCGGCTCGCGCGAGACCTCGG
>JBLHKS010000266.1:0-9051 GCA_047620505.1 Verrucomicrobiales bacterium | reverse complement strand
CGGCTGACGGCAGCTCAAACTCCTTCAACTTGCCGGTTTCCAGATCAAAACGCGCCGGGTAAGCCGAGCTGCTTGGCACGACGAGGTCCTCGACATCGACTAACAAATATCCCTGCGGTGCCAACCCACCGTACGCCTCGGTGTTGTGCGGATGCGGGCCGTAAATGTAGCTAGTACTGTCGTTGAGCCAGATCCGCTCGCCGTTCGTTGCGTCGAGGCAGTAGACGAAGACGCCTTCCAACGGCCAGACGCCCGCCGCGAAGTAAACGCGATCGTCTTGCAGCACCGGCCCGCCGCGAACCGGCCAGACCGAAATCAAGCGGCTGTTGCCGATCAGCCGACGATTCGAAGGCACGGCTTTGAATTGCCAGACCAGCTCGCCGCTCGACGCCTGCACGCAATAAACGATGCCGTCGTCCGAGCCGAAAATCACCCTCCCCTGCCCTCCGACCGGCGCGAAACGAACCGGGCCGCCGGTTTGGAATTTCCAAAGTTGCTCGCCCGAATCGGTGTCGAACGCAGTCACGCTATCGTCGAGGTTCGAACCGACGAAAAGCCGCTTGCCGAGGACGATTGGCTCGTAACCGCGATCGAATTGCAGTCGCGCATCGCGATAAGCAGGCTCAAGCGGCGGCAGTTCGCGTTCCCAGATGAGATCCAGATTTTCCGGCAGCTGCTGGGTGTTCGCGGCCGTTCGACCTGCATCGAATCGCCACATCGGCCAGTCAGCGGAGTGAACCTGGGACAGCGCGGCGGCCGCCAGAAAGAGGGTGAGAATTCCGAATCGCATGCAGAAAACCTGGACCACGGAGCGCGGAGACGCCAACCCACTTTTGTCGCGGAATCTCGACAAGATGCCTCCGGCCTGCTTCACTTGAATTATGCGCTGGCCCAAGATTTCATTTCTCACACTCCTGGCTGCTCTGGCGGCCGCCGCTCTGGCGAAAGGTTTCGAAGCGTCCGTCGAGTACACCCGCGCTCCCGGGCCTCGAACCGAGCGCATGATCGATGGCCTCAGAATCGAATATCCCGAAGACGAAGCCGACCTCGTCGACCTCCTGAAGCGCGACTTGTCCTACGAGCGCCAGATCCGGCGCGATATCGTGAAAGCTGAATCCAAAAGCATGAATTTCGAACTCGACAACAGCGAGTCCGACGAATTGATCCGGGGTTTCCGAACCAAAATCCTGAAATTCCTTCAGCTAGAAGAGTTATCCGGATTCGAAGAACGGTTCGCAGAAACCGCTAAAGAAATGGACAGCCTCAGCAATATCTGGCGGCATTGGGCAGGCGACTTCACGCATATTCGAATTCACAACAATCGCGAATTCCCAAAGTTCCTCATCCGTGATCAAGCCTACGTTTTCGATCACATGGCGTTCATCAAAGATGGCGGATGGGGATTCCGCCCACCGTTTGCGAAGGGCGGGATCGGGCTCGACGCATTCGACCTCCGCATGGAAAATCTCGAGCCCGTCGTCTTAGACATGCCACTTTTTTATCGCCCGGGAAAGACGCCGAGGGAAATTCTCGTCCCAGCGCGCGCATTCCTTCAGCAGGCGCGGGACAGCATGACGGAAACCGCGAAAGAGGTGATCAGCCTTAGCGGAGACTGGCTGTTCGAAACTCTGCTTGCTGGCGAAGTCGATCAGCTTTTCGCAGACGAAGCGAAAGTCCTCGGGGCCGGCGTCGCGCGCTTTTTGCTCGTCGTTTCAGTCGCCTCAAGCATTAGCGAAGCCGACTACATCGCGCTAGCGCCGAAGCTCTACCAGTTCTCGGTTCAACTCGATGAAACTCCCCAGCAGCTGCTGGAACAGATGAGTTCGCTCGACGTCCGCGCCGACCTTTCCCAGGCCGACCCGCTTCTCCGCCGCCGCGCCGAACACCTCATCGCCCTCGTCCTCGCGAACTTGACGAAGAATTCGCCAGGCCTCTTCCAGAACTTCAAAACTGCTGGCGTCGAGATGCCTGAGGGCGGCTTCACCTGGGAATCGTTCGAGAAAGCGATCGACCTCGGATTCAACGGCGAGGACCTCTTTGAAAAGCAGCTGAAAATCGATCTGGCCGCCCTCGTCAAACCCTTCGAATCAATCGGGGCGAAGACTTTCGCCCCTGGATCGCATCCGCTTCAGGTAGCTCGCCTGAGCCGAACGTTCGGCGAAACCACGTTCACATTTCCGCCCGAAATCAGTGATGCGATCGATCGCGTCGGGCCCGAAATCGCAGACACAATCGCCGAAGGAATAAAAAACATCGAAGCCAATCTCGCCGACCAGGAACGGATTGAACTCCGATACGATGAATCTGACGAAGCCGCTCTGCGCGCCTACGGAATCCAGCCGGACAGCGGCATCGCGCACACTTTTCGAATCGAGGGCAACATGCTTGTTAATCCTCGAATTCTCATCGATAAATTTTTCAACGGTGGGCGGATCAACATCTGGCCGCAGGACCACATTTCGGAGATTCTCAAAGCCAACGGGGCAGTGACCGGATTCCTCCTCAGTACGGATGGCGAGGACGTAAGTTTCAGTTTCGGTCTCAACTTCAAACCTGACGAAGGCGACCACAGCGCCGAGACCAGCATCGAAAGTCTGCCCGGCATGGAGCTTCCCCTGATTCTGGGCGAATTCGATCCGGACAGCCGCGATGTCGACGGTCAAGCCGAGCAGGTGCTGGAATCCGCCGAGTGGTTTCTCAAGGCGTACCGGACATCCGAACCGGAGAAAGTGGCGTCGCAACTGGGTGGATTTCGAATGATGTCAGAGACACGCGCGACGTTCGTGATGATCCACGAAACGGTGGAAGTCGCGCTCGTCGATCAGGTCATCGCCAGCGATGAGCGACGCTGGTTTTGTGATGGGATGGCGAACTGGGTTGCGATCCAGGACCTCGACAGGCGTTTCGGTGAAGGTGCTGGAATGAAGGCTTTTGAGGCGGCTTACGACCAAGAAGCACTCCTCCTTCTGGCTGACCAAGTCGATCTTCCGGCCTGGCCTGCAGGCGAGGCTAACGTCGAAGAGCCTGTCGAGAATTTCGACGCCGCGCACTATTATTTTGCGACCCTCGCATTGATCGAAGCGCTCGAAGGCCGCGACGCCGATTTCGTTAGCGAGTGGTTAGCCGAGACGCAGAAAACATCGTGGAACCGAACGAACATCGGGACGATCGCCGCAGCCTACCAGAAGCTAACCGGCGATGATTTATTGGCGATCGTCGCTGGCGTGACGAAGATGAAAGGCGGCGAGTAAGGACGTGTCGTAGAACCGGATCTCCGTATCCGGCGCGGCGCCAGGCCGCGTTTCATCGGGCCGGTCGTTTGAAATGGCGGCTTAGCGCCGCGCCGGATACGGAGATCCGGGTCTACGGGCGTTGGGCAACATGACGGCGGTGTTCCTAGCATTAAGACCGACGAAGGAGACGCGTTCTGGCAATACCATCCGATGCCGATACGTGAATCTGGAAACGAAGGCTTTTCTGTTTTTGAAACACCTGCTAAACTGAGGCCATGGAAACTTTTGTGATCCAGCTCCCGCTACGGAAGGATCAGCACGCGTTTAACCTGGAGCGCTGGGATGAACTCTCCGAGGATTCAGACGTTCAAAAGCTACCGAACAAGATCGAAACTGATCGCCACGGAAATGTCATCATGATGCCGCCCGCCTCCATGACTCACGGATCGAGACAGACTCGAATCTCATTTCTCCTGCAAACACTGATCGGATTGGGGCGCGCGATTGTTGAGTGCCCGATTTCCACTTCCGACAGCGTGACGGCCGCGGACGTAGTCTGGATTTCAAAGGAAAGGCTTGATCAAAATCCGGAATCGATCTGCACAGCGATCGCTCCAGAAATCTGCATCGAGGTTTTCTCTCCGCGAAACCGGATGTCTGAAATGCAGGAGAAAAAGGGCCTCTATTTTGCCGCTGGAGCGGACGAGGTCTGGTTCTGCGATTTGGAAGGGGCGATGAGTTTTTATCTCAAGACCGATCCTGACAAACCCGCCGAAAAATCAGCGCTTTGTCAGGATTTCCCCCAGACGATCGAACTCAGTTGAGCTACTTCGCCGGAATTTCGTTCAGTGTGTAGTAGCCGACCGGGTGCAGCAGCTGCTGGCCGGCTTCGTTCTTCACGCCATCGAGATGGAGCTCGTGGACATGACCTTTCGTCAGGGAATCGACCTTCAGCCGGACGGTTTTGCCGTCTTCGCTGACGCTGGCGACGGTGATCGACGGTTTAACTTCATCGACCTCGGGCGAGCCGTAGCCTTTTTGATAAATGTAGGTGAAAGCGCGCATCGAATAGCTCTCGGCGGCCGACGCGGTGACTTTGTCGACCGGTTGGGTAAACGTCAGCTCAAAGCCGTCTGGCTTGGCGCGCATTTCATGAACTTCGAAGGGAATTTTGCCAGTCCAGTTGACGCGTTCGAAGTTGAAGGCCTGCCCGCCGCGCGCTCCCCAACCCCGATTCGAGCCGCCGGTGAAAACGACGCCGTCCTTCATGTTGATACCGATGTTGCCGCTCTTAAAACCGCTGAGGAACGGAAAAACAACGCCTTGGTAAACGCCGTTAACCTCTTCAAGGAAACAGCGCTGGATATTCGAATAGGTTTGCTCGGCGACGAAGAGTTGGCCTTCGAACGGGCCGAATTTGCCGCCGGATTCATCGAGGATCATCCCGGTCGGCGACTGCCCGACTTTGCCGTGCGGCAGCATGATCGCGGGCGGAACGTAGGTCGGGATGTTTTCGCGTTCGATCACAGTGCGGCTGCCTTCGGTCGTTGGCGGGTAGGGCGGCTCAGCGATTGCGTCGGTTTTCTGGAACCAAGCGTTACCGTTCGGGTTGCCCTGGAAAGAGCCAATTTTGGCGTGCTTAAGTGAGCTGGAACCGTTCCACGCTCCCTGGTTATCGGTATAGAAAACTTCGCCGCCCGGACCGAAGCCGATGCCGCCAGGTGAACGCACACCACAGACGGTCGGGGTGACGGTTCCGTCTGCGTTGACGCGGATGATCCAGCCACGGTACTTCGTGTTGCTGGTGAACGAGCCAGTGAGGCAGAGGACATTCCAGATGTTGTCGTCTTTGTCGAAACGAGTGCCGAAGGCGTATTCGTGATAGTCGCCGGTAATGCCCCAGGGTTGGGCGACGATCTCGAAAATGTCAGCGCGGCCATCGCCGTCCTCGTCCTTCATTTTGGTGACGTCAGGGCGTTGCGTGATGTAAACCCAATCGTCTTTGACGGCGATGCCGAGCGGCTCGTGCTGGTAGCGAGCGTAGAGTTTCCATTTGGCTTCCTTTTCCGGGTAGGAGAAGGCGTTGTCGACGGTCCAGATTTCGCCGCGGCGGGTCGTGAAGATCACTTTTTCGCCACCCATGAAATCGATCGCGCCGACTTCGACGACGGAGCCTTCCGGGGATTCGAAGGTGGTGATTTCGTAGTAGTCTGATTCCGTTGGCGCTTCTTGAGCGAAGGCGAGACCGGAGATGAAAACGCAGAGGGCGCTAAGGCGCAGATTTTCGCAGAGAATGTTTTTCATTTTGTCAGGAAAGTTAGTTGGAGGTCTTAGTTAGCGCTGACCTTCCCGCCGATCTTCGTCTTCCACGAATACTGAACCGTGATCGTCGTTTCGCCAGAGATCGGAACGACCAGCTCGCGTTTGTCGCCCCACTCGCGGACGATCGCGCCTTTGCACTTGATCTTCGTCGGGCCGCCAGTGTCGAACCAGCCGTCTTCACCCAGCGTTCCGTTTTCCGCGATCCGGAAATGCGTCCCAGCAGCTGCTGAGCCGGTGATCACGATCATGCGCTCGATTCCTTCGATCCCAGCCTCGGATTCTTTCGGCGCGGAGCGGTCTTCGACTTTCAGTTTCTGGAATTCGTAGCGGAAGGTCGGGAAACGCTTCTCATCAAGTCGGTAACCGATAAATTTGTAATCCGGGTGGTTCTCGACGTATTTTTTCTCCGACTTCGAGACCGGGTTGTCTTTGTCGTATTTGAAATCGCCTTTGAATTCTTTCTGCCAGGGCTCTTCGCTGGATTCGATCACTTGAAGCGGAAAACCGACCGCAGGTTTGCCGACGTCGAAGCCCGCTGGAGGCTGATTTCCCTGGCCGCGTCCGTTCCAATGCCGGCTCGCGTCCATGAACCCGCCACGCCAGATCATCACGACGTTCAGCAGATCGGCATCCCAGCAAATGTTGACACCGCCCGGGTAACCAACCGCGATTCCGCGCGGATTCGAGCCGTCGATGAAATTCCGATACATCACGGCTTCGCCCGGGTTTTCCGGAAGCAGCGGGATCGGAGTCGGCGCGGCTTTCGGCGCGTTCCGTCCGCCACCGATGACCTTGGAACTCAGCGCGATTTTTCCTCCAATCGCGCCCGACTTCACCGCGAGCGAGAGTGCCTTCTGCCCACCGCCTTCGAAGTAACGGACCTCGATCGTGTGCAGTCCCTCTTCCAGCTTGAGCTTCTTCTTTTTGACTCGGGCAGGGTGAATTCCGTCGTCGATAATCTCGTTTTCGCCGTCGACAATCAGCTGACCTCCGTCGTCACTCGCAAACTCGAATTCGTAGTCGGCCGTCTTTGGAATTTCCAGTTGGCCGTGGAAAACCATGCCGAAACTGCCCTTCACCTTTGCAACGTCGAGATCGATCAAACCCTTCGGCAATTCACCCTCTGATTCCGGCTTGAGGCTGGAGAAATCAGGGAGCTTCTTCCAGCTACCTTTGTAAACCGCATACTTCAGCCCGGTCAGCAGCTGCTTGTTCGGGCGGACCTTGATTTTTCCCTTCATCGTCAGCGTGTGACCCGGGACGGTGCAGACAAACGGGTAGTCGCCCGGCACTTCCGGCAGCTGAAAATAAATGTCCTCCTTTGCGTGCGGGTCGAGCAACTTGCTGGCCGCGATGACGCGCTTGGAATCCGGCGGAACCCAGCCGAGTTCGAGGCCTTTTTCCCCTAACAACCACACTTCGGTCGCGAACTGAAAGCCGTCCTTGTCCTTTGGATCCACGCCCAGAACGATCAAGTTGTGCTGGAGATCGTCGTCGTTATTCAGCGTGAGTTTGATCCGCGCCCCTGGCTCGACTTCGAACTCAGGGATGTTGTATTTCATCTGCCCCAGCAGGGTCTTGATCTCGATCGAATAATCGGGACTGCCGGACCATTCAGGCGGCTCGGCGCTCGCCACGCAGGCGACGCTTAACAAGGTGGACAGGATCAGGAATTTCGGATTCATTTCGCGGGACACACGGATTGTGGGCCGCGAAACTATCGCCTGGATCCTGCTCGTCAAGGACGAGAACTGCAGCGCTCCAAACCCTTAGGGATTCAGAATATTTGAAGGATCAACCGCGAGATAGCCGCCGCTGACTCGACCTTCTTCGTCCTTGATCCCCATCTCGAAAATATCGTCGATTCCGTGTACCGGAAGACCTTTCACGGTAGCTCCCGGATAAATCCCAGTCAGCTCCATGATTTTTACTTCACCACCGAGAAATCCAACGACGGCCTGGCCCTGACGCAGCCACGGATGATTTGCTCCGTAGACGCCGGGCTCGTCCATTTCGTCCGCAATTAGCGGCGACCTGCCGGACATAGAATCAGTCTGACCTGCAACATAAGAATAGCTGTTTTCGTTCTTCGTGAGCATTCCATCACCGTTCGGAGGCGAAGGCTTTGTAGGATTGCCTTTAACGTAAAAGATAGATTCCTCTTGGATATCGACCTCGTACATCAAATGATTGAAGACGTCGGTCGAATTCGTATACCGGACGTCATCTCCGGAATCGAAATCAAACGTTGGATAACCCCCATCGTTGTCCATGCCAAAGAGCTTAAGCATTTTCAGGATTTGACTCTGATGATGCACGTCCTTTGAGATACGAGCTTTCTCGGTCATTTTGTTCAACGCCGGAAACGCAACCGCCGCGACAATCGCGATAAAAGTGATCAGGATCATCACGGCGATCATTGAAAAGCCGCCGGTCCGAGAGTGTTTGGTTTTGGTCATGAGATACGTTTTTGTTCAGCTGTTCAGATCCTGCACAACTCGACCTCACCTGGCAAGAAAATCCAGCCGATTCTCACCACAATGTGTAGCCGCCATCGATCACCAGCGATGCGCCCGTCATGTAGCGCGAGGCTTCGCTTGCGAGGTAGACCGCGAGCGGACCGAGGTCTTCCGGCTCACCAAACTTGCCCATCGGGATCTGCGATTCGAACTCGCGAATCACCTCCGGATTCTCCCGCGCCCAGCGCTGATTCGGCTCCGTCATGAACCCGCCAGGGCAGATCGCGTTGACCGTCACGCCATGCGGAGCCCAGTCGGCTGCGGTAGCGCGCGTGAAGCCGATCACGGCCGATTTCGCCGTCTCGTAGCTGCGGCCACCGATCCCGCGATTCGCGATCATCCCGGAGATCGAAGCAACATTGATGACCCGGCCTCCCCTGCCCCGCTCGACCATCGCGCCGCCGATGATTTTGGTGCTGACGAACACGCTGGTCAGGTTCAGATCGAGAATTCGTTTCCAATCCGTCACCAGCAGCTGCTGGGTCGGCGTGTCGATCAAACGGCCGCCAACATTGTTAATCAGAATGTCGATCGGCCCGTGGTTTTCGAGCGCATCGACGCAGACAGCCTCGCAAGCATCTGGATCGCCGAAGTCAGCAACGAGCGTCGCCGCATTTCGGCCGAGATCTCGGATTTCCGCAGCTGTCGAATCCAGACTGTCCGCAGACCGCCCGGCCAGGATCAGATCTGCCCCCGCATCGGCCAGTGCCAGCGCCATTTCGCGCCCCAGACCGCGGCTGCCGCCTGAAATGAAAGCGGTCTTCCCGCGCAGTGAAAATCGATCGAGAATGTTCATCACGGCACCCGAGCATCACAGTTGACTAAGCGCAAATCAGTGTTTTTATGCTGGCCCCTGTGGAAGACAAAAGCGGGCTGTAGCGCAGCTTGGTAGCGCGCCTCGTTCGGGACGAGGAGGTCGGAGGTTCGAATCCTCTCAGCCCGACCACTGTGCGAGATCACTTCAGGGATTTTCGGGG
>JBLHKS010000265.1:0-9054 GCA_047620505.1 Verrucomicrobiales bacterium | reverse complement strand
TCCTGAGCGCCGCGATCTGCGCCCGGGCTACTTCAACGGGCAGCGAATGAACGCCTTTCCAATCCGTGTCCAGCTTCTCGATCAGCTTACAGGTCGGGAAACGCAGCTTACTTTCGAAGTCGTCGCCGACCTGCCAGAGATCCTCGGCCGGGCACCAGTTCGGGTTGAGATCCGCCAGCACCGCGAGGGTGATCACGCGCACGCCGTAAGTGTAAAACACGCCCGCGTTGTAAAGATGAAGCCGCTCGGGCAGCGACTCGTCTTTGGAGCTTTGAACTTCGATGTGAACGAGAATCCGCAACGATTCGCCATTCTTCATCCGCAGCTCCACCAGAAGATCGACCGGGCGGTTTTTCTTGCCGGGCTGGTTGATGATCCGCTCGATTTCTTTGTCCTTCCAGACCGGCGGCACGGTCCAATCGATGATCGCCGCGACGCCCGGAAAAAACACCTCCAGGTTGAGACGCAGATGCTTCTTGAAACCGGCTTTCCAAGAGCCGTCGTAGTCGCTGAAGAAATCGATGCTCCGCTTCGCCTGCCTCGTTCTTTTCGGCATGAAACGATCTCAATTCGGCCGGGCGATTTTGTCAAGATCCCATCCTGCCATTACCCATCAATTTCTGTTTTCCGTCGTGAAACTCAGCGCGGGCAGTCCGTGGGAATTGAACAGATTCGCCCAGGACCGCTCGCGCGCCCAGGCGTAGCGCACATGCAGGGGCCGCTCGACCGCCTTCGATTGAACCAGCACGGAATCCTTGCCTTCGATCTCGCCGGCCGCCCAATGATAAACCCCGTCGTCGCCAGCGACTTGAAAGCCCTGAACCGCGTTTCCGCCGCGAAATTTCAGGCTCTCGCCAGTGTGGGCGAACTGAATCCGCACGAGGGAGCCTTCGATGTTGTGAGAATCGTAAACCGGGCCGTAAACCGGGATCTCGCGTTCGTAAGCCGCGTGGAGCGCGACGTTGGCGGCGCGCTGGGCATAACCCCATTTGTCAGTCGGCTGAAACCCGGCACCGAGATCGGTCGTGGTGATCAGCCAGGTGTTCGGAAATTCGCGAATCCGCGAGTAGATCCCGTGGACTTCACCGTCGGCGCGGAATTCCAGAAGATCGGGTAGGGGACCGAAAGGCACGGCCATTCGCGTGACCGGGTTTGACGTATCCCAAGCCGGGCCGCCGCCGCTGGGTTTCTGGACGCAGAGGAAGGGGAAATCGCCCTGACTCCAGTCCCGACGCCAGCCGGCGATCAGCGCGTGCATCAGCAGATCCTGTTCCACGCCGCCGAGTCCGCTGCCGGCTTCGCCTTGATCCCAGAGCACGCCCCGGATGCCAAAACCGGTCACGGGCCGGATGAGTTCTTCGTAGCCAACTTCGCCTCCCCGAATCGGGTAACCCGGATCAACCGGCGGAAACGGCTTTCGCGGCGTGCGGGAGCCTTCCTTTTTGGCCAGAACTTTGGCGTCTTCCCAGTGTTCGAGATCGCGTTTGTGGCGGCGTTGGGCGCGCTTGGGATCCCAGTATTCCGCGTAGTCTTCAAGCGCGGCGAGACAGGCGTCGTCGCGATCGAGCGCGTCTTCACTGAGCCAATGGACCGAAGGCGTGCTCGCCACCGCGCCCACCATCAGGCCGATCGGGACATCGAGTTCTTCGCTGAGCCTGTGGCCGTAAGCCAACATCAGAGCGGGCCAATGCGGCACCGAATTTTCCCCCGCCCGTTTCCAGCCTTCGGTCGCGTCGCCCTGGAGACGCAGAAACCGGATCCGAGGATACGGGGCTCCTTCCAGCAGCTGCTGGAGGGATTTGTCTTTGGATTCGAAGACTCGCGCTGGAGCACGCATGTTAGACTGGCCCGCGCCGAGCCACACTTCTCCGACGAGGACCCCGGTCAGGATCTGCTCGTCCTCCCCGCAGCGAATCGTCAGCTTGAATGGGCCACCGGCTTCACCCGTGAGAATCTCGGCTCGCCACTTTCCGGCGGGTCCGGCGAGGACGGCGGTTTCCTTGCCGCGAAACTTGACGGTGACCTCGACCCCCGGTGTCGCGTCGCCTCCCCAGATGGGAACGTCTCGCTCGCGTTGCAGCACCATATGATCGCTGAAAAGCGGTGGGAGCGAGATTGCCGCATTCGCGCCGATGCAGCTAACCCAAAAGAGAAGGAATCCAGTTTTACCAAGCATGGATTTTCTTTATTGAGCGCCCTGCAAGTTGCAGACAATTTCAAAAAAAATCGCAGCTTTCAGGCTTCGCTACTCTCTCTGTATTCCCCGGCCGGCAACGTGAAGTGGAAGGCGCTGCCATGGCCTTCGCCGTCGGACTCGACCCAGATTCGCCCGCCGTGGGTCTCGACGACCCGGTGGCAGATCGAAAGGCCCATCCCCGTCCCGCTGACCCCTTTAGGATTCAGCCGCGCGAACAACTCGAACACCGATTCCTGCTGGGATGGATCGATCCCGATCCCGTTGTCCTTCACCGTGAATTGCCACATCTGATTTGGCGCCTCGATGACGGAGATGTCGATCCGCGGCGGCGCGTCTTCACGCCGGTATCGAATCGCGTTGTTGATCAAGTTGAGAAACAACTGCGTCAACTGCGCCGGATCGCCCGCGACTTTTGGAAGATCGCCGCGAGTCACCTCAGCCCCGGCATCTGTTGTGGCGGTTCCGAGCAAATCGAGGGCTTCGTCAACCGCCTCTGCGGACTCCACCACGCGCACGCTTTGCGCGATTGTCTGGAGGCGCGAGTAGTCCAGTAGCCCGCGGATCATCGCCTGAGCGCTGCCGGTTGACTTTACGAGGTGCTCGATCCACCGCCCGCCTTTCTCATCCAGCTGGTCGCCGTAACGCTGGGCAATGAGTTCGGCGAATTTGGAAATCGTCCGCAACGGCGCCTGCAGATCGTGGGAAACCACGTAGGCGAATTGGTGCAACTCCTCGTTGCTGCGCTCCAACTCCGCCTGAGTCCGCTTCAGGTCGGAGATGTCCCAGAACAAAACCTGCAAGCCGTCCACCATTCCGTCGGCACCGCGCAACGGGCTTTTCACCGTGAGCACCTTCATCTTTACGCCGCCGGCATCATGCTCCTCGACGGTCTCGCGAATCTCGCCGGTTTCGATCGTCTCGCGGTCCGCGCGCAGGTACTCGGCGGCGAGTTCCGGCGAGTAGAGTTCGGCGTCGCTCTTGCCGATGAGTTCCTCAGCCGGCTTGCTGGCGAGTTCGCAGAACTTCTGATTCACGTAGGTGATCCGGCCTTGGAGATCTTTGTGCAGCACGAAAATCGGCAAATGGTCGAGCAGGAATTCGTGCGCGGCTTCGGCCTGCTTCATCGCTCCGATGTCGACAAACGTGATCACCACGCCCTCGATCTTGCTCGCTTTGCCGCGGTAGGGCTGGATCCGCATCAGAAATCGCCCCGCGCCCGCGTTGCTGACTTCGCGCTCACGCGGCTCACCGGTTTCGAGAACCTTCTCCGCGTCGCCCAGCAGCTGCTGGTCGTCCAGATTGTTGGAAATGTGCTTGAGCGGCCGGCCGAGGTCCTGCGGAAGGAGGTTGAAGGCCTCGGCGATCGCCGGGGTGAACTTGCGAATGCACAGCCCGCGGTCGAGAAAGATCGTGCCGATCTCCGTGCTGAGCAGGAGGTTGTCCATGTCGCGGGTTAACTCGGTCAGCTCGCGGATTTTCTGCTGATATTCCGAGTTAACCGAGTGCAGCTCCTCATTGGTGCTTTGAAGTTCTTCGTTCGAGGCGACCAGCTCTTCGTTGGTCGCCTGAAGCTCTTCGTTGCTGGTCTGCAGTTCCTCGACCGTGGTCTGAAGGCTCTCTTTGGTGTATTGCAGCTCGCTCTCCAAAACGCCGATGCGTTGGCGCGAGGCCTCGTCCAGATTATAGGTTCCAGCTTCGGTGACGATTTCCGGCTCAGGCGGCTTGGGCGCTTCTTTGGACTCGAACGTGATCAGAAAATACAGCTCCTCGCCCTTGGAATCCGGCAGCGGTTTAACGACCATCTTCACTAAATCGTCGAAGTCCTCGCCACGCAGCCGAACATCCTTGT
Source organism: Verrucomicrobiales bacterium (assembly GCA_047620505.1). Classification (GTDB taxonomy): domain Bacteria; phylum Verrucomicrobiota; class Verrucomicrobiia; order Verrucomicrobiales; family DEV007; genus JBLHKS01. Next base: position 5,008 of record JBLHKS010000265.1, on the reverse strand, counting down.
AAACCACCGGGACCTGCTCCTTGCCCGCGCGTTGAATCGCCGCTCCCAGCGGCACACGAAGGTCCTCGTCCAGCATGTCAAGCACGTCGCTCGACGCCCGCCCCGCTGCCGGACCCAGAAAACGGCGCGGGTCCTTGCCGAAGGTGTGGACCAGCTGACGGCGTTCGTCGATCAAGAGGCCCGGTGCCATCCGCTCGGCCAACAATTCATCGTAAACGCGCAACAGCCGAGGATTGCCGCCTTCAACCGATATCCGGGGTCGCAGCTGCTGTTGTTCCTGCTGGCGGGCCAGAAAACGGTTGCCCTTGATCTTGTTCGGAATCGGCATGCGCAGATCCATCGAAAGCCGCTTGTCGCGTTTCTTCGTGAAAATATTCCAATGCCGGTCCACGGGCTCGAACTCCTCCTCCAGCGCGGCGAGGCTCTCGCTCGGCCCCAGAAACAACCCGCCACCGACCTTGAGTGCGAAATGGAACGACGCCAGAATCTTGCGCTGCGCGGCCGGCTGAAAATAGATGAGCACGTTTCGGCAGGAAACCAGATCGATCTTGGTGAACGGCGTGTCCTTCAAGAGGTTGTGCTGCGCGAACACGACGAGCTTGCGCAACTCTGGCGAAACCCGGTAAAGCTCGCCCTCTTTCTCAAAAAATCGCTCCAAACGCGCCGGCTCCAGATCCGCGATGCTCTCAACCGAATAACGACCGGCGCCCGCGAGATCGAGCGAGGAACGGTGCACGTCAGTCGCGAAAACCCGGACCGGGCGGCGCGAGCCGATGCGGTCCATCTCTTCCTGACAGAGAATCGCGAGGCTGTAGGCTTCCTCGCCCGTCGCGCAACCGGCGATCCAGAGACGGAACTCCTCGTCCAGAGGTCCGGCGGCGGCCTCGATCGCCGGGGCCAGAAAATCGTGCCGCAACCGGTCGAAGGCGGGCTTGTCGCGGAAAAACTGGGTCACCTCGATCAGTAGATCCCGATAAAGCGTGTCAATCTCATCCGGCTCGGTGGTGAGCCGCTCGATGTATTCCTCAATTCCCGGCGCGCCGACGAGCTGGATCCGCCGCTCGATCCGCCTGACCACCGTGGTGGGATTGTAATGCGCGAAGTCGATCCCGTGTTGATCTAGCAAGAGCGCGAACACCTCCGCGAGCACCCCGTCATCGCTCGAATCGCTCGTGGGCAGGATCGCCGGCTTGCGGTCGGCCGGATACGGATGACGCACGTGCCGCGTCAGGGTGTCGCCCATTTCCTCCGGCGGCAGGATGAAATTCACCAAGCCCGTGTCGATCGCCGCCGCTGGCATGCTCTCGAAATCCGCCGTCGCAGGATCCTGCACGATGATGAGCCCTCCACGCTCGTGGACATCTTTGATTCCGCGCGAGCCATCGCTCCCGCTTCCGGACAGCACAATCGCCACGCCGTGCGGCCCGACATCCACAGCCAGCGATCGGAAGAAAATATCGATCGGCAGGCTTAGCCCCTTCGAAAGGTCCTTCTCCACCAGTCGCAGCCGCCCGTCCTCGATCCGCATCTCCTTTTTCGGCGTGTTGAGGTAAATCGTGTTCGGCTCGACCACCATTCCGTCCTCGGCCCGGTGGATCGCCAGTTCGGTGCGCCGCGCCAGCAATTCGTCCATCACGCTCTTAAAATCCGGCGAAAGGTGCTGGATCACGAAGAACGCCAAGCCCTCGTTCGCTGGAGCCTGATCGAATACCCGCTCCAACGCCTCCAACCCACCAGCGCTAGCTCCCACGGCGACGTAGCAGGAAGGTTTGGTCATTTTTTCGATGGGCATGATGAATAAGACTTCTAGCTGGAATTGCGGCTGGAGTAAAGCCCGAGAGGCTGCCAGGCCTCTCCGGGGCGAATCGTCAGCTTGAACGGGCCAACGTCGTTATCAGTCAGGGGATTCCGGCGAGGGTGAAGAAAAAGCTCGCGCCTTCGCCGACCTCGCTCTCCACCCGGATTTCGCCTCCGTGGCGCTCTACAATTCGCTGGCAAACCGCTAGGCCGATGCCCGTGCCCTCGACTTCACGGTTGGCGTCGAGCCGTTTGAAAATACTGAAGATCTGCTTTTGAAACTCCGGCGCGATCCCGGTGCCGTTGTCCGAAACCTTGATTTCCCAGCGGCTTTCGTCCGTAGGAAATCGCCGGGCGGTGACTTCGATTCGCGGAGTGGTTTTGCAGAACTTGAGCGCGTTGCCGATCAGGTTCTGGAGCAGCTGCACGAGTAGACCCTTGTCGCCAAGCACTTTGGGTAGCGGCTCGCCTCCAACGATATCGGCGCGCATCTTGCGAATCGTGATCTGTAAATTGTTCAGCGCTTCGTCCAGAATCCCGTCCAGCTCCACCGGCTTAAGTTCTTCCCCGCCTGATCCGATGCGGGAAAAGGCGAGCAAATCAGTGATGAGGCGGCGCATTCGGAGGGCTGCCGAGGCGACGTGTTTGAGATACCGCTCGCCCTTCTCATCAAACTTGTCACCGTATCGGAGGGCGAGCAAATCGCAGTAGCTCGAGATGACCCGGAGCGGTTCCTTCAAATCGTGCGAAGCCACGTAGGCGAACTGGCCCAACTCGCGGTTGCTGCGCTCAAGTTCCTCGTTCGAGATCTGCAACTCGGCAGTGCGCGACTTGACGCGCACTTCCAGATCGGCATTGAGTTGCTGGGATTCTTTGAAGCTCGCCCCGAGGGCCGCCGCCATCTTGTCGATCGTTTGGGCGAGGTTGCCGATCTCATCGCGGCCCTTGTTGTTGATGCGGTGGTCGAGGTCGCCCTGGCCGATGATTTCGGCACCAGCGACGAGGTCGCGAATTGGTCGGGTGAGCACGCTGGTCACCACGACGACGACGATGCCGAGGACGACCAACACAAAGATCGCGCCAAACTGCATTGCTCGCCGCAGCCGGAAGATCGGGGCCAGGACGCGGGTTTCGTCTTGAATCAGCACCAGCTTCCATTGCTCGCCGGTGCGCAGAGGGATCGACCGGACCGCGACCAGGGCGGTTGCGCCGTCCAGCAGCTGCTGGCGCGAAAAATCACTGCCAAGCGCCTCTAGATCCGCTAACGGAATTTCTCGCGCCGAACCGGCGATGGGCGCGCCGTTTTCATTCATCAGATAAGCCGTGGCTGATTGCGCGGACGAACTTAAATCGACGCGCGCGGTGTCGAGAAAGAGGGTCGAAAGCCGCCGGGTTTCGTGAATATTAACAAGCGCGCCGAGCAACCGGCCACCCTCACGACTCGTGACCGGTGCCGCGACCACCACCACGTCTTGAAACTGTTCCGAAGCGGGCTGATGGGTCAGCGCCACGCCACGACGCACCAGCTTCAATGGATTGAGTCCAGGCGGCGGCGAAACGCCGGTCGCCGCGACTACCGCGCCCCGAAGATCCATCAGCTGCAGGCCGATGATCGTCGGATCCAACGGCAGTTTGTTGGCTAGCAAGTGCGCGCTCAGCGCCTCACGCTCGTCTGAATCCTCAACGGCGAACTTCGCCAGCCGTTCCATTTCGTCGCGAACGAAGCCGTCACTGGCGAAGTTGCGCGCGATCGAGCGTTTTTCCCGCAGCACGGCGGCGATGTGCCGTTCCGAGGTGTTTCCTTGCGTGTTCAGATCCAGCGTAATCTGAGCTTCGAGAACCTGCCGTGCCTTGACCGAGTTCAACTCGGAAATCAGCAGCAGCGCCACGGCCGTGATCGCCAGAAACGGGATCGCGAGTTTGAATCGAATCGACATCGGCGGCTAGTGAGATCGATTGAGTTCCTGAATGAAGCTCCCATCGAGGAACTTTTCGCTGTCCAATGGCTCCTGCGCCACTCCGGTTCGAATCATGAAAGTGTTGATCTCCTGTGCCGTTCCGAAGAGCGACTCGAAGCCAGCCGCGTAGGAAAAGGCAGTCAGGTTTTCTTCCAGGTCGAGGATAACGAGCAGCTTGGTGAATTCTTCCACCTCGCTCGCCTCCAGGTCGTAGTTTTTGGCGATGATTTCGTAGGATTCTTTTGGATTGGCTTTGATGAACTTCCGGGTGCGATACCAGACGCCGATAAAAGCCTGCACATCCGCTGGGCGTGCTTCGATGAAGTCACGGTGGAATGCGTAGCCCGCCGGGGAAACGCCCGGAATATCCGAGGTGTCAAAAATCTTTCGGGCATCCGCGCCAGCCGCGATCTGGCTCAGGTAGGGCTCCCAGGTTACCACCGCGTCGCACTTGCCAGCGGCGAATGCTTCAACGGCCTTTTCCGGCTGAATGTCGATCAGAGTGACGTCCGCAGGCGTCAACCCGTGGCGGGTCAACGCCACATCGACCATGTAAGCCAGGGCGCTGCCTTTGCCGACGCCGATCGAACGGCCCTTTAACTCGGCGACTGACCCGATGTCGATCTTGCCCGCCATGCCTTCGGACCCGCTGGAAACTTCGACATTCAGCACCATGACAAGCTCGGCACCCTCGGCGTTGAACTTCATGAGGTCGTAAAGATAGAAATCCTGAGTGTCGAGCCGGCCCTCCGCCACATCGACCTGCGAAGCATAATAATCCGGATTGGTGTCGACCAATTTCACGTTCAATCCGGCTTCGGCGAACCAGCCTTTTTTCTCCGCGACTTCAAGCCAGTAGTTACTGGGCCAGTAGTACTTCCCAACCTTCATCACCTCGTCGCTCGGCTTCGCCGTCGAGCCCACGTCGTCAGATTCCGGTCCGCAAGAGGAGAGCACGAGGACAGCCAGAATCGACAACCCTACGGCCATGGAACTCAGGATCGATTTGTTCATCAGGCTACGATGCCGAAGGCAGGTGAGTGTGTCGAGACGGAATTCTCTTGAATGGTCTGAGCGATGTCAGCCCCTGACCCGTGCTCCTCCGCACTACAAAGACGCGCTCATGAACAACCCAGGCTAAGCTTTGTCCGTAGTCATCGATTCCATCGTCTCGCGGAGCACTTGAAAAAGCTCCTCGAAACAAACCGGCTTGGAAACATACGCGTCCATTCCAGCCGCGAGACATTCTTCGC
>JBLHKS010000264.1:0-9079 GCA_047620505.1 Verrucomicrobiales bacterium | reverse complement strand
GTTGATTTAGAAGTGGCTCGGGACGGAATCGAACCGCCGACACAAGGATTTTCAATCCTCTGCTCTACCAACTGAGCTACCGAGCCTTCTTCGGCCTTTTGGGCTTTGTTTCCCTTCGCCGATCGGGAGAAGGGCGGGAATCGTAGCCGCCTTTTCGGCGTTGACAACCGGAAAATTAAAAAGCGGCAGTTTGCACTGCCGCTCGAGGTTTTGAGTGAATGTTAGCTGCCGTTTGCGGCGTTCTAGTCGCTGGCAACGATGACCGCGATTCCGATTACAACGAGGATGAAAATCCCAGCTCCGGGGTTCATTTCGCCGGCTTCGACTGTTTCGAGGGCACTGGCGTCGGCTCGTTCTTTGGCGGCGAGTTCGGTGATTTCATTCTGATTGAATGTCTCTTTTTCAACTTCGGCGGCGACGACGGGGCTGTAGAGGCCAAATCCGAATAAGGCGGTGACGGAGAGGGTGATTGCGATCCAGCGTTTCAAGTTCATGATCGACGATTATCGAAATGTGAGGGTTCAAGTCAAGCCCGGCGAGCGTGAATTTGACAGGGTCGCTGCGCCGCGACAACATGGCGGCATGGCTACTGCTCTTATCATCAATGGCGACGAAATCGACGACATGGTCGTGGAGGAGGAGTTCGACGCGATCAAGGATCATCACGAACGGTTGGGTGACGTGGTTTGCTGCGATCGGGATGTGGAATTCCGCGATCGGGCGAAGTCGAATGTGATCAATCGGTTTCTGCTGCATCAGGAGTCGTCGAAGAAGTTCGGCACGGTGGAGGCAGGCGAGATTGACGAGGCGGTTGCGCAGCTGAAGGAGGATCACGGCGGCGAGGAGAAGTTTTATGAGAATGTGGGGATGTCGGCGGATCAGGAGGACGATATCCGGGCAAAAGTGGCGACGACTTTGAGTGTCGACCGGATTCTGCGCGAGCATGTGGGTGAGGATGTGGAGCCGAGCGATGAGGATTTGCGCCAGTTTTATAAGGATCATCAGGCGGATTTCATGACGGATGAGGAGGTGCATGCGATCCATATTTATCTCGAGCCAGGCGATCAGGCGGATGCGGACGAAAAGTATGCGGTGCTTCGCGAAACTCGCCAGCAGCTGCTGGCTGGGGCGGATTTCGAGGCAAAGGCGAAGGAGCTGTGCCGCGAGGATCACCAGCTCGATCTGGGTTTTTTCAAACGGGGTGGTCTGGGGATCATGGAGGTGGAGATTTTGACTTTTTCGATGAACATCGGGGAGATCAGCCCGGTGATGCCGACTCATTTTGGTTACCATATTTTCAAGCTGCTCGATCGAAAGGCGTCTGAGCCGATTCCGTTCGAGGAGGTGAAAGAGAAGATTCAGGAGCGGTTCTCGAATGAGCAGCGCGAGTCGAAGATCAACGGCTTGGTGGATTCGCTGAAGAATAAGGCGACGATTGAAGAGATCGAGCCGGAGCCGGATCCGGACTACGCTGAGGCATGACGCCAGAGACGGAAAAGGCGATTCACGCGGCTCAGGGTTACCTGGAGTTGGGAATGCCGGAGGAGACTCTGGCTGAGTTGGCGGAAATTTCTCCCCAGGAGCGCAGCGAGACAGAGGTGCTCGAGGTCGAGATTATTGCGCTGCTGAATCAGAAGCGCTGGCTGGAGGCTTTGGGCGTGTCGCGCGATTTGTGCGAAAATGAGCCAACTCGAGCGAGTGGATTCATTAATGCTGCGTACTGCCTGCATGAATCCGGCAGCACGAAGGAAGCGCAGGAGTTTCTTCTCAATGGTCCGGAGTCTTTGAGGAAAGAAGCGACCTTTTTCTACAATCTGGGCTGTTACGCAGCTCGACTGGACGATCTTCCAGAAGCCCAGCAGCTGCTGGCGAAGGCCTTCGAAATGGATGAACGTCTGCGGGTCGTGGCGAAGGACGATCCGGATCTCGCAGCTTTGCGAGCAACGTTTTGAGGCTATTTGCCGATTTTAATCAGGCGAATCCCCTGAATTTCGGCGATGCGCCTTTGCACATGTTTACCAGCTCGGACGAAAACAATGTGTAGTCCGGCTTCATCGAATTCAAACTCGCCAGCTTCAAGCGGAACGTAATCGTCCCAAGTTGAAGTCCGCCGCACGTCGATATAGACTTGTTCACCGCCCGCGATGATTTCCAGCTTGCTCTTGGCCGGACCGTCACAGGCTGAAAGGATCTCAAGTCGCCATTTCCCGGGCTCATCCACTTGAACCAGCCATTGCAGCCATTGATTTGGATCACTCCAGCCACCGCTTCGTCTGGTTGTTCCCCTGATTTCTCCCTGCGCGGTTAGAATTATCTCTCCTGACTTCACCGGGACTGCTCGATCGAGCCTTTTCTGAACCTCACCCTGAATGCCCTTGATCAGGCCCTTCAACGAATCATCCGGGTTCGCGATATTCTTCAGAAAATCCATCGTGCTCGGAAGCGGACGGGATGAGGCGATCGCGTAGAGCGCATCATTGCGCACTTTGCCTGGGGGAGCCAACTCGATGATTCTATTCAAACTGTGAATCTCTTCGGTGTTTTTCGCCGGTAATTGGGAAATTCGAGCGAAAGCATTGACCGCCAGAACTTTGATCACAGGATCAGTAGCAGTCTCCAGAATCGAAACCAAAAGCTTCTGGCAGGAGCGGTCTGGCCATTCGTTCAGGCCAGCCATCGCATCGGTCTGAAATTCCAGATCGCCGTCTGCGAAAATCGTCTCCATCTTGGTCAGAATTTTCTTTCCGCCGGCGGCTCCGATGATTTTGCAGAGTGATCTGCGCTCTACTCCCGTGGAGCGATCCAGTATCGACAGCAGATCATTTGAACGGTTTTCAACGTTCGGAACAAGCCTCAGAGTTGAAAGAATTGCCCACTCCAATTCATACCGATCAATTCCGGCAATTTTCTCTTCCTTCAACAGTGGAAGCATCGCCTTAAGATGATCCGATGTGTCAGCCATCTTAGCCAAGCCAAGCATAGCGAATTTGATTTCTTCTGTATTTTTGGTCGTCTTGAGAATCTTAAGCAGGCTCGGAAAACTATCGGGATCGCCGCGATTGGCCAAAATTCTCGTTAATTTGACCCGAATTGCGCCGGATGAGGCCTGCTCAAAATGCTCATTGATAGCCTTCGCCACGTCGGAACCTTCGATATCGCTGAGAATCCGAAACGCACGGCCAGAATCTTCGGTCGAGAGTTTCCCCACCAGCATCAGCACATCTTCGGGAGTTCCCCGTGGCGGATCGGCGTTGATCAGGACCTTCATGCGGTTCTCGATATTCGCGCTGTCGAGCCGCCCCATAATCACCTTCGCGACGATTCCGATGATGATGAGCATCGCCGCTCCCCAGATTGCGATCAGAATGAGTTTTTTCTTCTTCGCTGCCTCCTCGATTCTCAGCTGTGTCGCGGCTTCGATGTGTCCGGATTGATTCCGAGTTGTTTGTCCGGCGCCGCCAACGGGCCCGGTTTTCAACGGGACTCGACCGGACGTTTTCAGCGGGACTCGGCTCGAAGTTCGGCCGGTTGCAGTCTTTTTCGAAGTGGTCGGCCCGGTTTTGAGCTTCGGGCGAGCACCAGCAGCTGCTGGTGATTCCGGAACCGGAACTGGAATCGCCTCCATGATTTCTTCTTCAACCGGCGGCGCAAAGCCCATTCCGCTGCCACCGCCGCCTTCACCAGGAAAACGCTCCAGCGCTTCGCGCGCGTTGCCCGGCCGCTTGGTCATATCGCGGTTAATCAACCACATCACCCACTGGCAAATCTCGTCCGGCAAGTCCGGCCGCATCTCCTTCAAAGTCTTCACCTTGTGCTGAAGGTGAGCCGCCATCACCTGAGGTGCAGACTCGCCATCAAACGGATACTTTCCGGTCAGACTATAATAATAGATGCAGCCGAGAGCGTACATGTCGGTCCGGAAATCGAGCTTGCGTCGCTCGAACTGCTCCGGCGCCATGAAATAGATCGAACCGAGGATCGCGTCGCCGTGATCGATCGTCTGGATCGACGGTTGCTCACTGATTTTCGCCAGGCCGAAGTCGAGAATCTTAATCTGGAATTTGCCGCTCGGCCTCCAGATCACCATCACGTTTGTCGGCTTCAAATCGCGGTGCAGCAGCGGAACAGCCTGCGCCGCAATCATTGCTTCCAAAGTCTGGTTCACCACCTCGGTAAAATCGCGCTGAGTCAGCAGGCCGCGACCGATCGTTTCGTCCAGCGTCTCCCCATCGAGAAGCTCCATCACCACGAAGCCGCCCGAGTCATCCTGCCCGATGTCAAAAATCGTGACGATGTTCGGGTGCATCAGCGAGGAAAGCACCGTCGCCTCCTTCAGCAGCTTCTCGGCCGCATCGTCGACCTCCTCTTTACTGCCTTCTTCAGGAGTTAAGACGCGTTTCAGCGCGACTTCACGCTTAAGCTGAGTATCGAACGCCTTGTAGACGGCACCGAGGCCTCCTTGTCCGATTTTTCCCTGTATCTGGTAGCGGTCGCTCATCGCGGAGTCCGGTCGCTGATCACACGTGATCAACATCAAAACCGTAGAGCCATCAATAAGCAAATCCAACACGTTTCATCAATCGGAATCGGGGAAAATCTGCATATTTTCCAAATTCCGTGCTTCCGCTGATCTTCGCGCAACCGAGTCACTCCTCAGCAGCTGCTGGAGTTTCGCCATTCAGCGCCGCGATGACCTCATCGGAAAAGTCGACGAGATGATCTGAGCGGTAAGCCACCGTCGGAACTCCGTTGATCCCGAAAGTGTGGTTGAAGACCAGATCGAAGCCCTTCGCCTCCGCCAGCTCGCCGGGTTTCTCGTAAATCGCCGACGTCAGCTTTCGCTGCACAATTTGCGCGCTTTTCGCGAGCTCGGAATTTGCGTTCGCCTCGAATTCTTGAATCTCCAACTGCAAGCTCCGAATTTGCATGACCATTGTCCTCGCCTCTTCCCTCTTTCGCGCCTTGGCGGCCCCGCTCAGCGTCGGATCACCGATTTCCTCGACCAATTTCCTCTGCGCGGCGATCAGTCCTTCCGCCTGCTTTCGTTTCTCAGCAACCGCCGCCAACTGATATTCGCGTTTCAGCTCGAACTCCTCGCGCTCAGTCGCGGTGCGGTTGAATTCTTCCTGGATTCGAGAAAAGTCGATCACGCCGATTTTCAGGTCGACGGCAGAGCCGGTTGCGAGGCTAAGCAAGATGAAGGCGGTTAGCGCGAGAGTCAGTTTCATGGGATCTTGTTAGTTTGGGATGTCAGGAGCGAAAACCCGGTCGCCGGCGTTCCACTCCAGAATTTTTCATGGGTCAAAGTCGGAAAATCCGTCGCGACGAGCGCAAAATCGGCCAGAGACCAAGTCGCGAAATCCGGCTGCCGACCAGTCCCGAGAAAAACCGGCTCCTCCGCCATCTGCCAACTCGTGAGCTCGGTTGAATCTGGCTCAGGAACCGAATTCGAAAGCGCAAACAGCAAAATCAGCGCCGCGGCGGCCGAAGCCAACCCTGCGCTCAAAATCCACGGCCTCAACGAACGCTTCGCCTGCGGCGAGGAAATCCGGATCTCCGAAAGCGCCGTCGCCTGCCGACAAAAATCCAGCCAGGCCAGGCGAACTTCGGCGCTCGCCAGCAGCTGCTGGGCGAATCGCTTCGACTGCTCCGCCGACGCGCTGCCTTCAAGCTGGCGAGTCATCAGATCCAGAATCTCGTCAGTCATGAAGTCGCCTCCGATTTCAACGCCCGATTCACGCAACTACGAAGCGCCACGTACGCCCTGGCCAGGGTTTTGTAGACCGTCGCCGGCTTGCGATTCAGACGAGCCGCGACTTCGTGTCCGGGCAGCCCCTGGGTGTAGCGCATCGCGAGAATTTCCCGCGTTTTCGGCGTCAGTGATTCGAGGCAGCCCTCCAGAGCCTGCAATCGATCGCGGTTCGATTCTTTCGGCAAATCCGCGTCCTCAGCCGCGAGCAGATCGATCACTTCCTCGGGTAAAATCTGCTCGCCGTGCTTCCGATTTCGCTTACGCAAAAGATCAATCGCCTGATTCCGAGCCACCGTCCGCGACCAGGTCAGCACGTCCCGCTTTGTCTCAAATTGCTCGGCTCTCGCGATCGCCTTGACGCAGGTTTCCTGAAAAATATCGTCCGCCGAGTGAGCATCCGCGACCGCCGCGCGGACAAAGCCGGTCAGAGCGATTCGTTGGTCGAGGAGAGTTTTGGCGACGGTTTCGGCGGTCATGAAAATTGGCGATTTCACCAATTAAACGTCGACTCGGCCAAACTGTGGACAGAAAAACTTCAGCTTCCTCTTAAAAAGGCGGCGGTCCCTTCTTTTTGCCTTTGCCCTTCGGCGGCGGTGGTCCGGGCGGCCTCCCTTTTCCTCGACGATTTCCAAATTCCTCCGGACTCAGCTCGCGGTCTTCGTTCCCGTCCAAGTACTCGAACAAATCTTCGATCATCCCACGACGTGGCGGCGGTCCCTTCGGAAAATCATGCCTTTCAAATTCTCGCAAACTGAGACCGCCGTCTTCATTTCGATCCAGCTCAATAAAGTCCGCTTCGATCGGTGGGCCGACAGGTTTAGCCTGCTGCGCCTTGGCAAATTCGCGAGGTCCAAGCTCACCGTTTCCGTTCAGATCGATCCGCTCAAACTCTTCGACAAATTTCGCCAGTTCCGGAGCATCCGGGCTGATTTCAGCACGCTCGCTCGCGTCAATCGAGCCGCTGTCATCCGAGTCGATCAGCGCAAAAACGATCGCCGTTTCCTCATCGAAAAACGGCTTCGCTGAAACCACCTGAAGCCACTCGATCGGGCCGATCGTCTTGGATTCGTTGATATCGATTCGCTTAAACGCTTCGGTCACGAATTGCTCGGTTTTGCCGTTGGCGAGCGCCTTAACCGCGATCGGGCTCTTCAAATATTCTGCCAATGTCAGGATCCCGCTCGCATCCGAATCCAGCGGATCGAAACTTCGGGCGCTCTCACGATCAAAAAGCCGCGCGTTCCGATTCTGCTGAGAATGCGAAAATTCGACCAGCGAAGTCAGCTCGTCTTCGTCCTCGTCGATCAGCGCAAAAACCGCGTCCACGCGTTCGCGATCGCCGATTTCGCGTGCGCGCTGCGCCGTCTCGCTGAATGCGAATTCAAGCCGATCGAGCCCGCCATCGCCGTTTCGATCCAGATTGCTGAACTCTTGAATCGTTTCGACGTCCAGACCAAGCCGATTCTCCTGCGCGAAGGCTGGAGCCGTCGCGAGAGTCACGTAAAAGAGAATGGAGATCGAGTTTTTCATCCAGCAACTGCTGATTTTGCAGGTTCAGATTGGCCGGATTCTACGTCGCCAACCTGAGGGGAACATGATGAGGAGAGATTGAAATGGACCAGACCGGATTCGTCAAGCGTGGCCCGGAGGTCCAGATCAAGCCCGGCTGCGCAGGTTTTCGCGAGCGAAAGGCCGAGTCCGCTGTGGCTGGAATCCGAGCGCGCCTGGTCGTGACGCCAGAGTCGGTCGAACATTCTGGGTAGGTCGGATTCCGTGAGGTGAGGCGCAGGATTTGAAATTCGCAAGCCGCTCGAATCGTCAAAATCCAGACTGATCCGGGTTTCGTGCGGAGCGTACTCGGCGGCGTTCGAAAGGAGGTTCGAAACGATCACGCGAAACAATTTTGGATCCGTCTCGAGCGTCGAATCGCCGTCGATCGAGTTGTGAAATTCGAGTCGCCGTTCAGCCGCTTTCGGCGCGAACATCAGCCAGCAATCCTCGATCACAGCACGGACGTTTACCGGCTCGCTGCTGACATCGGCTTTGGCGTTTTCGAGCCTTGCCAGGCTGAGCATGTTTTCGATCGTCGTCTGCAGCTCGCCCGTGATCTCGATCACGTCGTCGTAATTTTCCGAAGTCGCGTCGTCCGGCCATTTCAGCGCGACTTCAGCGATCGTCCGCAGCGCGGCAACCGGCGTTCGAAGCTCGTGGGCGAGGTCCGCGCTGAATCTCCGCTCGCGGGCGAAACTTTCTTCGAGGCGCCCGAGAAGGTCGTCGAGTTTCGCGGTTATGGGCTTGATTTCCGCCGGCAAATCGCCTGGAAAGCGCGCGCCAAGCGAATCCGCATCGATCCGAACCGCCTGGTCACCGACTGCAGCCAGCGGACGTAAGCCGGAACGCAGCGCAAGCGTGGTCAGCACCCAGAAACCGATCCCGGCGAGCGCGCCAACCGCCAGAATCGCAATTCTCGTTCGGCTCAATTCGGAGTCGAGATCGACGCGGGTTTTCGCCACCATCAGATCGATCGTTCCGAGGCTTCCACCTGGCGGGCGAAGCGCGAGAGTCTCGACGGAGTCGCCGTTGCCCAGCAGCTGCTGGCTGTAGACAGGCTCGGTTGAGAAAGTGTTAGGGCGCGCGAGTTCGAACCTGCCGAGGTTTTTGGATTTCAAAAGTCTGCCGCCGTCACGGGCCCAGATTTGGAAGTAGATCCCGAAATCATCGCGCTCAAAGTCCTCCATGCTGAGCAGGCTCGTTCCGGCCCGTCCCGAAAGCGGAATCGCGCCTGACAACTCGCGAAGATCGGCCTGCATCCGGCTTTCAAGCCGATCACGGACGGCGAAATCGATCGCGAAGCCGGCTCCAAACCAAAGGATCACAAAACCGGGCAGCAGCCAGAGAAGCAGTCGGCCTCGGATGCTCCTCATCGTTCTTCAAACACGTAGCCGTGCCCGCGCCGGGTGTGAATCAGAGGTTTGCAGTCAGGCCCGGTTGAGATCGCCTTCCGCAGCGAACTCACCGCGGAGTCGATCACGTTGCTCATCACCTGAGTCGCCGCATCGTAAATGTGTTCCTCGATCATCGTGCGCGAAACGACCTGGCCCTTGCGCTTCATCAAATACTCCAGAAGCGCGAATTGCTTCGGGGCCAGCTCCAGCAACTGCCCGCCGCGAGTCACTGATTTCGCGGCGTTGTCGAGCTCCAGATCGCCCACGCGAATTTTTGACGAAGCCTGCTCGTAAATCCGGCGGCTCAGCGTCTCGACTCGCGCGAGCAACTCGTCTAACGCGAATGGTTTGACCAAATAATCGTCGGCCCCGATCCGCAGGC
>JBLHKS010000263.1:0-9102 GCA_047620505.1 Verrucomicrobiales bacterium | reverse complement strand
TTCAGCGCGTAGGTCGCAGTCGCCTCGTCGATAACGCCCGGGATAACCGGCGTGAAACCCGCTTGAATTGATTCCGAACCGCTATCGCTAATTACAGGCTCAGAAGGACGCTTGTCGTTCAGCAGCTGCCAGGGCGAGGCTAGCTCTTTCAGCTCGTCGCTCTCTGGATCGATCGTTTTCGAAAAGAAGAACGAGCCGCGTTCAGCCAGAGCCTCAGGAGCGACTCCGAGAACCTTGGGTTGCTGCGCGCGGTTCAAATTCAGGCAGGAAGCGTCGTCTCCCTGGCTTACGCGAAACTGGACAACCTCGAAATCGTTCGCTGCGTTCGCTTTGGCCGAAATTCCGAATTGCTCGCGGCCTGCATCGGTGTTGAGATCGTCGTAAATTGGCAAAGTCGCTTCGCCGATGAATTCGAACCCACCAGTTCCAGACGAACGCAGCCCGGCGTCGTTTTGACCACTCAAGCGAAGCGAATTGATCGCAGTCACCATGAAAACTCCGGACGCCATCAGCGTGACTACGGCGATGCTCCGGCCTTTTCGTCTAACGGCGTTGGCTCGGCCAAGAGCACCGATCGATGTTACCCCGAAATCGCGGAGCTGCATCCGAGTTAGAACAGCGGACGCGAATCCAAGACCTGCGACGACGAGAAGGAAACCCGCGCCGAAAAACTTCAGCTGTTTGATCATCGCGGCACCTTGAAACTGCAAGCTAAGCAGAACGACCGCACCGATCACGCAGAGCAGGCAGGTCGCCACGCTGGCCCAGAACCAGAACTTGAGCCGCTTCGGATTCTGTGTTGAATCCGAGCCGGAAATCAGTTGGCTTGGCTGAATCCGGCTAACCGCAAACGTGCTGATCCAGACGACGATCAACGCCAGAAACACGGTTCCGACCCAAGAGACGCCTAACGAATTCATCGACGCTGAGTAAACGAACTCGATTCCGGTTGCCGCGCCCTGCCAAGCCCCGCCAAGACCGCTGAGCGCGAGTTTTGTGTAGATCGCGCCGGCCGCGAGGCCGAGGGATGCACCGACGATCGCCAGCACGAGAGCTTCCATTAAAAACGCGCCACGGATTTTGCCTTTTGGCATTCCTAACGCCAGAAGAAGGCCGATTTGGTTTCGCCGTTGCTCGATGCCAAACACGAAAACCAGCGCCGTCAGGATGAGCGCCGCGATGATAAGAAAACCGCTCATGCTGGCGAACAGCATTCCAAAATCGTAAGAATCGGTCACAGCAGCTGCTGACTCCGCGCGAAGATTCCGAGCGACAAATCCCAGCTCGCCAAGCCCGATTTTTTCGCGAAGCGCCGACTCAAAAGTCTCGACTGATTCGATCGAATCCGAAGGGATGAGGAGCCCGGTGAGCCGGCCAAAACGATGTTCAACAGACTCCGTTACCCAGCTTTTCTGGCCGGCCGCGAGCGAAATGAACGCCTTTGGAGTCGTGCGATGTTCTTCCCAGAATTTCTCGTCGTTGTCGAGAATTCGGTCGAGATCGAGTGGCATGCCGGGCTCCCAATCGCGTGTGCTGTCGGCGTCCGCGACTCCTGGAAAGTCTGGCGTCCAATCGCGATTGATCGAGTCGTTTTCGATCGGCAGGACGCCCCTAACGGTGAAGGTCGCCGGTTTTTCCTCGAGCCGCCGCGCGTTGCCCATGACAAAAAAGTCGATCGCGATTTTGTCGCCGATTGCGACGCCGAGATCTTCCTGGAGCCAGTCACTGATGATGATTTCGTCGTCCTTGAAATCTGCAGGAAAAAGCCGGCTCTCGCTCCACGTTGTCGAAGCGACCATCGAATACGGGGTGCCGGTTTCTCGCTTCACAGGGTCCTGATCAACTGCGCGAAGCGTGTTTACCAAGTAAGTCAGCACGCCCTCGGCCTTCGGATAAATTTCCCTGACCGCTTTCTCCATCCGCTTATCGACGAACACTCGACCGCTCGAAACTCGCCAGCCGCCCGCTTCGATTTCTTTGATCGAAATCGCCGCATCCGCCAAGGTCCACGAGGCCCCGATCGCATCGACCGTTTCCGCGAAATCCGATTCCGATTCGCCGATCAGGATCACGTTGGCGAAGCCCGGTTTTTCCATCAGCTCCTGGACTTCGTCGATCGGAAAAAAGACCGTCGGAACCGGAATCTGCTCAGCGTTAAGGAGGTAGCGGCCGAACTGAGCTGGGCCGACGACGCGAGCAACTTTCGCGCGAGTTGTACTTGGCGGCTCGTTCGAAGCGCCGGACAACACGGCGTCTTTCGACAGCAATCCGGGTAGTTCAACTTTGGCGATGAAGGAATCTCCCACGCCGATTCCGAGGGTTTCCGCGAGCGTTTCGTTCACCGCGACTTCTCCTTCCGCGAGCTCAGGCGCGTCGCCAGTCGCCAGGCCCCAAAAATGCGGAGTCACGCCGACGATTTGGACGTTGTTCGCACGTTTTGTGCCGTCAGGTTTGGCCGCCGTCCCTAACGTCTGGAGCAGCGGAGCGACCGTCGCGTCAATTTTTGCGCCGAGGCGATTTGCTAAATCGACTGTGAAAAATCGATCGCCTCCGACGAGCGCAAAATCGGCTTTCGAGATCCGCGCAGCGCCATTTTGGCGGAGACTCTCCTTAACCGAATCGCCGACCACGAGCGCTCCGCTTAGGATCGCAGAGGTCACGGCAACACCGGCGATAACCGCGATATTGAGCCAGCGGTAGTGTTTTAGAGAGTTGAGGGCGAGTTTCCAGCGAGTCATCAGGGCGAACTTCCCGTTCTGGAACCACATCTGGACTGCAAGATCAACCGATTGTATCGGGGGATCACGATCTGGAGCCGCTCAGCAGCTGCTGGGATTGGCTGTAACGAAATCATGCCGGCCAGGGTCTGCGCCTGTGTCTGAAGTTCAATTCCAAGGCCATGATTAAACGATTTCTGTTCGCGCTGTCCCTTTTTGCCCTCTCGCCGATTGCCTCTGCTCAGGACGAGGAGGCCGAATCGCTGGCCGGAACCTGGGCAGGCGAGATCAAATACGGCGGTATGGAGTTTCCGGTAGTTTTTGAACTGAAAGACGCGCCGGGCGGTCTTTACACAGGTCAAGTGCGCTTTCCTACCGAGGGCGACAAAGGCATTCCGATTTCAGCGATCACGGTCGACGGTCGAAAAGTTACGTTCGTGATTAAAGTTGCCGATGCGACTTACGAAGGGCGGCTTTCTTCGGCTAACCGAATTCGTGGAGAGTGGAAGGCGAAAGACGGCGAGGCGGATTTGGATCTGAAGCGAGAGGAGGGCGGATTCGCTTACAAGCGGCCGCAAAATCCGCGTGAGCCTTTTCCTTATGAAGTTCAGGAGGTCGAGATTTCCAACAATCTCCTTGGAGCGAACCACAAGCTGGCTGGCTCGCTTAGTAAGCCGGAGCGTCCGGTCAGGGCCGTTCCAGCGGTTATTCTGATTTCGGATGCCGGGCCACACGATCGTGACGGAGCCGTTGCCAGCCATCGGCCGTTTGCAGTTCTGTCGGATTTTCTAACGCGTCAGGGCATCGCAGTTCTTCGACTGGATGATCGAGGGACGGGGAAGTCGACTGGCTATTTCGAATCAGCAAGCACGACTGATTTCACGACGGACGTCCTCGTTGCGTTGGATTTTCTCCGGGAGCAAAAAGATGTCGATCCGAGCAAAATTGGTCTGATCGGGCACGGGGAAGGTGCCATCGTTGCCTCGCTCGTCGCGGCGCAGCGGGACGACGTCAGTTTTATCGTGATGCTGGCTGGCCACGGCTTGCAAGGGGATCGGACGTTGCTGGCAAGGAGCGAGGCGCTTGGAACAGCGGCCGGGTTGCCCGCAGATTTCATCCAGACGAGCCAGCGAATTTCGCTCGAGATGTTCAAGGTGCTAAAGGAGGGCAATGTCGATTTGGAGAAGCTCGCGAAGCTGGGTCAGGCCTTCGAGCAGCGGATGAAGACGCTGAACAAAAACAACGTGAGGGATCAGGGCGGGGCAGGGGATTTTGTTGAGGTGCTGGGTGCGCAATTTAATAATCTCGAGTCGATCTGGCTGAGGGCATTCGTTCAACTTGATCCAGCTGATTCACTGAAGAGTGTGACTTGTCAGGTTCTCGCCTTGAATGGCGATCGGGATCTCGAGGTCGTTGCCGATCTGCATCTGGCGGCGATCGAAAGCGCTCTGAAGGCGGGAGGAAACGAGCGGGTTGTAACTCGGAAGCTGACCGGCTTGAATCATCTTTTTCAAACTGCGGACCGCGGCTTCCCGAACAAGTATTCGACGATCGAGGAGACGATGTCGCCGGTGGTTCTCAAAGGCGTATCGCAGTGGATCGGCGGAGTTGTTGTTGGGAATTGAAGTCCTGTCATCCTGAGCTTGTCGAAGGACCTCTCGCTGACGCCAGATTTTCGAAATCTCAAGATCAGTCGTCGGCGTTCAGCGCCGAATTCCAATGTCGATCGACTGTTAGCCGGGGGACGCCAAAGATTGGGGAAGAGGTCCCTCGACAGGCTCGGGATGACAGGTCATTTGGAAAGACCTGAGCATCGATTAATCCTAACGAATTACCGGAGACGGAACGCGCCCGTTCTCGCGAACTTGCTTCTGCAGCTGCTCGACGCGCTGTTTGATCCGCTTAAGAGAATTTTGGAGACGAACTCGTTGCTCGTCGCCGAGAACCGGCTCGATCTCGACGTAAAAATCGCGAATCGCGAGAGCCTGCTCACGAGTCGCTTTGCGCCGGACGAAATAGAGCTGTTGCGCTGTTTCCCGCAGCGCCGGGCGGACTTCTTCGATCTGTTCGTCAGTCAAGTCGAGCCCCTTTATCATCCGCATTTCCATCGTCGCCATCCAGCCCTCGGGCTTCTTCATCTGCTCTTTTTGCTTCTCGGTGTCGACGCCTTTGCCGACCGTGAAGCCAAAGCCGCCTCCAGCGATAAAAATGATCGCAAGTGCGAGGCCGATTTTCCAGTATTGCTTCATTTTGCTCTTCAAATTTAGAATTCCAAGCCCACAACTTCAGCTGCCGATTCGAGGGGCGGTTCGATCAGGACTTGATCCTGCAGATCGTTTTGCTCGATGATCAGCGAGTAGATCCCGAAGGCCGCCGCGAACACCGCACAGCCAGCAGCTGCTCGGATCGAGAGCCGCTCCCAAGCTCGAAATGCCTCGTTTTTCCGCATTTCGCGATAGCGCTCGACAACGCGCGTTGCGAATCCAAACGGGGCTGAATCTTCCGTCGGCGGTTTCCGGTGAAAACGAGCCAACAGTCGTTTCCAGATCGTGGGTTCACTTTCGTTAGGTTTCATGGTTGAGCCCTCCTTCCATTTCCTTGAGCGTCGCCTGGAGTTTCTTCCTGGCGCGGAACGCAGTCACCTTGACGCGGGATTCTCCCCATTTTAACTGCTCTGCGATGTCCTTTACTGCGAGCCGCTCCAAGTCGAGCATCCGAAGCACCCGCTCTTCGGCTGGTTTCAGCGTCGCGAGCAGCTTTTCGAGAAGCTGATGAACTTCGGCGGTCGAGTCGATTTGCTGATCTGTTTCGGCTCCAGCCGTCAGCAGCTGCTCGATCACCGATTCCTCTTCCTCGCTCAAATCCGCGTAGCGCAATTCGCCACGTCGCTTCTTTTTTCTCAGGTGATCGAAGCAGGTGTTTCGCGAAATTCGCGCGACCCAGTGCTCCAGCGGCTGGAGTCCGCGCCAGGTGTCGAGCTTTGAAAAAACCTTCATGAAAACTTCCTGCGCCAGGTCCTCCTCGTCGATCGCGACTGGCCGATGATTGCGGACAATTTTGATCACGGTCGGGTAGAGCCGCTCCACCAGCTGGTGGCCCGCGCCGGAGTCGCCGTCGCGGGTTTGCTGGACGAGTTGCTTCCAATCGTCGATTTCGAATGACGGCATGAGTCGTCGCGATCATTGCCTGGATTTACCTGTTCGAAAAGGGTGACGCGCGACTTGGCATCCGGTTACGGCTCAAACGGAAATCCTTCGTTCAGCTGTCGGGCGAACGCGTCCATCCGATGGCGGCTGAAGATGTTCGTGTTCTCGTCCGGATCGACGCGATGATCATAGAGTTCGCCAGCGACGAGTTCGTCACTCTCAAAATCTCGCCACTCGGTGTAGCGGTGCGTCGCTGTCCGCATCGAGTAGCCCATCGCGTCCGGATTCGAGCGCCCTGGCGGGTAGGCCGGGCGAGGATGCCAAGTGAACGCTGCCGGCTTCACGGTTGCGTCTGGATCGTCGAGCATCGGCTTCAGGCTGACGCCTTCGAGCTTGTGTTTTGGCGCTGGGAGGCCACAGAGCTCAGCTAAAGTCGGATAGAGGTCTAACAACTCCACAACGCCCGCGGCGCGCTGGCCTTCGGGATGATCCGGCGTGGCGATGATCATCGGAACCTTGGCGTCGAGTTCGAAATTCGACGTCTTCGCCCAGAGGCCGTGTTCGCCGAGATGAAAGCCGTGGTCCGACCAAAAAACCACAATCGTCGAGTCCCGCAGGCCGACTCGATCCAGCTCATCGAGGACTTTCCCAACTTGCGCGTCAACAAAGCTGATGTTCGCGTAGTAGCCGTGGCGCAGCGCGATCGTATCCACTGCCGTCGGACGTCCGTTAGGGCGGTCTTTGAAACTCCGGCAAATCTCTCGGCCATCGTGCAGCGCGATCTCAGGAACGCCGTCAGGCGGATTCGGATTCTTCGGCGGCTGGATCCGCTCGCGATCGTAGAGATCCCAGTATTTTTTAGGCGCGTTGAAATGCGAATGCGGTTTCCAGAAACCGACAGCCAGAAAGAATGGCTCTTCGCTTTTCTTAAGTCGGCCGAGCGCATCGACCGCCAGGTTTGCGATCCGACCATCGAAGTAAGCCTCGTCCGGAACATCGCGGAGATCGATTTTCGGCGTGTCGTCCAGATTTGGCGGCAACTCGCCCTCGACGACCGCTTTGTCGTTGCCATGCGAGTTGTAATGCATCGTTTCCGGCACGCTCCACGAAACGGCATCGCCCTTGTAATCGTCCTGACGCCAATTGTGGAAAATCTTGCCGATTCCCTCAGCGTGGTAGCCGTTCGCCTTGAAATGACCGGGCAAAGTGACGATGTCAGGCCGCTTATCGCGGAAATGCGTCGGCAGATCCCAAATTCCCAGCGTGCTCGGATACAAGCCGGTCAGCAGCGACGCTCGCGACGGGTTGCAGACAGCCTGCTGGCAGTAGGCGTGCTCGAACAGCGTTCCCTGCGAAGCTAAGCGATCGATATTCGGCGAGATCACGGTCGGACTGCCGTAACAGCCGAGTTCCGCGCGCATGTCATCGACCGCGATGAAAAGAACGTTCGGACGGTCGGCAGCGGCCACCGTAGAAAGCGCAGCGAAGAAAGTTAGGATAGATTTCATCTGGGTTTGTTAAATCGAGACGAGAACGCGACCAAACGCAAACCAGCAGCTGCTGGCAGAGGCTGCGAAGTTCCTTGACCGCCTCGAGGCCTGGGATTACCTGGACGCATGTTCCAAACCGACCTGAACACGATGCTTCAAGATCCCCAATGGGTTGCCGCTCTCGCAGCTGGGATCACGGCGATTCTATTTTTGCTGCTGTTGATCGTGATCGCGGTTCAGCTTGGAGGGCTTAAGAAACAGGTAAAACTGGCGGTCGATCACACTCGAGTCAATGCCGAGGCCCAACGCCGCCGGGCGACGGTCGAGGCTGTTCGTCGATACGAAAGCGATCCGATTTTGCGCGAGTCGATCCAGAAACTCTGGGCGAAAACCGCTCAGGGGACGGATTACACGCTGCTGGACGGGGACGACGAGTTTCAGGTCATCACGGTTCTCAACTATTTCGATGGAATCGCCAATGGGATCGAGCAAGGCGTGTTAGTCGAAGGAATCGTTAAAGATTACCTGAGAGTTGTGCTGAGCAAGAACGTGAAGGCCTTGCTGAAGGGACAATCCGGAGACACCTGGGTTTCGGATGGCCCTGCCGCTCCCGAAGAAGGTTTCGAGGTTCTCGTGAAACTCTACACGCGTTGGGGGCTTGAGGAGAAGTCGATTTACGACATGTTGCGTTAGGGTTCTTGAGCGACAAACGAGGTTGTCATCCCGAGCCTGTCGAGGGACCTCAGCCCCCACCTTTGATTCTCGATTCGTGCGGCGTTTCCGTGCTTTCCGAACGAAGTGAACTCTCCGGGGGCGATCGACGCTGAACGTTACTCGTGAGGTCCCTCGGCAAGCTCGGGATGACAGGTTTTTCGTTCACGGCCAGAACGCGCCGAAAATCGCTCCGGTGATCGCGGCGTAAGCGATCGACTCGATAATGTGGCCGATGATCCGCATCCGAAACCAGATTGCGTGGCAAATGACCGACGCAAGATAGGTCATCAGCCCGGCTGTCGTCACGAATCGGAAAACTTCGGCGAAACTCGCTCCGCGCTCGTGTGCCAAGGTCGTCAAGTAGGCGAGGCAGAAGCTAACGACCAGGAAAAACAGGAAAGTCAGACCCAGATTTCTTCCCATGCTAGTTGGAGGGAAAACCGTGATAATTCCGGTTGGCCCCTCTTTTGCTTTGGCCTGAAACTCCTCGCTTTTCATCTCCTCGCCGCCTGAGCAGAACGGAAACATGTAGCTGCCGGGTTTCAAATCGAGATCACGGCCTGACTTCATGAACTCGTCTTCTTTTTCGAGTTTACCCCAGTCTTTGACATGAAGTTTGAAGACCATCCAAGACAGAAAACTGACGAAGAAGAGCGCGATTGCGGAGAGGACGATCGGTAAAATCAGGGAAACTAACATAATTCAATGAATGGTTTGGAATTCGAGATATCGCATGTTTTCCACCCCTATGTCCAGCTACGAAATCCTGGATTTTCGTCGGTCGAATCCCGTCATCGCAGCGGCAGCGAATTAAAGAACGTTGTCAGATCACCAGCGGTGACCAATTTCGGCTGCTCCGAGAATTCTAAGAATCGATCGAGGATTTCGCGAACTCTTTGCGCTGTGTCACAGATTTTCTCGGTCGCCTGCAAATCGTCTAGAATATAGCGAACCAATAATTTTGTCAGTGCCTCATGATCTGGATATCCACTTGGTTCGTTGGCGAGAATTGCGTTGAGAATCGGGCACTTTTCG
>JBLHKS010000262.1:0-9118 GCA_047620505.1 Verrucomicrobiales bacterium | reverse complement strand
CAGATCCTTCATGAGTTGCTCAAGATAAGTGAGCAATTCGTAGTTTTGAGCCTGGCCGTCGAGGTGACCTGGGATGTTGTGAACAGGCTCGATCTGTGCGAGGCCAAAGGCGCTTTTCCAAAGCCGGTTTACCAGATTTATCGTAAATCTTGGATTTTCCTTCGATGTCAGCCAAGTTGCAAACGCCGCACGCGGTGTCGCGAACTCTTCCGTGTCAATAATCGCTCCAAAATAGGTAGCCGGCTCGACAAGCTGCTTGGGCTCGCCGTCGTCGTATTTGTAGTCGTGAGGCAGCTGAGTCCGGTTCGTTTTTCCATCGCCTAACGTATACTGATAGGATCGCATAATCTGCGACAACCGCTGATCGCGCTGCATGTTCGGATCCGGGTTGATTCTTGCCATTTCGCTTTGGATTCTCTGTTCTTCGGCCCGAATCACAGCCGCTTTCGCCGAGTTCGGCGCTCGATATTCCATTCTACCGAAAAACGCTGCCATCTTGTAGAAATCCATTTGGTAGACTTCTTCGAAAGGATGGTCGTGGCACTGCGCGCAGGTGATCTCAGTCCCGAGAAAAACCGTAAACGTATTCGAAAGGCTGCACAGCGGCATGTTGAAATCCGTATACAGATAGCCAACCGCCGGGTTATCCCAGAGCGTTCCTTGCGCCGTCAACATCTCCGTTACGACATCATTCCAAGGCCGGTTCGAGCGCAGCTGGTCCTTGACCCAATCCATGTAAGACCGTGCTTCCAAGTTCTGCATGTTCATCGTCAGTTGACTCCGAATGCGAAGCAGATCGCTCAGCTGATTGAACAAGTGACTCGTGGCAGCTTCGCTATCGAGAAGCTGATCAACCAACGCCGCCCGTTTGTCTCGCGAGTTCGATTCAAGAAACAAGACCGCCTCCTCATAAGTTGGGATCCTGCCCGCGATATCCAGATAAATCCGCCTGAGAAACTGCTCGTCGGTCGTCTTCGTCGTCGGGAACGTCATCTCGATCAGAAATTCCAACTCCTCGACCTTCTTCGCCCGCTCCTCCTGGGTCAGGCTGGTATCGTCCGAGATCGCCGCGAGCCTCGTCTTCAACTCCCCATTCGCCGTCTTGAGCTTCACGAAAACCAGCTGGTCGATCTGAGCAGCTGCTCGCGACGGATCCGCTGGTTGCCTCGATTGGACGTATTTCTGATCCTCCGCGCTCAAGTTCCGAAACGGAAATGCAACGATCCTGCCGTCCGCCAATTTCAGCCGCACCGTCGGCCCTGACGCGCTGGAGTCCGTCCCGAGCATCTCGGCTTCGACCTCCAGGCCACGCGAATCCGTCCACATTCGCTTCTCGGCGGAAGCCGAAATCATAAGGCCGAAGGCGGCAATGAACATTGCGATAAGCGTTTTCATGGGGGTCACAGGAACGGCTGCGTTGCAGATGATTATACGCTTTTCCTGCTTGAACGACAATCCTCCGATTCAGAATTATACGGCGCTGCCCAGCGGTTTTGTCGCGAAATTCGAATCGGCCAGCAGCTGCTGGCTCACTTCCGCACGACCCGCCACCACGTCAGCGGGTCGGCTTTTGGCTGCTCGAGGTAACTCAGCGGGATCGAAATCGCGATCGCTAGACCAGTTCCGATCGGCCAAAACCAGACGGCGAACCAGTCTTCGGCGATCGGCGATTTGATCAAGATGAGCGTGATTGCTGCGCCCAACACCGCGCCGATCAGCACGGCTCGCGAGCCCGCGCGCTTGAAGAAAAACGCCAGCAGGAAGATCGCCAGCAGCGGTCCGCCGAACGCCGAGGTCAGCAGCTTGCCGACTGCGAAAATGTCCTTCGACTCGCTCTTCAAAACCACGAGACAGGCGAGCGCGATCGAAATCGCCCCGATCAAAACCACCAGACCGCGAATCAGAAAAACATCGCGTTTGTCCTCCTTCGGCTTGAGCTGCGGCCAGAGCCGATCACGGAAATCGACCACCACTGCCGTCGTCACCGAGTGAATCCCGGAATCGAGGCTCGACATCATCGCCGCCATCACCGCTGCGAGAAACAGGCCGAGCATTCCGGGTGGAAAATGAAGTTTGACGAATTGAGGCATCGCCTTGTCCGCCAGGCCGTTTTCCAGCAAGAGCTGGTTCGCGTTCGCGGCCGTCGGCACCTCATCCGTTTTCAATTCAACACCGGGCGCTTCGAGCACCGGCAGTAGCCCTTCCGGATTCTTCTGAAAATATCCGTGGAGGCCAACGCCGATCGCGAGCAAGCCCGGAACCACCAGCCACATCCCGGCCAGGTTGACCCACGCCCCGGTTTGCGCAGTCTTTTCGTCCTTCGCGGCGAGGTAGCGCTGCACCGCAACCTGGTCAGCGCCGAATGCCGAGAGCGCTTCCAGAAACACGCCGATCAAGATCACCCAGCTCCCGTACTGCAGCGTCATCGACCACTCGAAGTTCACGAAAATCCCGTCGCGCCCACTGAAATACGAATTCGTCAGCTCGCCCGCGGTCGACCCGCTGTGAGTCACGATCAAAATCAGCGAGACCACGATCGTCGCCGCGAAAACGAAAAACTGGACCACATCCGTCCACATCACGGCGCGCAACCCGCCTAGCATCGTGTAACCGACCGAGATCGCGCCTACGCCAAGGATCACATTGATCTGCGAAATCCCGGCGACCGTCGCGATCACGAGCGACGCGGCAAAAACCATTGAAGCGATCCAGCCGATCCTCAGAAAAATGAACAACCCGCTCGCGAGACAGCGCACCGAGACGTGAAACCGTTTCTCAAGATACTCGTAAGCCGTCGTGCAGTTGAGCCTAACGAACATCGGGATGAACACCTTGACGATGATCGGCGTCATCAGCGTGAACGACACTAACGAAAGCCCAATCAGCAGCGTCCCCTTGTAAGCAGCTGCTGGGTAAAAAGCGAAACTGTTCGAGGAAAAAAGCGTCGCCATCACGCTCAGCCCGACAGGCAGCCAGGTCATCGCGCCGCCGCCGGCGAAGAACTCCTTTCGTGATTGGCCGCGCCCGAACCAGACGCCGAGTCCGACCGTGAAAAGCAGATAAACGACGATCGCGATGTAGTCGAGGGAGTGCATGGACCCTCGTTCTAGGGCCCGGGGCGCGAATTGGCAAGCTCAGAGCTTCAAGCCACCGCCACCGCTGCCTTTTGCAGAATCACCATCACCTCAGCGCCGTCGAGCTCGACCTCAAGCCGCAATTGCGTTTTGCCGCCGCCGAGGAGCCCGCCACCGGCGTTCTTACAACTCTGGACAACACGCTGATCCTTCTCCGTCGCGTAGACGATTTTGCCGTCCTCAAGCGCTGCAGACACGCTGAGCGATTTCGTGGTTTCCTGCTCGCCGACGAACTTGAAGGCGAACTCATAATTTTCGCCGCTGTCGGTGGAAACGAGCGTCAGCTCCCAGCTTCCCTGACCGTTGAGCTTGGTCATCATCGGAATCTTGATGTTGTAGCTTCCGGTGGCTTTCAGCTCAAAATCGGAGAGCTTTTCGAAGGCACCGTTGCCGATGTTGAAGGTCAAGCCCATGGCTTTTACCTTGAGATCAACCTGGGTTCCGGCTTCGAAGCAAGACGGCGTTGCGGCAGTGATTTTAGCGCTCATTTCAGCGGGCAGACCGTGTCGCGCATTGCGGCTCCGTCCAGAGAATCCTTCCCCTTTCTCAATCGATGTAGAGGAACTCGTTCGCGCTCATCAACGCATGGCAGAGCGCGGCGAGACCTAGGAAATCCGCGTCGGCATTTTCTTTTTCGGCTGGGCCGATGACGCGTTCGAGCTTGGCCGGATTGGCTCGGTAGAAAGCTGTTTGAGCGCGGACGAACTCGCCAGCAGTTGCTGCGTCGGCGGGCGCTGCCGGATGCCCGAAGGCGAGGAGCCAAGCTCGCTCGATCTGGCCTTCGAGGTCGCATTCGCAATCCGTTTGAAGCCGCTCGGCGAAGTGCTGAGCGTACTCGCGCATGCCAAGGTTGTTCATCAAAAGCAGGCTCTGCGGACTGACCGTGGTGACGGGCCGAACGTCGCAATTGTCCTCGGTCATCGACGGCGCATCGAAGGTCGCGAACATTTCGAGCGGGCGCGAACGCCGGACGCTGACGTAGATGCTGCGCCGAAACTCCTCGCCTTCGAGCCCGACGAATTTCCCGGTCTGGCGGCCCGCAGTGTCGGTCGTGTCGACGCCGATGACGATCTGGCCCTCGGTGTTCGGCGTGGTCGGAACGGGCTTGCCGGCGAGTTTGGCGTTGAGCTTGCCAGAGGCGGCGAGGAGCGCATCACGAAGGGTTTCGGCCTCTAACCGACGCACAGTCTGGCGGCTGAGTAGACGATTGTCAGGGTCGTCTCGGTCGCGAATCGAATCTCGCTTGGAACTCTGCCGCCAGGTTTGGCTGGTGAGAATCTGGCGATGAAGGCGCTTCAAACTCCAGCCATTTTCCATGAAGTCAGCGGCGAGCCAGTCGAGCAATTCGGGATGACTCGGCGCTTCGCCCAGGACTCCAAAATCTCCAGCGGTCGCAACGAGGCCCTTGCCGAAATGATGCATCCAGGCGCGGTTGACGATGACCCGAGCGAGCAGCGGATGTTGACCATCGGTGATCGATTCAGCGTAGGCGAGACGGCGACCGGTCGTGAGCAGCTGCTCGGCGTTTTCCGGGACCGCGACCTCGCGCCAACCCGCAAGTACGGAGAGGTCAGCTGGTTTGACTTCGTCCTTCGGCGACTCGGGGTCTCCGCGGTGAAACACGAAAGTCTTCGGCACGGCTTCGGGCTTTTTGGCGACTTCGGTGAAGGCCTGAACGTAGCGAATCGGCGGCTTCGTATCGCGGATAGTCTTTACCTTTTCCGTCCATTCCTTGATCGTCGCGGCGTGTTTCGTTTTGTTCTGTTGATCGTAAAGATAGAGCGATCCAGCGCTGAGTTTGAGGACCTTCGGGTAGCGCTTGAGGAGCGCGTTCTGCTCATCGGTTCGGTCTTTCGCCACCGCGCGGTATGCCGTGTGGAGAGCTTCGCGATCAGCCTCGTCAGCCTTCGCGATTTCGCGTTCGAGGACTTCGGTGATGAAATCTTCGGTCATGCAGAGCCGTTCCTCGTCGATCATCTTCGCGTCGATTTCGATCTCGGCGGAGACGGCGGCTTCTTCCTTCGTTTGGATCGAGACGCGCCGCGCATTTGGGTTACGCCAATTAGGAATATCGAAGCCTGGTTCGAAAACGGCGCGTAACCGAAAATAATCAGCCTGCGTGATCGCGTCGTAGCGATGATCGTGGCACTGCGCGCATCCGACGGTCATGCCGTAGAGCGCTGTGCTGACGATTTTGATCGTGCTGGCGACGCAGTCATTTCGCGAAGTGATGTTGTTGAGCGCGCCCGTTCCGTCCGGTGCCATTCGGAGAAATCCAGTCGCGACCATGAGCTGTTCGTAGCGATCGCGCTCTTCCGGGGTAGGGGAGTTTGCGTTCAGACCGGCAGTGGCGGCGAGCTCATCGCCAGCGAGCTGCTCCCTGACAAAGGCATCAAACGGCTTGTCTTCGTTCAACGCGCGGATCACGTAATCTCGGTAGCGCCAGGCATCAGGGCGAACCAAATCTTTGTCGGTGTAGCCATCCGAATCCGCGTAACCAGCCACGTCAAGCCAGTGCCGTGCCCAACGCTCGCCGTAAGCCGGTGAAGCCAGCAGCTGCTCAGCGAATTGATCCAGATCGGTCGCTTCGAGTTGCTCAGGTGTCGGCGGTAGGCCGGTGAGGTCGAAGGTCAGGCGGCGGATCAGCGTGATGCGATCAGCTTCGTCAGAAAAACTCAGTTTCGCCGTTTCGAGTCGCGCCGCGATAAAGGCATCGATCGGGTTTTTGGCTTCGCGCGGAATCTCCGGTTTTTCGATCGGTTGGAACGCCCACCAAGCGCGATCTTCTTCGGTGAACGCGTGCTCCGGCCCGAGTTCTTCCGGCTCAGGCCGAGCGGTCAGCGCGCCATCCGTGATCCAGGCTTCGATCAACGCGATCTCCGCATCCGGCAGGCGATTTTTGCCCTTCGGCATCTCGCCCGCTTTGAGCTTTTGCACGATGTGGCTTTTCGCAGAATCGCCGGGCGTGATCGCCGGACCGGATTCGCCGCCGCGCTCAAGAAATCGCCGCAGCCGGACGTCGAGGCCGCCTTTAAGCTCTCCCTCCTCGCCATGGCATTGAAAGCAATGCGTCTTGAGAATCGGACGGATGTCCTTTTCAAACGTCGGCCGCGAGTCAGCAAAAGCCGACGCGGTGGTGGCAATCAGTATGGCGAAAATGAGCCTCATCGCCGATGAACACGGAGGCTCGGGACCCGATTTTTCGGGAGATCGGCTCGGTCAATTCAATCCGCCTGGCTCCAGCAGCTGCTGAGCTTTGGCAAAATCGAGCTGGAGATCCCACTCGGCTTTCTGGGCGGTGTCGGCCACCAATTTGCAGATCGAGTGGAGCATTTTGTCGTTCAGGGTGAACTCGATCCCGTTTCCTTTCAGCGGATCGAGGCGGATCATCTGACCGCCTTCGGCCGAATTGCGAACGCCGACGCGGCTCAAAAGAATCGGTGCCTCGCCCAACGGAAAAACCGCGTTTTCTTGAAACGAAGTTTCGAAATCCGCATCCGCGACAGCCTTTTTGTGCTCGAGGTCCATCGATCCAGACTGCGCTTGATGATCTGGCTGAGCTTTTTGGGATTCAGTCGATCCCTTTCGGCTTTCCAGCATGTTCAGCAAAGCTTTCCAGAGCACTTTCACGTAGCGGCGGGTGATCCAGAACCGGATCTGGGAAATCGTGCGGTCGGCGATATTCACTCTGAACAAAATTCGATCCTCCACCGGAACGAAGGTCATTTGCAGCTGCTTGATCTGGCTCATTTAATTAAAGGAGGCGTCGGTCCGACCCACCGCGAGGAAAGCTCTTTGCATGTAAGAAAGCAAGGATTCGTCAGTCTTGAGTTCCGCGCTTGAAACCGGCGCGAACGCCCTGAGAATCCGCCCATGCCCATGCAACGCGTAAAACTTTCTCCTGAAGGCCCCGAAGTCAGCCGGCTCGTTTTCGGCTGGTGGCGGGCTCAAGACGATCCCGATGGCTCTTCGCCGGACCGGATTCTCGCCAAGGTGCATCGCTGCCTCGAACTCGGCATCACGACGATGGACCACGCCGATATTTACGGCCTTTACGAAAACGAAGAGCTCTTCGGCGCCGCGTTGAAACAGGAGCCGAGCCTGCGCGACAAAATCGAGATCATCACGAAATGCGGGATCAGCGTGCCGAGCGAAGGCAAGCCGAACGCGCGCCTTCCGCACTACGATTCGACGGCCAAAAACATCGTCGCTTGCGCTGAGCGTTCGCTCCAGAAACTCGGCGTCGACCACATCGATTTGCTTCTGATTCATCGTCCTGACTGGCTCTCAACGGCTGAGCTCGTCACGAATCAGGTCGAGGTTCACCTGTTAAAAATGGACGCGCTCTACGACGGCTCGCTTCATCAATGTGAGCAGGCAAGGATCCGGCCAATGGCGTGGTCGCCGATGGCGGGCGGTCGACTTTTCGATCCGGAAAACGAAGCAGCGACGCGGATTCGCGCGGCTTGCGCCGAGCTTTCTGAGAAGTACGGCGGCGCGACCGTTGATCAATTCGCGTTCGCCTGGCTCCTCGCGCATCCGTCCGGGATGGTCCCGGTGATCGGCACGAACAGTCTCGATCGAATCGACAGCGCCGCGAAGTCAGCGGAGATCGTGTTGGAACGTCAGGATTGGTATGCGCTCTGGCAGGCGGCGATGGGTCAGAGCGTGCCTTGAGCGCGCTCGATCAGCTCTTCCAAGCAGCAAACGGGGTTGATGAGCGCGTTGCGCGCGAATTCGCGAAGGCGGACTCGTTCGGAATCGTTCAGGTACTCGACTGGAGATTTTCCATCGACGCGCGCGAGCATCAGCGCAGGCAGGAGCTTCGTTAGCGCCCCCTCTACCACCCGACAACAACTATCATCCCGAGCTTGCCGAGGGACCTCCCGCTGACCTTTGGCGCAGAACTGCTGCGAGGCTTCCAAACTCCCTGAAGCTTCGATTGCTTCGGACGAAGCGTCGATCAAAGTTAACTCGGGAGGTCCCTCGGCAAGCTCGGGATGATAATTCGTTAGGGAGCCGGCGTAAGCTTGCCATGCTTCGCGGGCCAATTCGAAACACACAGGATCAACATGCAGCGCCTTGATCATGAGATGATTCAGGAGAAAAGCGACGTCGAAAGCCGGGTCGCCGAACCAAGCGACTTCACAGTCCAGAACGACGAGCCGATCCCCGTTGAAAAGCATGTTTTTCGGGCTGAAATCGCCGTGAACGAGACAACGCCGCGTGTTGCGGATTCGGTCGGCTTCGTCCAGCAGCTGCTGGCTCAAATCTGGATGACGCTCCGCAGTTTTCAGGAGGTACGGCTCCAAACGTAGATCGTGAAAATTATCTGTGGTTTCGAACCCAGCGCGGAGTTCGGAGTCGTTCCAGGTTTCGCGATGAATCCGCCCTAACACTTCACCCGCGCGACGAGCGTGCTCGATCCGGCAATCGCCGCCGAGCATCGTCGTTTTCCAGTTTTCAAAACCATCGCCGAGATGCTCCATCGCGAAATAGCCGTTCTCCGGATTGTGGAAGAGAACCTTGGGAACCGCTTCCTGCAAAAACTGACTGACCACATTCAAGTAAGCCACTTCGAAGCCGTTCCGCGAGAGATCCGCATGCCAGTCGTCGGCAACTTTTAGTTTTTCCAGCGCGCGCTTGACGACGAAAACGCGATCGCCGTCGTCGACTTTGTAGATGTCGCTCGAAACACCGCCGGTCAGCGGCGTCAAACTCGCGTTGAGTCCGATCGCGCCGTCGTCCAGCAGCTGCTGACGAAAAACCTCGCTCATTTCCGCAAGCCGGTCGCTTCGATCCGGTCGAATTCGATGCCCCGTTCCCAGCTGAAAAGCTGATACTTTGAATCCTGAGCCGCGAGGGATCCGGTTAGCAGAAAGAGAACGGCGAGCGAGCGCATGGCTTACTTTTTCTTGAGCGTTTTGATGTAGAGAATCAGCGAGTCGATTTGAGAATCCTGGAGAACTCCGAGGTAAGACGGC
>JBLHKS010000261.1:0-9139 GCA_047620505.1 Verrucomicrobiales bacterium | reverse complement strand
GGCGTTCGGCGCGGCGCGACACGATCAGGGGTTCACCGAATCGGACGGTGGCGACAGCTGGATCGCCGGAGTTACGGTGAGGATGAACGTTTGGCGTGGCGGCGAGACCAAGGCGCAAATCGCGCAAGCCGAGGCGGACTTGGCGATCATCGAAGAACAAATTCGTCGGCAGCAGCTGCAGATCGATCTGGAGGGTAAGATCGCGCGCCTGAACTTGGAAACCGCGCGCACTCGGATCGAGTTAGCGGAGAAAGCGGTCACGAGCGCGGAGAAAAGTCTCGATCTAACACGAAAGCGCTTTCAGGAAGGCCTCGCGCTGAGTACCCAGCTCATCGATGCGGAAACGGCTCTGACCGCTGCCCGCGTTCGCCTGACAGACGCACAAGCGGCGCGACAGATCGCGCTGACTTCACTTCGTCATGCGCTCGGCCTGCCGATCCTCAACCCTCACAAATCCACCAAATGAGAGTTCACCTGATTTTGGTCGCCGCGGTTGCCCTCGCCGGTTGCGGTGGGCACGACCCCCACGTGTCCACGCCAAAGGAAGCCGTCGCGGTCAAGGGGCACGTCGCTGCAGCCAGCGAAGTCCCGGTCTTTGAAGAAGTCGTCGGCACGGTCCGCCCGCGAAAGGAAGCGCAGGTTTCCGCGAAAGTGACCGGACGCGTGCTTGAGATGTTGGCGACTCCGGGCAAGCGGGTCGAGCAGGATGAAAAGCTGGCGGAGATCGAGGTTGGCGAGTTGCGGGCATCGCTCGATCGGGCCAAAGCGGGGTTGGCGCAGGCTGATCGCGAGCTGACGCGTTACCGTAATTTGCTCGATTCGGGTTCGGTCACGCAAGCCGAATTTGAGAAGGTCGAATCGCAACAGCGGATCGCCGCGGCCACGGTCGACGAAACCCAGAGCTTGGTCGACAACGCTTCGGTCAAAGCGCCCTTCGACGGCGTGATCACGCGCAAGCTGATGGAGCCGGGCGATTTCGCGTCGCCGGGGCGGCCGTTGTTTTCTTTGGAGGATTCCTCGCTGCTGCGGTTGGAGATCAACGCCGGAGAATCGATCGCTGGCAGTCTCAAGCTCGGCGATTCCTACCGCATTCAGGTCAGCGGCGCGAACGCCGATCTGAAGGGCGAAATCACGGAGATCGCGCCCTCAGCCGATGTCGGCAGCCGAACGTTTTCCATCAAGCTCGACTTGCCCGAGCATCCGGATCTGCGCGCCGGTCAGTTCGGTCGCGCGTTCTTGCCTCGCGGCTTGCGGACTGCCTTGTCCGTGCCTGAGTCGGCGCTGATTTCGCGCGGTCAAATGGACTACGTCTTCGTGATCGAAGGTGAGGCGGCGCGTCTCCGCATCGTCCGAACCGGGCGCCGCGACGCGGGTGAGATCGAGATTCTCGCCGGCCTCGATGACGGCGAAACCATCGTTGCGAATCCCGCCGCTGATCTGAGTGACGGACAACCTGTGACCGCCGGTGAGTGAGTCCAGCAAAGAAGAAAACGGCGGATTGGCGGGCAAACTCGCCGCGACGTTCATCGACTCCAAGCTAACGCCGTTGGTGATCGCTGCGTCGGTCTTGCTCGGTCTCTTCGCCGTGATCATGTTGCCGCGCGAGGAGGAGCCGCAGATCAAGGTTCCCATGATCGACGTCATGGTCGGGATGCCGGGCGCCAGCGCGAAAGAAATCGAGGAGCGCGTCACCGCGCCGATGGAGCAGCTGCTCTGGGAAATCTCCGGCGTTGAATACGTCTACAGCATCTCACGGCCGGGCGAGAGCCTCGTCATCGTCCGCTTCAAAGTCGGCTACGACGTCGAAACCGCGCTGGTGCGGCTGAACCAGAAGTTGCAGTCGAATTTCGACCGGATTCCCCCCGGCGTATCGCAGCCCATCATCAAGGCCAAATCGATCGACGATGTCCCAATTCTTGCGCTCACGCTTCACGGCAAAGACCACGACCCGGTCACGCTGCGGCGGCTCGCTGCCGAATTGAATGACGCCATCAAGCAGGTCCCCGGCGTTGCGGAAACGACCATCATCGGTGGCGAGCGACGCACGATTCTGGCCTCGGTCGATCCGGCCAAACTGGCGGCTCGCAACTTGAGCCTCGCTGGCATCGTCCCCGTTCTGCAGCAGGCAAACCGGCAATATCGAGCTGGCGACATCTCAGCGGGCAACCAGCAGCTGCTGATCGAGAGCGGCGCGTTTCTCACGTCTGCGGTGGATGCTGGCGACATCGTTTTGGGCGCGTTCGGCGGCAAACCGATCTACTTGCGTGACGTCGCCGAGTTGAGCGATGGGGCTGATGATCCCAGTAACTACGTCAGGTTCGGACACGGCGCGGCATCGGGCGAGATTGGCGGAGAGGAACCCGCGGTCACGATCACCGTCGCCAAGCGCCCCGGAACCAACGCCGTCGCGATCGCCAAGGAAGTTCTCGCCAAAGTCGACGCGCTGAAAGGACGGATGATTCCGGGTGATGTCGGCGTCTCGGTGACGCGAAATTACGGCGAAACCGCCTCCGAAAAATCCAACGAGTTGCTCTTCCACATGGGCATCGCCGTGTTCAGCGTATCGGTGCTCGTTCTGCTGATGTTAGGCTGGCGGGAGTCGTTGGTCGTCGCCATCGCGATTCCTTCGACTCTGGCGCTAACCATGTTGGTGTTTTTGCTCTACGGCTTCACCCTGAACCGGATTACGCTCTTCGCGCTGATCTTCTCAATCGGCATTCTCGTCGACGACGCGATCGTGGTCGTTGAGAACATCGTCAGGCACTTTCGCTTGCCGGAAAACAAGGACAAACCCGCGAAGCAAACCGCGATTGAAGCGGTCATCGAGGTTGGAAACCCGACGGTTCTCGCAACGTGGGCGGTGATCGCCGCGATCTTGCCGATGGCGTTCGTCGGCGGTTTGATGGGCCCTTACATGCGCCCCATTCCGATCGGCGCGAGCGCGGCAATGGTCTTCTCGCTGCTGATCGCGTTCATCGTCACGCCGTGGGCCGCGGTGCGAATTCTGCGGCGCAAAAACAAAGAGTCAGACGGCGAAGACGGGCACAGCAAGGAAAGCTGGACGACGCGAATCTACCGTTCTGGCATGGGCTGGTTGCTCTCAAGGGGTTGGACGCGCTGGGGGTTTCTCGCCGTGATCACCACTTTATTGTTAGGCAGCATGGCGCTCGTCGGCATCGGCTTCGTGAAGGTCAAAATGCTGCCGTTCGACAACAAGAGCGAGTTTCAGCTGATCCTCGACATGCCCGAGGGATCGACGCTCGAACAGACTGCGAGGGTGGCCCGCGAAATGGCGGCGGTGATCGCGCAAGAGCCGGAAGTCGAAAATTATCAGGTCTACGCGGGCGTGGCGTCGCCGTTCAATTTTAACGGATTAGTTCGGCACTACTTCATGCGCAGCGGCGCCAATGTCGCCGACATTCAGGTCAACCTTTTGGCGAAACATCATCGCAACGCCGACTCTCATACGATCGCCACGCGCGTCCGTCCCAAGCTCGTTCCCATCGCCGAAAAATACGGGGCCGCGATCGCCGTCGCCGAAGTTCCTCCCGGCCCTCCCGTGCTCCAGACGCTCGTGGCTGAGGTTTACGGGCATGACCGCGAACATCGCGAAGCGCTGGCCCGCGAAGTGATGCGTGTGTTCCACGAAACGCCGGGGGTTGTCGATGTCGACTGGTATGGCGAGGAAGATCAGAAGCGTTTTCGATTCCGGATCGACAAGGAGAAGGCCGCGCTCAACGGCATCACCGCGGAAACGATTTCGCAGACGTTGCGGATCGCGGTCGACGGAATCGCGGTCGATCTCGCGCACCTGCCGCGCGAGCGCGAGCCGGTCTTGGTCCGCGTTCGTCTACCGCGTGAATCGCGAACCGACCCCCAGCAGCTGCTGGGCCTGCGAGTCCGATCGGGCGACGCCAACGCTTTGCCTGAACGCGGCGCGCAGCCCGCTCCGTCACCGTTGGTCCCACTCGGCGAGTTAGTCACGATCGAGGAGGACAACATCGACAAGAGCATCTACCACAAGAACCTCAAGCCGGTGACCTACGTAACCGGCGATGTCGCCGTCGAGAAGGAGAGCCCGGTTTACGCGATCCAAGAGATGAACCGGAAGCTTGCTGAGATCGATCTGCGGGATTTCGGCGGCTCCAGCCGGGAATTGCAAATCTACAACGCGCAAACGCCTTTCCTCGATATTGAGCCGTCGATGAAATGGGATGGCGAGTGGCACATCACCATCGAGGTGTTTCGCGATCTTGGCATCGCCTTCGCGGCGGTGCTGGTGCTGATCTACATGCTCATGGTGGGTTGGTTCAAGTCCTTCGTCACGCCACTGATCGTGATGGCGGCAATTCCGTTTTCCTTGATCGGCGTTTTGCCCGCGCATGGCTTCATGGGCGCGTTTTTCTCGGCAACTTCGATGATCGGCTTCATGGCTGGCGGCGGCATCGTGGTGCGTAATTCGATCATCCTCGTCGACTTCATCCAACTGCGATTGCGCGAGGGCATGCCGCTCAAGGAAGCCGTCGTTGACGCTGGCGCGGTGCGTTTCCGCCCGATGCTCCTGACGGCGATGGCCGTCATTGTCGGAGCTGGCGTGATCCTCATGGACCCGATTTTTCAAGGCCTCGCCATCGCCCTGATGGCTGGCGAGATCGCCTCACTGTTCGTCAGCCGATTGGCGGTTCCAGTTCTCTACTACATGGTTAACCGCAAGGCAATACCCTAACTCAGAGCATGATTCGTCACTCATGAAAACTAACGAAGATCAAAAGCCGATCAGCCTGTTCGAGCGCTATCTCACCGTGTGGGTAATGCTCTGCATGGGCGCTGGCATTCTGCTCGGCAAGATCGCCCCCGGATTCGCCAAAGCTCTCGACGGGCTCGCGCTCGAAGTGGGCGGAGCGCCTGTCGTCTCGATCCCCATCGCCGTTTGTCTGTTCCTCATGATGTATCCGATCATGGTCAAAATCGACTTCGCTGGCGTCGTGCGCGCGGGGCGGAGCGGAAAGCCGGTGCTGCTGACCCTGTTCATAAACTGGGCCGTGAAGCCCTTCACGATGTATGCCATCGCCAGCCTGTTCCTCGGCGTCTTGTTGCGAGCCTTCATCGGCGTGGACGCGACCGATCTGGTGAGGATGCCCTTCGGCCTCAACCTTCCCGTGGGAGCTGAGCACGGCTCGGGCGTCGTGGTGCTGCACGAAGGGGTGAAGATGCTGGAAATTCCGCTCTGGCGCAGCTACTTGGCGGGCTGTATCTTGCTGGGGATCGCGCCCTGCACGGCGATGGTGTTAGTCTGGGGGCACCTCGCCCGAGGCAACGACGGTCTCACGCTCGTCATGGTCGCCATCAATTCGCTGATTATGCTCGTGCTTTACGGAGCCCTCGGCGGGCTGCTCCTCGGCGTCGGCCGTCTACCGGTGCCTTGGGAGGCGCTCGCGCTCTCTATCGGAATCTACGTCGCGCTACCTCTCGTCGCTGGCTTCCTCTCCCGGCGCTGGATTCTCAAGGCGAAGGGCGAGGCGTGGTTCAAAGAGAAATTCCTGCATTACCTCACACCTGTGACCATCAGCGCGCTGTTGTTGACCTTGGTTTTGCTCTTCTCTTTCAAAGGCGAGGTCATCGTCGCCAACCCCCTGACCATCGTTTGGATTGCGATCCCGCTGTTTCTCCAGACCATTCTCATTTTCGCGCTTGGCTACGCTTTGGCGAAGGCGCTCAAGCTATCCTATCAAGACGCGGCTCCAGCAGCGATGATCGGCGCGTCGAATCACTTCGAGGTCGCCATCGCCACGGCGGTGATGCTGTTCGGACTCTCCTCGGGCGCGGCGTTGGCCACCGTCGTCGGTGTCTTGATCGAGGTGCCGCTGATGCTGATGCTCGTGGGATTCTGCAAGAAAACATCGCACTGGTTCCCATCGGCTCCGCAATCCGATAACGCTTCGTGACCTTGTAGCCAGCCGCCTTGGCGTCTGGTTTTTCCTAACGCGTTTCTCGGCCAGCGCCGTCAAGCGTGATGATCGCCGTCGTCGCAGCTTGATTGGGCTGGTTCGACTTGATAGGTTCCGTGCGCGATCTGGTGGCGCTCAAGAACTTTGGCGCGAGCCTCCGAAATGATTCGGCTGAGGTTCTCCGGCGCGGTGTTCCGCGTCGTGAGATGCGCCTCGACGGATTTTGTCGATTCGTCGATCTGCCAAAAATGAAGGTGATGCACATCCGCGACGCCCTCGATTTCGAGCAGCGTTTTGCGAACCTCCTCGGTGTCAATGTCAGGAGGCGCGCCGAGCATCAGGATGCGTGCCGATTGCTTAAGCAGGCTCAGCGAAGGGACGATCATGAGAACCGCCAGCGCTAGCGTGAGGGCCGAGTCGATCCAGACCATGCCGGTTTTGAGAACGACGAGTCCGCCGATAAGCACGGCGACTGAGAATCCAGCGTCTGACAAGTTATGCAGGAACGCAGCCTTGAGGTTGAGGCTGCCTTTGGCGAGCTTCCAGAGTAGCCAAGCGGTCCCGATATCGACGACGATCGCCACCACGGAGGCAATCGCGACTGCGCCGCCGTGGACTTCGACTGGATCGAAGAGCCGCATGACCGCTTCGTTCGCCAGTGACAGCGCCAAGACAATGAGGGCTGTCAGATTGACGACCGCGGCGACCAATTCGGCCCGCCGATAACCGAAGGTGAACGCACCATCAGCTTTGCGCGCGGCGACTCGCCGAGCCCACCATGCGATGACAAGCGCGGCTGCGTCGCTCATGTTGTGCAGGGCATCGGCGATCAGCGCCGTGCTTCCAGCGTAGAGGCCAACTGAGACTTCAACGAACGTCAGGAAGACGTTGATGGCGACGGCAACGGCGAATGCCGCGCCACCGAGAGTCTCATGATGGTGATGATGATCGTGAAGCGCCGCCATGGGTTTCCTCGATCACTTCGCCTCATCGATGATGCGAATCGAGATCGACTCTACCTCTTCAGCCACCGTCGCCAACGCGTCATCATCGCTGAGCATCGACAACATCGCTCTTGGCCGGATCATCCCGATCTGCGTCTCCCCGTTGTGCTGAAATACCGAAATTCGACAAGGCAGCGCCATGTTCAACGTCATGTCATTCTTCAGAACTTGTTCCGCCTTTTGGGGATTGCAGATCTCATAAATTCGGCAGGCGTTCGGAAGATCGACGCCCTTGCTCTTGAGCGTTTGTTGCAGGTCATACATGTGGAGGACGCCAAATCCGTTCCGCTTCACGGCGGCCTCAAGATCGACGCTTGCTTGTTCAATGCTCTTCTCAGTGGTGACAATGTATTTCATGTTTTGAGTTCGTGGTGGTAATGTTAGTACATGACGTAGTCATATTCATATTCCGGCTGAAGCTTGACATAACGCGAGTGCAGGAACGTGACCAAGTCAATGAGCTGACCAACGCTCATCTCTTCAATCAAAGAGGGCATCGGCGATACGCCGGACGCTGAAAGTTGATCTTTGTATTTCTTCGAAATGACGTGACCGGGATTGGTGATCGCCGTAACGAGATCGCCGTAGGTTTTGACGCGATAGACCGTGCCGCCCAACTCGAGCGGCGGATCCCAGCCGCCTTCGTAAGCTGCAATTTCGACGCCAGTGACGATGTGGCAGCGATTGCATTTGAGGTCGGCGAAGCTGGCTTTGCCGCGGTCGAAATCGCCCTCTGGGAGCACCATGCCCTTGCCGGAAGTGGCTTTCGGTTCGCAGGATGTCAGGCAGATGACGGCGGCGATGATTCCTAATATGTAAGCAATCGCTTTCATGATGAATTGGTTTTCAAATTGATAGTGGTGTTCGGTTCGAGTTTCTCTGCTTGAGTTGCGAAGTGCTGCTCGGCGATTGGCCAGCTCGATTCAACTCAACGCGAAGTGGTTTCAGCTCAGCATTCGCTTGGCCTCGAACCAATCGGAGGAGTGATCTCCGTGGTGGCCGTTGCCGATGCGATGCTCGTAAACGTGATAGGCGGCGACGCGAATCTCATCGTCGGAGGTAATTCCCGTCTGCCCCTTCGAACGCTTGCCCGCTGTCTTTCGAGCAGGCGGTTTCGGCGTCTTTGTTTTTGCGGATTTGGTGGTGGATCGTGACTTATTTGGCATGACTCGTGGATTGGATTTGAAAATGATCTTAGAGCCGTTGGCGATGAGCGGGTATTGGGCGTGCGACGACTCATGAGGTCGCGGTATTGCGTACGGCGCGTACGCAGATCCCGCGCCGACAATGCGGAGGGAGCAGATTCGGATTGTCTTCGGCAACCCAACGCCTACGCTCATCATCGTTCCGAACGATTCCGCCATGGCCGTAAAACAAGTTTTCATTATCGACGATCACGCTGTCTTCCGCCATGGCGTCACCTACCTGATCGACGCGGAAGAAACGCTCGAAATCTGCGGCGTCGCGAGTTGCGCTGCGGAGGCGCTCGATCTGATCGGAAAGTCTTCACCTGATGTCGTTGTCAGTGACTTGACCTTGCCAGATAAGAACGGCTTGGAGTTGCTCAAGGATTTGAAGGTCCTGCATCCCAAGTTGCCGGTGCTCGTCGTGTCGATGCATGACGAACTGATCTATGCCGAGCGTGTGCTTCGCTCGGGCGGGCGGGGGTATCTCATGAAGGAAAATTCCGAGAAACTGATCGAAGCGTTGCTCCAAGTTCTCGGCGGCACGGTCTACGTCAGCCCGGAGGTCACGAACCACTTTCTGACATCACTCGTGGACGGCGACAAGGTTGGGTTCAGCTTTCCGCTGGCGCGGTTGACGGATCGTGAGCTGGAAGTTTTCGAGTTGATCGGGCAAGGCAAGGCGACGGAGGCGATCGCCGATCAGCTTAACATCAGTGGACGCACAGTTGACGCACAGTTGACGCACAGTTGACGCGCATCGAGCGCACATTCGCGAGAAACTGGGACTCGCGGACAGCAACGAGGTTTTGCGTTACGCGGTGCGCTGGGTCGAGGCTGAGCGGCTCGATTGAACGGGCGCAGGCACCGGGATCGCCGCGGGTTGGGACGCGGGCCTTCTCTTTATTTTGCTGGGTAGCCCGGTAGAGCAGCTTTGTAGCTTTCGTCAAGGAACGCAACTAGATCGATCAACTGCTGGGCCGTGATGTTTTCGGTCAGCTTC
>JBLHKS010000260.1:0-9178 GCA_047620505.1 Verrucomicrobiales bacterium | reverse complement strand
CTGACTCTCGTGAGCAGCAACAATCCCGGGTCTATCGAGTTGATGTTGAGATTTCGACTCCGAGGCCGGATTTCTCGGAGCATGCCAAGGGC
The DNA here is from genome assembly GCA_047620505.1 of Verrucomicrobiales bacterium. Classification (GTDB taxonomy): domain Bacteria; phylum Verrucomicrobiota; class Verrucomicrobiia; order Verrucomicrobiales; family DEV007; genus JBLHKS01. The sequence continues at coordinate 9,086 of JBLHKS010000260.1, read as the reverse complement.
CTCAAGGCAGTAACGCTCCAACTGGCTTGGCCGGTGGATGGCGAAACCGGAAAACTGCTCGGAATTACGAACAATAACCGAGAATCCATGACCTATTTTGTAACGACTTTGTCCGGCCCGAGCTGGGAAAAGATCGACCCTTCTTTTGAACCAACGATTGACCTGTGATCTCTGCGATAACCCGAAAACAAACCATGAATCGTACCTCAACTCCAGAACCCCGAAAGCAGCGTGGATTTTCTCTGCTTGAAGTTACAATCTCGATTGCTGTTCTCGGTATGATCGGCATTCTCTTGGCTAGTATGCTCGGCGCAGCCGGAAATAATTGGCTTAGAGGTGAAGAAATCGTCCAAACTTATCAGGCCGGCAGCACGGCTCTAGAATTGATGGCTCGCGAGGTCAGTGGCGCGACAATCGACACCTGCCAGCAATTCACGGTAATGCCCGGCTCTCTTCTTGGTAAATGCGGCTGCGAAAAGATCGAGCCCGATTCTCAAGCAACCATGTTTGTTGCGCCAATTGGTCGAGATGGCGAAATCAGGCGAGTTGGATACTATCTGGAACGAAACGATGAAAGGCAGTTTTACCGATTGAAGCGGATTTATATTGGACCAGAGGACGAAGACTACTTCGGGGGCGATTTCAATAGCTATGTAGACGATCCAAATCCCTATGCAACTCCGACTCAACCAGCAAATTTCCTGAGCTCGCTGGACTCAAACGCCTTCAATGATAGCGATCCAGATAATCGCAAGTCGGTCGTGGCTCCGATCGCGGATGGCGTCCTCGCATTCTGGATTCAGTGCTTCGATACGCTTGGAAACCCAGTTCCCTGGGCTTCGGAGGATCCGCTCCATCCCAAAACGCCGCTGATTTATAATTCCGCCGCTCTATTCCAAATGGCAACCACCAAACCATTTGAAGATGGAACGTCGTTCCGTTATTTCCCGAATGTCGATAACGCAACCAAGGGCGATAAACTTCCTGCCGCGATCGAATTCACGATGGTCACCTTGGATATGGAGTCGATCAGCCGCGCAAACGAGAATCTCGGAATTCCCCGGATGACCAACATCATGACCGCTGAAACCTTAGACGTCGAAGCGTCACTGCGTCGGTTTCAGGAAGAGTTGCAGACTTCCCAAATCAACAACGCACGAACGTTCACAAGTCGCGTGAAACTCGCCAACGCAAACTGAGGTCCCGGAATGCGGACCAACTCAAAACGGGAATCCCGACAAGGCCAACGCGGGGTTGCTCTGCTGATGGTGCTGATCGCATTGTCAGTGCTTTCGGTGCTTGTGCTTGGTTATATTTCAAGCATGACGACTGAATTGGGCGTCGCTAGCGCGGTTGAAAAAACACACCGCACCAAATTGCTTGCCGACGGAGCTTTAGCGCACGCGATCGACATTTTGCGTTCAAATATTCCGGAACCGGAGCCAATTTCCGCTCCAGCAGCTGCTAGTGCCGTGAACTGGGTGACGAATCCGGGCAGACTGACGGTAATTCGAGGTGGTAGATCAGAGCATATCGATTTGCATAGCGGTATTTCGCCACCGGTAAATTCCAACGATCCGCCTGACGCATATTCTGTCGATTTGAATCGACCGATTCCTGGAAATAGTACCGGACCGATCGCAATGAATCCCGACGACGAGAAACCGCCGGAAATGCGCATTGCTTGGATTCCGGTTTTGAGCGATCCGGCGAGACAAGCATCAAGGTCCAACAAACTGCGTGGTCGCTACGCATTCTGGATCGATGATGAGTCCACCAAGGTCAACGTCAGCACTGCGCTGGGCAAACCTACTTGGGATCCTGATGGCGGCGATTGGGCTGCGCAGCTGCGAGCCGGGTTTCCTACGCCACAAGTCCGTCCCGCTCCAGACTACCACGAGATCGTTTCGCTCGGGCACCCATCTTCGATCAATGTCGATGTTCTCTTTGATGATCCCGATCAATTCAAGATGTCGCGCTTGTTTAATCATCAGTTTCTACACGGGTTTCACCGCTTTCCTGATTCTGTTATTAACTATACAGAAATGCGCGGACGAGAGGCGCGGGAATGGATGAACGAAAAGCGCTGGCACTTTACGTTTTACGGCCGCTCGCCGGAATTCAATGTGTTCGGCCGCTCGCGGTTATTCTCGTTGCACCAGCCGAGTTCTCTCGACGCTGGACCTGCCTATCAACAGCCGTTCACCAACGGGAAAGATTCGCATTTTCAGGCCATTTTCAGCAGTCCTGGCTATGAAGTGGACACAGCGGAAGCCACAGCGGCTCAGCTCAAAGATAGTAACGCAATGACTCTTTCCACAGGCAAGGTGCTGGCCAATTATTTTGGCAGAAAGCTGCCGGGCTGGGGGAACGGCGGACAAATGACGTCCCTTCGCAACAAATACGGTGGTCGAGAATCGGCTCAGATCATTCTCAATCTGATGACGATGTCGCGATTGGCAACAACGCCGGTGTCGTTGAATCCGGGTGCGTTTCCAGACGAATACGCAAAGCTGGTGACCAGCTCAAATTTTCTGGAGTCTGATGATGAAGATGGGAAGATTCCTGAGCAGAGCTACTGGCGAATTAATGATAATTTCGATGAAGATCCGGGCGCAGATCCGATGCTGCCTCAAACTCCCGGTCCGCATTTGAACGAAATCAAATTTGTCGTGATTCCAGAGGAATTTTTTACGGACGAGGGCGAGCGAATGTTCCGGCTCTTGTACCGCTACGAAGTGGAATACTACATGCACCCGATGGGACCTTTGCTAAGACAGAATCCGTTTCCGGCGAAGGTCGATTTTCTCAAAATAGAGGCAGGCGACGCGGAATTGGAGTTGGACGACGATAGCTGGGATTCTGAGGACATGCGGAAACTTATTGCTGAACAGCACGGCTCGATTGCGCCGACCGAAGGTGGTTTGGGCGAAAATTACACGGTCGCCAGTTCTGGCGCATTCTACCTCAGCGAAGATGGAGAGACCGTCACCGATGAGCCGACTGAAGCGGCCGAATTTGAGGCGAATCAGGTTATCGATGTTGAGCTTTCGTTTAGAGTCGGGCTCGCAGGGCCTGGTCCGCGTTGTAAGCAAGTCGTTCCGCTTGGAACCAACAACACCAAAGATGTCCTGACGGCTGACTTTAAGGTGGATCTGACTTTTCCCGATCCAGACTACTTTGTAAGTTGGGAAGTCGAAGACCCGCGCGTCAGCCGGACGACGGACGACTGGATTGCGCTGGACCCGGGTCAGGACTCGATGGGCGAACCGAACACGATTCAACCGCCTGAAGAGGGGAACGAATTCAGTAAATTCAAGTCCATCCAACTGGCTGACCTCGGCACGGTTGTCGAGGCCGGGCCGATGAGCATAGGTTCAGGGCTTCGATTTGGAGGGCGAATTCCTTCAAATGCCTTCTGGTCGACAGTTCACACTGGAATCCAGTCTAGCGAACCTTGGAAGACGCTTTCCCTTTCTCCAGATCAGCAAGGAACGCCCGACTGGATATTACTCGATCTATTAGCTTCCGGATATCCGATGCCGCGGGCGCATTGGAATGCAGCGAGGAGTCTTCCCGACACTTGGTCTGCAGTTTCTTATCTTAATGCGACAGCTGGAAAGATAAATCTGAACAACCGGATTTATCCGGCTGATAGCCCAAATTTCCAGCCTCCTGAGCGAACGCTTTCGACTTTGGCGGTCTTCCGTAATCTCCGGCCGGATCCGCAGATTGAGCAGTTTGCCAAGGCAGCTTTGAATTATCAAAAGAACAACGAAGTCTTCGATTACGTTGGGGAAATTGCTGAGGTTGCGGGCTACGCCGAGGGGGAAACCGATTGGGAAAAGGAGAGCCTCCTTCGTAACATGGCGAGCGCGTTGACGACGCAATCGAACAGTTTTGGAGTTTGGGGAATCGCCCAGTCGGTCCGAAAGGATCCGAGCAACAAGGCCTACGATGAGTTTCAGTGGGGAGACAGCGTTGTTGGAGAAAGACGGTTCTTTGCCTTGGTCGAACGTCATGTCTGGCCCGGAAAAGACGGCGTTCCTGGGAACGGCCACACCACGACTCGCGGAATTTGGGATCGGATCGCAAAAGGCGACCCAGAAGCGAGTGGGGGAATCGTAACTGGCAACGAAGATGGGCGCCAGGTTCCCGGATCGCCGCCAACTCCGCCTGGGCCGAAGGCGAAATTCGCCGCGCTCGATGGACCAACTCAGGCTGACATGAAATACGATGCCTTGTTTCCAGAGGTGCCCTACACGAGGTCTTCACTTGCAGATGCTTATAACCCGGCGGACGCTGTGATTAAGTATCGAATTCTGTATTTTAAGTATCTCGACCACTGAATCACCAGGCGTTCATTTTCCTTTTTGCGTTGTCGTTTTTCGCTTTGGGCTCGCTCCAGGCGCAAAAACAGGGCGAAGCAATTCCTTCGTCGCCGAGCGCTTTGCTTGAGGTGCTCCCAGATCCTTTGCCCCGATGGGAGATCACCAGATCTGAGGCTCGGAGTTACGTTGCCCGTGGATTTTTCTCCCAAGCGATGCGGGAATTTACCGAAATTCTGCCGCCTGACATCGAAGCGCGCACCAAGACGCCGCTCAAGGTGATGGTCGAGATTCGTGACACTGCGGAGAACGAAAATCAGCTGCGTCCGTTCCGACTGACGCCTGAGCAGCTGCTGGCTTCGGGCCTTCGGCGAGGGCAGTGGAAAGGCCACCCGATGATCTTGCTAAAGGATGGAGATGCCGAGCGTGAAGCAATTCGAATTCTACTTCGCGATCGTTGGATTCTACAATTGGTCTACCCTGGTCGGGATCTTGACGCGGCTCAGCGTTGGCTGGACGGCGTCGATTTGACCAAAGTTGGCGGGTTGAATTTCCGGCGCTATCCCAAGGATCAGCAAGCAGCGCCGATTCAAATGATCGATGAACTTAAGCCGACGAGGAATCGGCGTTATCTCGTTTCGATCACTCGCGAGGCTGATCTTGAGCGGCTTACCGAAAAGATTGAGGCTGAGTATAAAGAGTTGGGCTGGAAGTTCGAATCGGCTGAGCCAGACGAACCCGAAACGCCGAAACTTCCGGTGGAAGCCCCGGTTGCCGACTCGTCGTAGCTCACTCGATGGTAAGCCGCGTCGGTTTTGTTTCGGCACGAACCTCGGGCTCATAAAATTGCCAGGCTGCATTCGGCGGGGCTTGCGCGTTGATCGGGAATTTTGCACGCAGCTCGTATCCGAGGTTCACAGGTTTTCCGCCACCGGGAATTTGGTCGAGATAGAGACTGACCTGGTTACCTTTTATCTCGTACCGCTCGATTTGCCCGTCATCCAGCAGCTGCTGGAGCGAAGCCGTTTCAACTTGGAATCCAGGCGGGATTCCCAGATCGACCAAAGTCATTCGAGCGGGTTCAGGCCGGTTGTAGCGGAGAATCACCTGGACCTTTAGCAGATCGTTTACTTCGAGCCGATCGGCGCTGTATTTGGTCTCGATTTCAAGAACCTTGCTGGGTTCTTGAGGCTCTTCGGAAGCCGGATCGTAGTGAACCGAGACAATCTGCCACGCGAGGTTCGAATTGCCGCCCGCAGTCATTTCGACCGCGTTCACGCCGGCTTTTACGTGCTCAGTCAGGCTGATCAGGTGGAAAACATCGGCGTTTTCGGCGTTGATTTGCAGTGGCTCGACTGCTGATCCGTTGACGCTGATCTGAACTTCCGTTTCGGCGGTTTCCCCAACCGACTCAGCACCAATCAGCAAAGCCCGCATCGCCTGAACGGTCGCCTGCGTCGAAAACCAGGTTCCGGCCCCGTCGCGCTTCGAAATCAGCCACTCCAATGCTTTGTGAGCCGTCCCAACTTCGTAGTTTGCTCGAAGCATCGCTTGAACCACGATCGCGGTAGTCTCGATCGTTAGCGAATCACCCATCGAGTGCATTGGCCCGACTCCATCGACTGGCCAGAAAACGAGATCACCATCGTTCTTACCGAGCGCGCTCAACTGCTTTAGAATTTCGCGAGCTTCGGATTTTCGGCCTGCTGCGAGGAGTGCGTTCGCGTTCACTCCAAGTGCATAAGCGTCGTTCGAATCGTCTGTTTCACGCGCAAGATAATCTAGAGTGAGCTTGAGCTGTTTCGCCCCACCGGCTTCTGCGATTGCCCACGCGATGTAAGCCGTTGCGCGCGAATTGCCGAAACTTCCGTCGTTTCCGCATCGCGAAATCAGCCATTCCCGCGTCCGACTGATCAGTTTTGGGTCGACATCGTAAACTTCCGCCATATCGCTGAATTCCATCAATCCGTAAGCGGTCAGGATTTCATTGGCGGGCGCGTTGCCGAAATATTCGAAGCCACCGCCGTAAATTTCGTAGGAAATCAGCCGCTGATAGCCTTGAGCGATGAAATTGAGCGCTTTCAATTCGATGGCCGGCTTAGTTTGGCGAGTTCGCTGAAGATAGCTCAAGACGAGGACGTTCGGGTAGGTCGTCGACGAAGTTTGCTCGAAGCACCCGCTCGGCATCCGGAAAATCGAATCCATGCCTTCGACAACCTGGCTGAACGCGCCTGGGTAGACTTTCAAGTAGAGGTCATTGCCGCCGACTACGGCGTTAGCCGGAATTGTGATCGAAGCCTGGGCCGCTTTATCTAGACGACCGTTCACAACTTGTTCGATCCGCCTTCCGTCTGGCTTAACTCGAACCGTTCGCTCAACTGAATCAGAAAGTGAAGTTCCTCTCGCTGAAACGCGGAAGCTGTGACGCCCCGGCTTGAGCGCGCGGATTCGGAAATTGGTGCTGGAAATTTCACCGGCTCCGATCTCAATCGTCTTTTCAGGAGAATCGCCAACGAACTCGAACCAGTCGGCTGCGGCGGCTTCAAGTTGGATGGTTTGGGGCTTGTCGAGATAGTTGAAAATCGCGATCGGCGCAGCGACTTCGTCATTTTGAGTCAGCTCGTTTGGGAAGTCGATGTCGATGAAGAAATCCTGGAAAACCTGAATTCCGCGCTGAAACGAGCCTAGCTGACCTCCTCGGCTTACCGCGCTTCCGCTCAGCCGCCACGTCGTGATCGAATCCGCGAGTTCGAGTTCGATTTGTGCCTTCCCATTTTCATCGGTTACCAGCTGAGGCTGCCAGAGCAGAGTTTCCGGAAACAGCTTTCTGACGCGAATCGGCTCGACAGCAGCTGCTGGAAAGTTGTTCGTCGATTGGGGGGCTCCCGACGCTGCCCCTCCTGCGGACTTTTCTCCCGAACCCAGCCACGGGAATGAGACCACGACCAGAGCGATTGTTAGAATCGTCGCGGCTGCCACGCTGATTGCGAGATTTCGCGAGTTCTTCGCGGTTGAGCCGAGTGCTCCGAGCGAACTTCGCAGAAAGAGCACGAACGCCAGCGAAAAGACGACTGCTCCGATGCTGACGAACGTCAAAAATCCTTCGAAGGGGTCCGAAATCGATCGTTCGTCGATCGCCTCCGCCAGGACTTTCCCGATGACGACCGCTGCGGTAAACGAGTAAATCGCTGGGACCAGCCGAATCATCCGGACGAACAAAAGCAGGTTCTTTTCGACGTAAGGCAAACGCCGGAGCTCGCCCGCGATCACCGTCAGCCAAACTGCGGGGCCGAGGAACAGAAAAACGAAGACGATCGCCGTGGTTATCGCTGAAGGAATGATCCCAGTGCGGATTCCGATCAGCAAAATCGGGAAAAGGAGAATTCCGAAGGCGAGAATCCGAAACATGGCCATCATCCTGAGCCGAAACGCTTCTGCCTGGAGTTTTTCCTCCGTGCCTCGCGGTTGGTAGCCGATTCGAGAAACGGAGTAGCCCGTGAGCAGCAAAAATGCAGGAATCAGGCCGACGAGCGGAATCAACGCGAAAAGCCGAATGCTCAAAAGCCGATGATCGACGCGGTCCTTTTTGATCTGGTCCCATCGATCATGAATCGTCTCGCCGGTTGCGCTCGTGGGCGCGTCGTCGGCACCTTTTGCGGCTGCGAAGCCGACAACATTCGCTTCCTGGACTAACGTATCGATCTCGTCTGGCGTGCGGGTGAAATCCGCGGGCGATTCGGCCGTAACCTGGGCTCGCGGCTTGAGCAGCTCCTCTTGAATCAGGAAAACCATCTCTTCCAGCTCCGGCCGGGCGTCGTTCAACGCGAAAACAGCTTCGTCGACGGCAGCGAGGCTGAGCGCGGCTTCGACCGGATCGCCGTCCTTCGATTTCACGAGAAACTCGATCATCGCCGTTTCGGCCGGCTTGTAAGATTCGGCATCGAGCTTGGCCTCGACCAGCAGCTGCTGAGCGCGATGAACCTGGATTAGCTTCGTGTCGCTCACGATTCTGCCGCTTTTGAGAATCGCGTAGGCCTGGAGCTGGACGGTTCCGGCGAGGTCCGACGGTAGGTCGATCGTGTGTGAACCTCGACTCCGTTCGACTTCGATCACGGCGGTCGAAAAGCTGCGGCCCTCTTTCACAACATCCACAAAAACTTTACGCGCAGACGTTGCCGAATAAATCGACAGGTTCGCAGCTTCGCCTTGCCGGTAGGCGACTCGATCGGTTCGGAGCAGGATTCCTTCGCGGGATTCACCGAGACTCAGCGGCCTGACTGTCCGAAGCCGCGTTCCGTCGTCGGTTTGGGCTTCGAATTCGATTTTCTGAGTTTGCTCGTTTGCCCGAATCACGATCTTCGCGATTCCCAGCTCGTTCGTTTCCACGATGCCCGCTCCCTTGGTCACGATTCGCGCCTTGGCAGGGGAGCCATCGGCGAAGGCGGCAACAAAATAGACTCGATTGTTCACGCCTTGAACCAGCTCTCCGCTTTCCGGAAAAACCTCAACCCGGAGCGGCGTTGTGGTCAATTTCACCTGGTGAATCGTCTGGCGGCGTTCGCCGGTTCCATCGGTAACGAGAGCCCGAAGCTGAATCACGGCATCACCCAGGTGGAGCTCCTGACCGGTGAAGTAGCGGCCCTGAAGCGGGAGTTCAAAACTGATTTTGCCAGTTGAATCGGTTTGACCAGTCAGCGAACTAAACTCTTCCCATTTTGCTAAAAATCGTTCGGCGTGAATCTCAACAGCGGCGTTTGC
>JBLHKS010000259.1:0-9285 GCA_047620505.1 Verrucomicrobiales bacterium | reverse complement strand
ATCGAAGCGTATTATAACACTCAGCGTAAGCATTCCGCGATCGGCTACCTCTCACCGAGCCAGTTCGAAAACTCCATCCTGACACTAAACTAAACAACAAACTGGTCCAAAAAAGCGTTGCACCTCAGAGAAAGGCAATGGCCGCAAAACATTCAAGCTTCGGAGCCCGCAGTTCCAACCGCCTCCTGGATCCGGACTGGGTATCGAAATTCGTTCGAGCCAAAGCGGCCGACTTCATCTGAGCCTCGAAAAAGAGAAGGAGACCTATCGCCACACGATCGACATCGAAGGGAATGACGCTTGGGAGCGGGTCGTTCTCTCGCCGGCAGACTTCACGATGAAGGAGAACCCCTTGGAAGAGTGGGAAGGCGTCGATATTGTCATCACCCCGGCTGGTGCTTGGGACGAATTCGATTTGCGCGATTTGAGGTGGATTCAACCCTGAAAAGCAGAAGCTGTTGACGATGAAGACTCTTCCCTTGCTCCTTACCCTGGCGACTGCCCTTCCTTTGTGGGGAGCGGAAAAGCCGAACATCCTCATCATCCTCGCGGACGACATGGGCTACGGCGATTGCACCGCTTACAACGCGGAATCGAAAATCGCGACGCCAAATATCGACCGGCTCGCCAGCGAGGGGATGTTGTTCACCGATGCCCACTCCGCCAGTGCGACCTGCACCGCGTCGCGCTACGGTTTGCTCACCGGGATCAATCCAGCCCGTCGCGGTGTCGTCAACGGCATCAACGGCCTAGGTCCCGTTTTGGAAGCAAAGGAATTGACCGTGGCGGAAATGCTGAAGGCGCAGGGTTATGCGACCCGGATGGTCGGCAAGTGGCACCTCGGCTTTGAATTGGTTCCCTCAGAGGGCCGTCGGCCGATTCTCGACTTGTCGAAGCCGTTCGTCGGTGGCCCTCTCGATCATGGTTTCGATTCCTTTCTTGGGCTGAACTCGGCGATGAGCCACGGTCCCTACTATTACATTCGCGACCGGGGACCGGAGGTCATGCCCACGGGATCGACCAAGGGCAACAAAGCTGCGGATCGGGATCGCCGGGAGACGTACGCGGCCAGCGACCTGGCGCCAGGTTTCGTGCACGAGGAAGTCAATTCCAGGCTCTGCGATGAAGTCGTCGGGATCATCCGGGTTCACGCCGGCAAAGACGATCCCGAGCCGCTGTTTCTCTATTACGCCATGCTGGAGCCGCACACCCCGTGGCTCCCGGAAGACGAGTTTGCGAGCAAGAGCGGAGCCGGTCCCTACGGCGACTACATGGTTCAGCTCGATCATGAGCTCGGTCGGGTCCTGGCAGCGCTCGAGGAAAGTGGAATGGAAAAGGACACCCTCGTGTTTTTCACCAGCGACAACGGGGCGCTCTGGCCGGATGCCGATATCGAAAAATATGGCCATCGTGCCAACGGTCCGCTCGCCGGGGGGAAGGCCCGGCCCCACGAGGGCGGCCATCGCGTTCCCTTCATCGCCCGCTGGCCGGGCCGGATCCCTGCGGGCACGAAAACTGACGCGCTGGTCAACCACACCGACTTTCTCGCTACCTTCGCCGAACTCGTCCAATTGGACCTGGCAAAAGCGACCACCGGGTTCGCTTCCATCGACAGCGCCAGTTTCCTGCCGGTGTTGAAGAAGCCGGATGCCGACCATGGGCGTCCCCCGATGGCGGTGACGGCTGGCAGTTTTCGGGACGGCGAATGGAAACTCACTTTCACCCGTGGCCCGCGCGGCGATGGAGCCGACAGTCGCGAAGCCGCCCAGGCCGATCTCTACGATCTCGCCAACGATCTCGGAGAGACCAAAGATCTCTCCGAATCCGAGCCCGAGCGAAAAGCGCAACTGTTCGCCGCCTACCGGGACTACTTCGCCGAAACTCCTTTGAAGCCGCTCGCCATCCAGTTCCGGGCCAACAAGAACAGCCGGAAAATACCGGCCGGGAAACCGCCGACGACCCCGAAGAACCCCCCCGGCATTCCGGATGATTCATCCGCCGAAGAGCGAAAAGCGACGTATCAGGCGCGCAGGGCGGAACTGCTGAAGAAACAGGCTGCGCTTCTCACCGTGGAACAGAAAGCTTCCAGCGAAGCCGCCCGGAAGCAGGCCATCGCCGCGGGCAAACGGGGAGTGCCGCTGCGGACCGCCATTGATGCGGGAGCCAACCTGACGGCCGAACAGAAGAAGCAGCTAGAGGAACTGCGGAGGGAGGTGGGCCTTCTCATGCGAGAATACCGCGAACGGTTAGAGGAGCCATCCTCCAGCAAAAAATGACCCGATCTGCTCGTGCCTTTGGAGAATTGCTTCCGAGGGCTCATCCAGGCTGTCGCCCTACGACCCGGACAAAATAGGCGGCGAACATTTTCGAAAAAATGGCGTGTGGAATGCGTGTGGCGAGCTATTTTTCATGTGTAAATCGTTGATAATCAACAATCTGTTTAGGGTTCGACTCCCCTCGCCTCCACTTCCTTGGGAATCGCTCAGTATCAGCGATTTACCCCTCTGAAAAGACCCGTTTTTCGAGGGCTCTATAAGGCCGGAAATCGCTGTTTTCATCCAAAAAAGTGTGTGTTTTCCGTGTGTTTTCCGCTACGATGAGGCATGCCTCTTGCCTGCGAATTTGGTCCCGGCAAGATCTACTCAATTGGGGTAATTGAAAAGGTGCAGGACCAATACGGGATTGAAGGCTATTGCAGCGTCCATCGCGAAGACGCGCACAGTGAGCGTCATTATGATTACCGGCCGCGGAAAGCTATGGATCGAAAGACGAAAACGATCAAGGACCCCCGGGCTGATCGAGATGGGTGAGAACGATAGCAATTTCAATTGGATCCGGAGCCGTTTATCGTCGATTACAAGAGCTCAATTCCGGATCTGATCGCGGTGAATCCCATCGAAGGAGTGAAGACGTGCACGGTCAGGGAAAAGAGCGTCGCAATCTACACAGTTGAGCAGGTCCGGGGCATTCTGAATTGCGCCCGAGAGCATGATCGCGAGCTGCTCGCCATACTTCGTAATAGCGATTTTGCAGGCCTTCGGCCGGGAAATGAGTTGGGCCGATTGTTTTGGGAGGAAGTCAATTTTGAAGAAAAATGGATACGCCTCGTTCCGATAGACCTCGATCGCCACGTGATTGGAATAGATCGGTGCCTTAGCCGATGTTGTTGGGAAACTTAAGTTGGTGACATAACCGACCTGCAATGTGCTGGTATTCGCAACTCTAGCGGTTGCCCGAAACATCGCGCTGCCCGCGCCGAATGACGGACTGGCCTTCCTGTTTTGGCTCGCGACGCCGGTGGTCGTCGCCAAAGCGGGCAAACGGTTCCCTCCATGCTCGTATCGACTTGGTCGGCAGGAATCGAGTCCGCATTCTGGACGGGCCGCAAAAGGCAGGCGGATTCGCTCGCGCCGGAAACGACTGGACGAAAGCCGCCAGAATACGCAAACTCACGAAATCCCTATCATGAACACCAAACGAACTTTTCTTCTGCCGATCATCGCAGGCGTTCTCGCAAACGGAGCCTCTGCGGAAGAGCTCACAAAAGGCGACACAAAACTGGCCGATCTTGGCGGCGATTCAACCTTGGAGCTTGTCTACATTCCTCCCGGCGATTTCAAGATGGGCAGCACGCCGGAAGAACGCGCTTGGGCCACTGGAATCGAAGGAGGAGCCACGCCGGGAACCGTGCGCGAATCTTACGAAGGAGAGCAGCCGCGTCCGATGCGGGTCAAAGACGGTTTCTGGATGGGCCGCACGGAAGTCAGCGTGGGACAGTTCCGGCGTTTCGCGGAGGAAAGCGGTTATGTCAGCTCCGCCGAGCAACCAGGCGGCGAGACGTATTGCTTCGATCCGGAGTGGAAGATCACCGCCAAGGCGCCACCGCATCCGTGGAAATCGATGAAGGACAAGAGTTGGCGCGATCCGAATTTCGGCTTCCCCCTGCGGGACGTCTATCCGGTCGTCTGCGTGAGCTGGAACGACGGACGGGCGTTCGCCAAGTGGCTGACGCAAAAAGAGAGCGAAGCGGGTCGCTTGCCCGAGGGACTGGAATATCGGCTGCCCACTGAAGCCGAGTGGGCTTACGCCTGTCGTGGCGATCGCGAACGCGCGTTCTTCTGGTGGGGAGACGATCTCAAGGACGGCGAAGGCAGGCTGAACATTTCTGCCGTCGATTTTCTACCGGGCCGGAACAAGATCTGGCCACTCGCGAACGCGCCGTGGAGCGACGGTTTTGCATTCGTCTCGCCAGTCGATCACTACGGTGAAAGTGGCCGAAACGGTTTTGGCTTAGCCGACATGTGTGGTGGTGTCTGGGAAATTGTCTTGGATCACTTTGATCCTACAGGGGGACATGAAGATGCCTATTTCGTGAAAACTAAGCCACAGCCCGTCTGCCGCGGCGGAAACTATTTCGATGTCCCCGGCAATGCTCGTTGCGCCGTTCGCCTCGGGTTGGGGGGCCCTGCCTATTCAGATTCCCGCGACGGTTTTCGGATTTGTCTCGGAGTGCCGAGGAACGAACAATGAGTTTTCAATATCCCTCCCAAACGATGGGCAGCCAGTCCACTCAAAGTCTTACCCTCCCTGTGTCAAAACTTGACCGTTAGTTGTCCGCTTAAGATATGCTCGAACTGCGAGTCGGCAAACTCTTCACTTTGAACACTATACTGGACTTTTAGTTGTGAATTCGGATTAAACCGATAGCCCACTGCGGAGTCGAGGCGCATGATTTCACGTCCCCATGGAATTACGCGGCCATAATTCGCGATGTCGCTATAGAATTGCTGGTTCCACCGGAGCGCGCCAGTAAAGCTGGGGTGTGAACTTATACTTGGCTTCTACAAAATACGCCACCGTATCCGCATTTCCGACGGTGGGGACGTCGAATCGCGAGGCCATGATTTCTCCCCAAATCTGCCAGTGATGATGTGCATAACTGATATCGAATCCGACTAACGATTGGCGCAGATCTCCAAGGCTCGTCCCAGGAGCCAACGGCCGCGCAAGATCCGGGTTGAGATACGGGCCGGTGCTTCCCGAAACGCCGAGGTTCCATGCCGGGCTCGGCTGATAGCCGAAGCGACCACTGACGGTCGGATACTCAAAGCCTACTTCGGACGCTGGCCAGGATTCGGGCGCAGACGCGAGTGAAGAGTTCTTCGCTTCCACGGCATACACAAAGTCGCCGAGTTTGCCGGAAGCGGAGACCCCGGTGGCGTAGCTTGGCCCCCAGACCATTGGCAAACGGAGATGCTTGTCGTAGAAACCGTTCCCAAACTTTGTGCGGCGCTTGTTAGGCACATGTCCCCAATCGAGAAGCTGGTTCGGGGACTTGACTGGAGCGTAGTGCCAGATTCCTGTCAGGTTCTCGTAGGCGAGCGGAGCATTAACAAATGGATTGTCCCACGACAGGTGACGGTGCACCCAACTGCCGACTACGGTGGCGAACTGGCCCGCCTGTAGACTGAAACGACCGTCTTCCCAGGGCGTGAGACGGATTGCAAATTCATCGAGCCGCATCTGGGCGTCGTACTTGCTGGGATCGAATCCGCGATCTACCCTGCTCTGAGCAAACAGGTAAAAATGTGGGCCGATTTGCCCATCAAGGAACAGGGTTAGCCGAGGGTTCCACAGCGAATCTTCATCCGTGAAGATGAGGCCGGGACTGGTCTCTGGAAGCGAGTAGTATTCGAGGTCGACCAGACCGCTAACCTTGATTCGGACGTTGTCATCCTGCGCGCTGAATGTGAGCGCATCCTGAACGTAGTTAAGAAATTCGTCGTCTTGAGCGGTTGCGTGGTGATGCACGCTAGCAACGAGAATCGTCGCAGCGAATATGCGGCCGAAGTGATGGGGGTTCATGCGGCTAATCTGGCGGGTGGAGGAGGGGTGGTAGCTGAGGCTATGGCGTCGCGAAGCGCATCGATGCTGATCGGCTTGCTCGCGAGCACGTCAATGTCGGGGAAAGTTGAGATGTCGAGGAATCGCCCGAATCCGGTGAGGAGAATGACGGGTGTTTCGGGCGATCTTTGCTTGATCGCCGTGGCCAACTGGTCGCCATTCATGTTGGGCATCGCCTTGTCGGTCATCATGAGATCGAATCCTTGCCCGTCGCCGAATAGCTCCAGCGCTTCGGCGCCGTTCTCCGCCAAAACGGCTTGGTGACCATCTTTCTTAAGCACAGCGGCAAGGAACACGCGGATCGGCTTTTCGTCGTCAACTACGAGAATTTGCAGCGGTCGCTGGAATTTTGCACCGTCGCCCCCTTGATCATCGCTCATTTCGGTGGCTCCAGCTTGCACAACGGGTGGTAGAGAGATCACAAATGTAGAGCCTTCTCCGGTTTTGCTTCGAATGTCGATGGTTCCGCTGTGGCGCTTGACGATTCCAAAGACCATCGAAAGCCCCAATCCGGTGCCGTGCTCGCCTTTGGTCGAAAAGAAGGGTTCAAGGCAGTGTTTGCGGACATCCTCGGACATTCCAATTCCAGAATCGGAGACTTCGATGAAATTTCGATCGGTCCGAAAGCTGGTGCGGACAACAATCCTCCCTCCATCGGGCATGGCGTCCACAGCATTGAAGATTAGGTTGGTTAGCATGTCGCGAAGCGCAGGAGCTTCGCCAGCTATCGAAGGCATGTGGCCAGCGAGATCCGTGGTCACCTCAATCGTTATGCCTTTGGACTGCGCTTGCTGACGCCACCGTGGTTGGGTGAGGTTGATGGTTTGGGTGACGAGCTCGTTCAGATCAACCGGTCCGATCGCGTCGTCTTCTAGATTCGGCCGGAAGAACTCGCGGAGCCTCGTGACGACTGACGCCGCGTCTGTGGCGGCGGTTGTGATCATTTCAAGATAGCTCTCCCTGAGCGATTCTTCCATTTCCTCCCATGGAACTAAGAGCAACTCGCTATACCCGAGAATTGGAGTGAGCGCATTGTTGAAGTCGTGGGCCACGCCGGTCGCCATCTCGCCGAGCGCACGGAGTCGCTCCTGCTGGATGATCTGCTGTTGCGTGGACTTCAGATCCTTCATTGCCGTCTTGAGTTTCCCGTTCAGCGATCGCATTTCGTCGTCAGCGTGCTTGCGCGCGGTAATGTCCTCCATAGAGCCTTCGAAGTGATAGGATTCGCCATCGGCGGCGTCCACTCGCCTCATATTTTGGGATACCCAGATTCGGCGGCCATCCAAGGCGACCATCTCCGCCTCGAAACCAGAAACTGAACCTTGGTCATTAACCGTGTTGACCAATTCGTAGCAACGCTCGAGATCGGCGTAGAGATTGGCAAACTGGCAGCTGCTGGGTTTGTCGGTCATGGCGGGAGGGCTGGGATAGCCGCAAATTCTCGCGAGAGCTGGGTTTGCGCTTATCACACAGCCTTCCGCCGACAGGACGAAAACTCCTTCGACCGCGTTCTCGAATATGCTGCGATACTTTTGCTCGCTTTCGAGTTGCGCGGCTTCGGCAAGGTCGCGTTGCACGCGATTCTCAGCAGATTCTTCGGCAAGTTGTTCGACCGGTTTCGAAAGACGGGCCGACACAAACAGGCTCACGCCAAGGCCGATAGCGAGGACCAGCGCGCCAATCAGCCCGATTTTACCTCGTTGCTCTGCTCGCCGGGCCAGGGATTCCTGAGCGGAAAAAGACTCACGTCCTTCGCTCCCTTTAGACGGGACCCCGGATTCAGTGATTTGGTAAACGCAAGATGGGCGGAGCCTAACACGTCCACCTCCGTTCCTTCTTCTTCTTTTTCAGTCTCGGCGTGGTCGAGGATTCCCGCCAAATCGCGATTTACCGCGCCTTCGTCCACTGCGGACAGCGTCGGCAGGTAGAGCTTGCGATCCAAGAGAAGACCGCTGGTAACCCCGCGGACTCCTTCACGCTCCATCAGTTCAACCGGCTCAAACCCGATCACGATCGCGCCGACTGCTTCACCGTTCCAAGTGCTCACGACTGTGGTTGCAATCACCTCATAGATCGAATCCCGGTCCTCCGTGTCCGGAACAACGATGTATCCAGTTTCTTGGCCATCTGGAATGCCATCCATTCCGAGTTGCGCGATCCACGGCTCGGATGCGGCACCATTTGGATCCAGCAATACCTCGCCATCTACATCGATGAACGCAAACCGCCAGACGTTCATCAACTCGGGAAGGCCGTCGTCACGCGGTTGGTCTCCGCCCCCGAGCACATCGCGCAATTCGACAACCGCCCTTAAATAGAGTTCCTCCAGGTCGTTCTCCTCCAGTGCCGCAAGAATTCTCACCGAGCGCGCGAGCGTCCTGCACCGTTCCGCAATGACCGCCCGCCTCGCCTCTTGGCCGCCAGATAACTCACCGTGATTGGCGCGGAATTCGATATAGAGCCGCTCGTGTTCGCCCTTCTGAGCAATCCAGTCGAACAAATACATCGTGCTTCCCGTTATGCCGACGATCACCAAGGCCATGGTGAGAACGACTTTCGTTCGAAAGCGAGCAAAGCCCGGAGTGATCGGCGAACCGATGACTTTCGAGCACTCTGATCGCAGGCGACGATGGACAGTTCTCATCATTCCATAGAAAAATCGACCCGTTGGGTTTGGCCTGAAACCAAGACTACAGGCACCTCCAGCGTGGTCTTGCTATTCACCCAAGCCTTCAATTTGAAATTGCCAGTCGGCAGACCGCTGAGAACAAAACTGCCGTTCGGGTTTGTCTTCACGAAATACGGAGTGTCCAGTACGAGAATAATGGCTCGCATGTGTTCGTGAATGTCGCAGTGCAGGTTTACCAAACCCAGCTTGTCGAAGAGCTGAGATGGGACCGGCCTCTCATCACGAAGGAAGCGCCCCAGATCAAAGCGCTTCGCTTTGGAATAGGAAAAAACGCTGTGGTATGCAGTGTCGTTGTTGGGAAATTCGACGGTCGTTCCTCGTCGGATTGGCAGCAAGTTCGTCGAGAAAAGCATGTTTTCTTGAGCCAATTGAACAGTGCGCGGAACCTTTAGATCTGGAAAGTTACCTTCAAGGTAAACGACCGCCACTGACGGGTTTGTCGCAAGCACACCGCCCGAGGTTACGACCTGATACCTTTGGACCTTCACGGGAGCCGATTTCCTCGATTTGGGCAGCGGGACCTCGCCAGTCAGCGTGGCAGTCTCGCCTGCCGACACGATCGCTACACCGACTAAAAACGATAAGACTGAATAGGGGAAAGCCTTACTGGGATCTCTCTTCATTACTTAGAATTTTAGAGCGAATAATTTAACCTCATGGTTTAATCCTCCATTCAAGCGGTCGAGTCTGAA
>JBLHKS010000258.1:0-9317 GCA_047620505.1 Verrucomicrobiales bacterium | reverse complement strand
CGGCCGCACGGGCGGGCTTTTCGTCTGGGAAGCTGAATCAGGGATCGAATTCTACAATTTGAAGGAGCACCAGTTAGCGATCACCGGGATCAGCTGGCGTGGCGATTCCAACGTCGTCGCTGCCTGTTCCGAAGACGGCCAGGTTTCGCTCTGGGAGATGCAGAACGGAAAGCAGCTCAAAAAATGGGCGGCTCATGCCGGAGGAGCGCTCGCCGTCCACTTTTCGCCGGACGGGACGAAAGTCGCGAGTTGCGGTCGGGACAACCGCGTTAAAATCTGGGATCTCAACGGCGCGCTTCAGAAGGAAATTACGGGATTTACCGACGTCGTGACTTCGGTTTGCTGGACGCACGATTCCAAGAAAGTGATCAGCGGCGACTGGACGGGTTCGGTCAAGGTCTGGGACGCGACGAGCGGCTTGGAAGTCGCTCAGCTTCAGTCGAATCCGCCGACGATCACGGATCAGATTGCGCTTTCGGAGCAGCGGGTAACCGATCTCGTGGCGGCGCAGACCGGATTCACAGATGGAGTCGTGAAAGCCGCTGCAGCGACTGTCGCGGGCCGAAAAGCGCTCACTGATCAGCAGACTGCGCTGGCGAACGATCAGAAAAACCGAGCAGCTGCTGACGCGGCGACGAAAGCCGCTGACCAGAAAGCGGCCACTTTGACGGCGGACTTCGGCAAGGCCAAGGGCTCCGTTGACGCGAAAACGGCGGATCTCGCTGCGAAAACTAAAGAAGTTGCCGATCTCGGGACTCGCCGAGTCGCTCTGAAGGCGGATCTCCAGAAATGGGAGACCGAAATGCAGGCCCGCGCGGGGAGTCTCGGCAAATCGATGGGCTCAGTCGAAAACTTCAAGCTCCAGGTCGCGCAGCTGCCAGACGATGCGTCTCTGAAGACGGCGTTGGCTGCGGCTGAGGTGACTCAGAAAGTGGCCAAGGCAGCTGTTGATGAAGCCGATAAAATGCGGAAAGCGGCTGGCGGGCAGATTCCCGGAATTGATCAGAAAGTCGCTCAAATCAAGCAGGGCCAGGCGATGGTCCAAACGACTCTGAAAGCCGCCGCCCTCGTTTACGCCGAGACCAACAAGGTGTTGGCCGAATCGCAAAAAGCGGCTGTAGCGGCAAAAGCGCAGTTGGTCGCAGCTGATAAAGCGATCGAGAATCGAAACAACGCGGTCAAAGCAGCGACCGATAGAATTGGGGTGCTCGTGGCCGCAGAAAACACGGCAAAAGCAAACGCCGAGAAGGCGAAACAGGACCTCGTCTTCGTCCAGTATCAGGTCGAAAAGTGGGCAGCTGCTGCTGTGAACCTTGAACTTCACGAAGAGTCGGAAGAGCTCGGAACCTACCGCGAGCTGCTCATCGGAATCGAAGGCAAGGCGAAAGCGGCAATTGCCGAGCACCAGGTAGCGGAAAAGGCGCGAATCGAGGCTGAGCAGACCCTCGCAACCGCGCAACGAACCGTTTCTGAGGGTCATAATTACATCGAAACCGCGACGGTTGACGTTTTGGCTTCGCGCGAGCGCCAACTCGCGGCGCGGGCGCTCGATCGGTTGATCGAAGGCGAGAAAACGGCGGCAGCTGAAGACGTTGAGGTCGAGGTCGCGGTTGAAGTCGTGGCTCTTCGCACCGACGCCACGGAAAGCCAGAAATTCATCGAGGAAGCTTACCAGAAAGCTGTGCAAACGTCGAAGCAGATCCAAGATGCGCTCGTCGTAGCGCGCGAATTTGGATCGAAGGTCATCGGGGAACGGCAGCAGACCGAAGCCCAGAAAAAAGAGGCCATGGAGCGCGCGGTCGCTGCGAAGCAGAAGCAGGAGGCTGACTTGAAAGCGCAAACCGATCGCGTCGACGGGCTTGAAAAGCAGTATAAGGAAATGTTCCGCGAGGCACCGGGGTCAGAAGCAGCAGCTGCTGAAGAGAAACCAGCAGGATCCTGATTTCCAGCTTGCAAGTTCGAACCTCCCGGATAGAATCCCGGCCCTTCAATTTCCAGCGAAAATTTTCATGTCCCAGCACAACAGTCTCAAGTCAGCAGGTGGATCTCAAAAAAAGCGTAGCGTGCTGAAGCGCTTCGAGCGCGTCAAGTTACTTAGATCCCGCGGCGAATGGAAAGAGGGTCAAAGCCCGACAGGTCTTCCAAAGACTCTTTTCCAAGATTGATTTTCGCCGGGCTTGCTCGGTTTTTGATCTGAATCTTACTCGTGATCTCAATCCCGGCGGAATTCTGCCGGGAAGCCGATCCACTACGGAAAAAATCGATGGGAAAGAAGCAGACTGTTAGCGAAGGCGTCCGGATCAACAAGTTCCTCGCGTCCTGTGGACTCGGTTCGCGGCGCAGCTGCGAGAAAATCGTCGAACAGGGCGGCGTCACGATCAATGGAACGTCGGTAACTTCGCTCGGAGCCCGGGTTCTGGCCAGCGATTCGGTTAAAATCGATGGACGCCGCGTTCGCCCGCCGGGGCACGTGACGATCCTTCTCAACAAGCCCAAGGGGCTGATCTGCACGAAGGAAGACACCCACGATCGGGACACGATCTATGAACTGCTCCCCGGCCGTCACCATCGGCTGAACTACATCGGCAGGCTCGACAAAGAAAGCGAAGGCCTGTTGCTGCTCACGTCCGATGGCGAGCTTTCGCAGCAGCTGACCCACCCAAAGCACGGCGTCGAAAAGGAATACCGGGTTTTGCTCGATCGCACGGTCGAGAAGGAACACGCCGAACAGATGCTCAAGGGCATCCACACGGCTGAAGGCATCGCTCGCGCGGAACGAATCGAGGCTCAGGGAGCTCGTTGGATTTCGGTCGTCTTGAAGCAGGGCCTCAAGCGCCAGATTCGGATCATGTTAGGGAAGTTCGATTACAAAGTGAGACGGCTCATCCGGGTCCGGATCGGCGACCTGATCGCCCCTGACCTCAAAGCCGGCAACTGGGTTGAGCTCGAAGCCGACGGTATAGAACTCGCCCAGACAAATCCGCGACCCGCAGCTCCTCAGCGCACGTAGGGAGATTCAAAGGAATCCGGTTTGTCGCCGAGGCAGAATTGAGCGGAGTTTAGGAAATGGGCGGGTCAAGGGTTTTGAATCCTTACTCGTAAGGGATTTTCAAATCTCTGCTTTTATGCATAGCAGGGAGCGGAAAAAGCCATGTATTTTTCAAGTCGAGTACAATTGGCTAGGAGACGGAGTCTGAAAATCCTTGAATTCTTGAATCTGAGGGTTTCTATTTTGGTATTCCTACCCGAGTTTAGTAACTGAATCGTTCTTCAACACCCTGATAGGCCAAGAGTATTCGGTTTTAAAGCGATGCTGAAAGCATCAAGCATAACAGTCCCGGATTTCAATCCGGGGAACGTTCGTCTAGAATCGATTGCGTCCTGAAAGGACGCTGGAGCCTTGCTCAATCCCAAACATACCGTTCATCATAATCAATTCGATATGTTTTGAGGAACTTTCGAAATTCGTCCTCAAACGTCGTTACCTTATGATGTTCAGCTTGGTTTCGGATATAAGATTCAACCTGATCGGTGTCCTTTGGACTCACGCTGAACCACCCATATCCGGCTTGCCATTTGAATTGTCCAGAAACCAGGTTGGTATCGTTGATCCAGCGGGATGAACCGCCTTTGAGCTCCTTCAAGAAGTCTGCGTCTGAAATGTTTTTGGACGATTTGACTAACAAATGGACGTGATCTGGCATTCCATTAATCGATATCGGAACCGCTCCGTGGTCTTTCACGATTCCGGCCAGGTATGAATAGATCCGCGCGGCGATATTACCGGTGATGTTTCGCTCACGATTTTTTGTCGAAAAAATGATGTGGACGAAGTTGGAATGGAGAGATTGGGGCATCTTCTGAATTCGTTTCACACCGGCGTCCTTTCAGGACGCAGGCCTACTTTACGACCTGCGCCCCGGATTGAAATCCGGGGCTGTTATGCTTGATGCTTTCAGCATCTTGAACTAGAAAATTCAGGCACTGTGTGGACTGGTTTTCAGCATCCGAACTAGAAAATGAAGGCCTTCTAGTAAGGCCAGACTTCGAGCTTGAATTTGTTTACGAACTTTGCGCTCTCGCCGCGAATCTCGAAAACCATGCGCCAAGCCGTTGTGCCGTCAGCGCCGGAGCGCCAGACGTTCAAGTCCAGCTGATTTCCGCGCCACTGCGCAATTTCAACGCCCTCAGCTCGGTAGTCGTGCGGCTTGTCACCGAAAAACTCAGCTTCGGACATTTCGGTATCCAACGTGATCGGCTCTAAGATCGATCCTTCGACTCGAAACAGGGCGACCTCGCCTGACCGGCGTGCTCCGGCTCCAAGCGCGAGAAACTGCTTGTCCGCCGACCATGCAATCGGCGGTTCGAAATCGGATTCGATTTTGCCTTCGCCATCGCTACTCCAAAGCAGGATCGGCTGGCGACCGCCGGCGTGAAGCCGCAGGGAGTTTTCGCCTCCGCGCCGTTGCCAGCGAGCGTGAACGTCTTCGTTTTTCGCGACCGCACCGATCACGCCGTTAACATTCTTACCGTCGATTTTGGTGTTCTCGAACTCCACAACCGCGTGATCGCTCACAGCCGTCATTTTGTTGTCGGAGATTTCGCATTCGATCACGCGAATATTCCAGCTCGCGCCTGAAACCTGGAACAGAGTGGATGTCATCACGTTCTCAGAAATCTTGCAGCCCTCAAATCGGATGTCCGAGCAGCTATCGATGACCAAGCCAGTTCCGTATTTTTCGTCCTTGTTCCGAATGAAATCAGTGTTGCGGAAAACCACATCCTGGCTGTTTCGAAACGCTGAAAGCAGGCCCGTGCAATCGCGGATCACGCTCTGATTGACTTGAACCTCGAAACAGTCGTCTAGCTGGAGACCGTGGCTTCCGCAGCCGAACAGATCGCATCCAGAAATCTCCAGCCTCGAAGTTTGCGAAGCCCCGATCACCGCTGCGTAGCAGGCCCATTCCTCGGGTTCATGACCGAGGATCAGGTTGGCGAGCATGATGTTTTCGCATTCCTGAAAGTGGATCACTTCTTCGTTCGCCGGTGAAGCGAGCACGCTGGCTGACTCCGGATTGTCAGGCGGACCGACTAACTTGAGGTCTTTGACGCCGACGATTCGCAGCGCTCCTTCTTCTGTCCACTGAATGTATTCGTTCTCAAACAGGCCCCAGGCTTCGGTCAGGTGAAACTCGACAGGCTCCAGAAAAATCGTCCGACCCGGCGCGATCGTCGCCAGCAGCTGCCCAACATCGGAAACCACGTAGCTTCCGTCTTTCTCCGGCTTAGGAATCTCGAAAACGAGCTCCTCAGGCCAGTCGGAGATTAGAATTCCTCTGACGTAAGCCATCGGCTTGTACTTTTCGGTACTGCGATAGGGCTCTTCCAACTCCTCTTTTGTGTAAACGCCAGCGTCGCTCCAGAAATCGATCGCCG
Source organism: Verrucomicrobiales bacterium (assembly GCA_047620505.1). Classification (GTDB taxonomy): domain Bacteria; phylum Verrucomicrobiota; class Verrucomicrobiia; order Verrucomicrobiales; family DEV007; genus JBLHKS01. The sequence goes on along the minus strand of JBLHKS010000258.1, from coordinate 3,881 downwards.
GCGACGAAGTCCAGATCAACGCCCTGGCTAGTACGTCTTCGTCCTCGAAAGTCAGGTGCTCTGCGCCCCAGTCCATTTCGGCAGCCTCAAGACTGAACTTTCCGTGGCGCTCTTCCACTTCGCTCAAGAGCATTCCGGGCCCGACGCCGCTGGCGAAGCGAAATGCGGGATGATCGGTCGATACCATTTCGATGATCGCATCGGGATCGAGTTTTTCGAGCGGCTCGATGTAAACAGCCAGAAGTTCGGTGCCTTCGGAGCTGACGATCACCCCCGAATAGCCGTCGCCCATTCCTTCAACAAACTCGTATTCGAGGTATTCGTTGATCTTTTTGAGCGCAGCCTGCATTTCGCCAACGGACTCGCCGATGCGGGCCGGGCCGATTCCATCTCTGGAGATCAGGGTCTCGGTTGGCGGCAGATTATTCTGACCCATTGCTGAGGAGATCAGCGCTAGACTGAGAAGGGAGGGGAGGAGTCTCATCGCTCATGCTAGGATGAAGTTTTGCCTCCGTCTCGACTTTTTCTGTGTCGGTCTCGTCATTTTTTTCAGGGCGACGCCGAAACCAGTTTGGCGGCCACAATTTGTCGCGATGCTTCAGCATTAAATCGCGTCCGACGAGCAGCGCGCCTCCCCAGAATGTGAGTTCGCCCGCGACGATCAGGCCGCCGCAGATCCAGGCGCTCGCCGTCCCTGACACGTTTAAAAAAGGAACCACGAGCAAGCCTGCCCAGAACGCGCAGGAAACGATCACGAGGATCAGGGCGATTTTCGTGTTTCGTTTCACCTTCGTTTTCAGCCGCCAAACGCTTGGGCCGCTGCTTTTCGAAAGGCGTCTTGAGCCTTTGCTCCTTCGCCGGGAAATCCAGCATGCTGGACAAGCCAGATGTAGATCAAACCGCTCTTTGAATCCGCAGTCGAGTTGGTTGAGTAGGCCCCGCCGTGGCCGAAAGTCGTCTCGCCGACCGAGAATCCCAAGCCATAGCTGCTTGGCAGCGAAGACGGCGTTTGTTTGCTTGTTAGCTCCTTCACCGCCGCCTCAGACAGATATCGAGTCCCGTTCATCTCGCCGCCGTTCAGCAGCATCTGGTAGAAACGCGCGCCGTCGTTTGCGGTCGAGAAAAGTCCGCCCGCTGGCATCGGAAACCGCTCAAAAAAATTCGAAAGCGGGTAGGAAAGTTGGCCGATTGTCGTCGGCTCCAAGCCCATCTTTTTTGGGCCGGGTTTGTAGGAAGTCGCGATCCGAGCTGCCTGCTTCTCAGTCGGCCAGAACGTCGTGTCCTTCATCCCGAGCGGTTCGAAAAGCCGTTCGGCCAGAAACTGCTCGTAAGGCATTTTGCTTACGACCTCGAGAATGCGCGCAGCCGTGTTGATCCCGGCATTGCTGTACTGATATTTGGAACCTGGCTCAAATTGAAGCGGCGTCATCGCGTAACTCCGGACCCGCGCGGCGAGCGGATACAGATCCAGCGTCGGTTCTTCCAACGCGGATTTGAACGGCAACCCGCTGGTGTGCGAAAGCACTTCGCGAATCGTGATGGGATGAACCGGACGCTTCAGCAGAGTGTGTTCGTCGTCCTTTTCAACCAGCAGCTGCTGGCCCTGAAATTCCGGCAGATATTTTTCAACGGGGTCGTCCAGATTCACTTCGCCTGCGTCCACGAGCATCATGAAAGCGGCCGCCGTAATCGGCTTCGACTGGGAAGCGATCCAGAACATCGAATCGACCTTCATGGCCTCTTGCTTTTCGATGTTGGCCCAACCAACGGCCTCAGCTTCGAGGACTTTTTCGCCGTTCGCGACGAGCATCACCGCACCTGCCAATTCCGATCCATCAACGAAGGGCTGGACTGCCGCAGTGAGCTGACTTTGATCCTGTGACTCGGCCCGGGGAGCAAGGCTGAGAAGGGCGGCGAGCAGGAAGAATGGCAGGAGTTTCATTCGGCTTTTGGCTTTTTGTCTAACTTTGTTCGTTTGCCGGGTTTCACGAGAATTTCGATGTAGATATGGGGCCAGCTCTCAGCAGCTGCTGTATCGATCGCTTTAACGAGTTCCTCGACGTGGACCGCGCTCGCGCTCTCAGAATCCTTCCCGGTGCGGCAGTCGAAATCCCAGAAATCGACATCTTCAGGCAGCGATTTGCGGCGCTCGCGTTTGATGTATTTTCGAATGTCGTTCTTGATGCCCTCGATCACTCTTGGTGGTTTGTGAGGAGGGTTTTCCAGCGGGAAATTCTTTTTCATTGGGCTCTCAATCGTTGGCGCTTTCGGGTTTGTCCATGAGGCGAACGCCCTTTCCTTCAAATTTGACTCGACGCTGTTTGTAGAGCGAACCAAGCGCTTGCTTGAACGCTTTTTTGCTCGCGCTGAAGATTTTCCGAATCTGTTCGGGCGGGCTTTTGTCTCCAATCTCCAGAAATCCATCGGCATGGCGCAGAGCTTCGATGATGTCATCCGTTAACGTAGCCACCCGGCCGTAGCCGGCTTTGTCGATGCTCAAATCGATCTTTCCCTCCGGCCTGACTTTCCGGACATAACCATCGAAGCGCTGGCCGATTTTGAGCGGCTCAGCTAACTCAGAATGATAGAGCAGGCCCATGTGGCGATGATTAATGATCGCGTTGAAACCGAGCGGCGTTTCTTCCGCGATCATGAGCCTGACCGGCTGGCCGTCTTCGTAAAGCGGGGTCGATTTGTCCAGATGCCGTCGCGTCCGCATCGAGGCCATGATCCGATTCGTCTTTTTATCCAGGCTGACCGCAACCAGGACGTCCTGGCCAACTCGAACCCGGCCGAGTTGCTCGGCAAACGGGAGGAGCAGATCTTTCGCGAGTCCCCAATCCAGAAAAGCACCGATTCTCGCATTCACGTTCAGGACGCGCAAAAACGCATACTCGCCAACCTGAGCCAGCGGCTCTTCGGTCGTTGCGATGATCCGGTCTTCGGAATCGAGGTAGACAAAAACGCGGAATTCCTCCCCGGGCTCGGCGTCTTCAGGCAGGTACCTGCTCGGCGCGAGAATCAGCCCGTGTTCCCCGCCATCGAGCAGCAGCCCGTGGTCGCTCATTTCCGCCGCGATCAGCGTATTCCATTGCCCAACTTTCGCCATCTCGGACCTTGGACTCGGCTTCCGGGAAATTCCAGATTGTTTCGCGACTCTGGAGCCCTGAGCGATCCATTTTCAGAAGAACGAACTTGATGATTTTGCGATCCGAACGAAAGGAGGCCCGCGCTCTTCGGGGCGCTTTTTGATTTCTCCTGAGACCAACCCCTGTCAGGTGATTCTTAGCTTTTTAATCACCGTATTCCGGGCATCTCTTTCAAGCATTTGGAAGGCCGCCAACCCCTGAGGATATGCAGCTTCCCGACATCAATGTTTGAACTATTCTGGAAAAAGAACAAAAACCTACGCGACGAAATTCTGGCCGGCCTCACGGTCGCTCTGGCCCTTGTGCCGGAGGCGATCGCGTTCTCGTTCCTCGCAGGTGTTGACCCGCTCGTAGGCCTCTGGGCAGCCGTTTTTATGGGCTTCATCACGTCCACGATGGGTGGGCGACCCGGTATGATTTCAGGTGCGACGGGCGCAATCGCGGTTGTCGCTGGGAAGGCGGTTGAGCATGGCAATGAACTCGGTGACGGGCTCGGCTTACAATATTTGTTTGCCGTGATCATGCTGGCTGGCGCGATTCAGATTTTGTTCGGCGTGCTGAAGCTCGGTCGGCTTCTTCGCCTCGTTCCTCATCCCGTGATGATCGGTTTCGTAAACGGTCTCGCGATCGTGATCATGATGTCTCAATTCCCTTCCTTTAAAGTTCCAGGGACAGAGCAGTGGCTCGGAGGACAGGCCCTTGCCGTGATGATCGGCCTGGTCGTGCTGACCA
>JBLHKS010000257.1:0-9319 GCA_047620505.1 Verrucomicrobiales bacterium | reverse complement strand
AGCCGCTTATCAGCATTCGTGAGCGGGGAATTCCTCGCTTGTCGGTTGTTCCAGAGGCTGCCGGAACCGAGGTTTTGGCCGTTCCGATAAGACGCAACCCAATCCTCAGCGGTTGACGGCAGTGGCGCGCCTTTGTCTTTCGATTGCGGCTTCCAAGGATCCCAGATCTGGATCTGCGGCGTTCCGCGGAGATAAATTCCGCTGTCGGCACCCGCCGGAATTTTCCAATCGATGTACATCTCAAAATCGCCGAAATCCTTGGCTGTGCAGAGGCTCTTTCCCGTCCCATCGTAGGTCAGCACGCCATCGACGGCCGACCAGTGAGCGTTCATGACTTCGTCAGCAGCTGCTTGCGCTTCTTTGAGCGCGTCGCCCTCCAGCGCGCGGCGTTCGTTCGCGTTTCCGTGGGCGAGGCCTTTCCAACCGTCCAAGTCTTTGCCGTTGAACACAGCAGCGAATCCCGCAGGCGGCGTGTTGTCCTTTTCTGTTTTTGGAAGCGGCGCGCTCGGGGTGAAATCCGCGAGTTTGATGTTTCGAAATTGAGCGGGATCGCTGTGACCGGCGAATTGAATCCGGCCAGTTTTACTCCGCATCCCAAGGTGAGGATTTCCGTCAACCGGCGTCACATCATCAAGGAAAACATCAACAATTACGGCTCCGTTCAGGATCACCACGATGTGATCGTCGATCGCGATGATCGTTTCCTGATTCCATTCGCCAGCGGGCTTGAGATAGCCAGTTTTCGCTGGGTAGATTCCGTAAAGCGAGCCGTGATACTGCCAAGGCTTTAGCCAGCTCAGTTTGCGCTTCTTGCCGTCGATTTCGACTTCGCCTTGATATTTTTTCCCGTTGTGATCAAGCACTTGGATTTCCATTCCATCCCTCGAAGCGTGTCCGCCGTCCGCAACGCGGATCCCAATTCCGTTGTTTCCACTGTCTTCCAGTTTAAACTCAAAGGAGAATGCAAAGTCCGCGTAATCTTTTTCCGTTTGAAGAACTTTTCCGCCCTTTTGGCAAACGAGAATTCCGTCCTTCGCTACGTAGCCTTCGGTGTCGCCGGTCCAGCCTTCGAGATCCTTTCCGTTGAAGAGATCGTTCCAAGTCGCGGATTCCAGGATGCCAAGAGCGCGTTCGGCGGCTTGAACATTCGGGTCGGGCTTATTTTGAGCGTGAGCCGTCGCAACGACGAGGGCCAGAAGCAATGTGAGGGTTTTCATTGCCGAAATTGAGCACAGTCGGTCGCGAGTGCAAAGCCCGCGTTTACTTCATCGAGAAAGCTCGGTCCGCCGGACCTGATTTCCGTCATTTTGAAACAACTCAGGAAGAAATGCGGTTCCAAGCCCGGGATCCGTTGGCGGGAGCAGTGCGCCGTTGACGATTTCCGGCTGGCGGTCGATCAGGTGGCGATAAAATGTCCGAATGTGGGCTCTGACGGTTTCCTGAAGAACGACGTTAGTCGATGCTAACGAGCAATGTAGACCGGCGAACAGAGTCATCGGCCCGGTGCAATCGTGCATCGTCGCGGGGATGTTGTAAGCCTGCGCGAGGTCGACAATTCGACGGGTTTCGCTGATCCCGCCGCTCCACGTAGGATCGACCATGACGTAGTCGGCAGCGCGTTTGTTGATCAGCTCGAGGTAGGCGTTGCGGCCGAGGAGCATCTCGCTGGCGGCGAGTGGGAGCCCGCTTTTATCCCGGAAATCCGCGAGTGTGTTCAGGTTGTCGAGCGGGAGAATGTCCTCAACCCAGAACGGTTTGATTTCACGCAGCGCGTCGGCGAGGCGCAATGCCGAAGGCAGACGAAAGAAGGCGTGACCTTCGACCATGATCTCGATCTGCATGCCGACTCGCTCGCGGATTTCGCGCAGCGGACGCATCCCAGCTTCGATGTCAGCTGGCGAAATTCGCAGACCGCCTTTCTCATGTAGAAATCGATCGAAGGGCCAGAGTTTCATCCCGGTGATGCCCTCGGCGACGAGTTCTTCGGCTAGATCGCCTGCCGCGTGGAACGAAGCCCAGTTGTCTTCAAGCGGGCCTGATTTTCCCTCGTCTCCGAAGCCGGGCCAACCCGGATGACGCCTGCTTGAATCCTTCGTCGTCCCGTAGCTGGGGCCGCCGCAGGTGTTGTAAATCGGGATCGATTCGCGTCCGGCGCTGCCAAGCAGTTTCCAGATTGGCTGACCGCTGACTTGTCCCAAAATATCCCACAAAGCGACGTCGAGCGCCGACAACGCCCGCATTTCCGCACCGGGAGCGCCAAAGGCCGAACAGCGCTCGTAAAGAAATCTCCAGTGCGATTCGATGTCCGTCGCTTCGGCACCGAGCAGCCGCTCAGCCATCCAATCGTGGATCAGAGACTCGATCGCGTGCGGCGTGTAGTAAGTTTCGCCACACCCGATCACCCCTTCATCGGTATGAATTCGGACGATCAGAAGATTCGAAAAAATCTCGGAAGGGATCGCTGTTTCGATCGCGGTTATTTTGGGCATATCGATTTATTTTTGTAGCGACTGCTACTGGAAATCTGGTAGTGTCAGGGAAGCCCAGCGTCTTGGGAAACCAGGGATCGCAGTCAATTCTTCCGCCATCGCCTCCGCGCCGGCTTCGTCTCCGCAAATCCAGCTGAAGTAAGCCGCTCCTTCGCTCAATTCCGGAGTTAGCGCGCCCTGCATCGCAGTTTTCTTAGCAATGACGAGCAAGCCGTCCACGGAGATCGTTTTCAGATCGAGATTCGTCGGCCCGAAGCCAAGGTCGACGATGAGATGGGTCGCGTTCGCGCCAACGATTCTTGCTGAGAACGGCGGTTTGTCGTCACGCCGCAGAATTTGGCCCTGATAGCGATAGGTGCCGATGTTGGTTGTGAAATGCTCAAAGAACTTCGCCGCCTGCCCCATCACCTCAGCCATGCTGACGGACTGTTGGCGACCGCTGGGGCTCTGGGCTTCAACCTTTTTCCAGACTTCAGCAGCTGCTGAGAAATTCAACTCCGCCGCGAGCGCATCCGCCTCGGCTCTCGCCTGGCTTATCAACTCGGTATCTTTCTCGGCAAGGACCTTCTCTGCCGCTGCCACAAGAGTTTCGAGCCGATTCCCAGCGTTGGCTGCGCGATTCCGAAGCTGGTCAGCCAAATCAGGCGAAACTTTCAACTTCTCGGCAGCTTCAGAAGCCGCCTGCTGAACCTTTTCTAATTCTTCCTGCTCAGCCCCGGGATCGAGCTGAGGCACGCTTTTGAAAAGACTGATGTCGGCGATGATCTGATCAATTTCCTGACCAACTTCGAACATCCAACTGGTTTTCGGGATCTCCGAACTCTTATAGGTATTCAGAAACTGCAGGCTGAGATTGGATTCTCCCTGAAGCCGGTTTTTCAGGCCGTAGAGCAGGGTCGCGAAAGCTTCGAGGTCTGATTTCGTGGAGTTAGCGAGTCCTTTGACCTGAACTGGATCTGAAGAAGCGAGGTTGCTGAGAATCTCGCCAAGCGCCTTTCTATCCGTCTCAGCGACAGACTCCGCGTGCTGCCTACTTTCGTTGAAATGGTCGCTAGCGGCTTCCTTGTTTCCTTGCAGCAGCTCCACGATTCCGGACTGGAATCCAGCCCAGGCACGCAGCTCGGGCGTTGCTTGGAGGTTGTCCAACAAGGTCGTCAATTTGGTCTTCGCCGCCTCGAAATCGCCTCTTTTGGTGTCGAGTCGCGATTCGTCGAGGAGTTTGACCAGGTTTCCGTATTCGGCAGTGACCACGAATCCGGTGCCGCCGCTTCTGGACGCGCTTCCGCCGCCTGCGATTACGACGGGCTCATCTTTGGAGCCGTCGCCACCGAAAAGGAAAACGGCAAGCGCGATCAACCCTGCCACAACCGCAATTCCGCCGCCGATTAACGCAATCCAAGTCAGCGGATTCTTTTTGCTCCTGCCGGCGTAGACCGGATCGACCTCCTGACGAACAACCTCGATCAGGGCGAGGAGAGCCTCGTAATTTTGTGGCCGCTGGTTAGGATCATACGCCATCATCGAGTTGATCAGCGTGGTCGTCGGCTCCTTCAGCTTGGGGGCAGTCGATCGAAGGTCAGAACGTTGAGCTTTGATCGAGATCAACTCGTCAATTGAATCAGTCTGGGCATTTTTGAAGGGCGGCGTACCAGCGAGGGCGTGGAAAAATGCTGCGCCCAAGCTATAAATATCGCTGCGGTGATCTTCCGGGTAACCCGTGAGCTTTTCCGGTGGAACGTAGAACGGCGTCGCCCAGAGTTCCTGGAGCGAGTCTTCGTCCTGCCCCTGAACGAGGGCGAGACCAAAGTCTACGAGTTTGGCGTGGCCGTTTTCATCGAGGAGGACATTTCCAGGTTTGACGTCTCGGTGAAGCAGCCCGGTTTGAAAAGCCGCGTAGAGCCCGCGCGCGGTTTCGTGAAGCAGGCGGAGAGCTGTTCTCTCCTGAATCGCTCCGTGTGAATCGATCCGCTGTTCCAGATTCTGGGCGTCCAGCAGCTCCATCGCGATGTAGAAATATCCCTGATCCTGGCCGACTTTGAAAACTTGAACAACGTTCGGGTGATTGATCGAAGCCGTCATCCGGGCTTCCCGCTCGAACTGAGCCGTCATTTCGGGATTCGTGAAGAATTCCGAATGCAGAATCTTCAGCGCGACCTCGCGATTCAGCGAATTGTCGTTCGCTTTGAAGACACGGGCCATCCCGCCTTCGCCGATTTCGCTCTTGAGCGTGAAATGATCAAAAATCGTCCTAACGCGGATCGATTCGTCGCACAGCGGGCAAATGATCTTCTCGTAAGGTCGAATTCCGGTAACGTCGATCACTCCCTGGCAAGCCGCGCAGGTGTTGAGCAGCTGCTCTTCCTCGGCATGCGCTTCGGCCGCCGGTTCCAGTTGCTGATCCGGATAATCGGCGTAGCTGCTTGCAGCGTCAGGCGAATTTTGTGGCGGCGTCTCCGGCGCTGGTAAGTTGATGGGTTCGTCAGGCATGTGCGCAAGTCCGAGAAATCAGAATGGCCGAAGAAATACAAGAACCAATCATTCTGCAAGTAGTGGAAGCGGATTCCGAACGGGCTCGGCTTGACCTTTTTCTTGCAGCAAGGCTCCCGGAGATCAGTCGAAGCCGGATTCAGGGGTTAATTAAGGCTGGAGCCGTCCGAGTCAACCAGCAGCTGCTGAAAGCTAAACAGCCGGTTCAACCCGGCGATATGATCGAAGTCGAAATTCCAGCAACTGCTCCGTTAGCCCCTCAACCTGAGGAGATTGCGATCGAAACTCTACACGAAGACGATGATCTCATCGTGGTGAACAAAGCGCCGGGAATGGTCGTTCATCCGGGGCCTGGAAACCCGTCAGGGACGCTCGTGAATGCGCTTTTGCACCACTGCGCCGGTAGGCTGTCTGGAATTGGCGGCGTCGAGCGCCCGGGAATCGTCCATCGGCTCGACAAGGATACGAGCGGCTGCCTCGTCGCGGCGAAAACGGACGAGGCGCACCAGGGCCTGGTCAAGGCGTTCGCTGGGCGCGAAATTCGCAAAGAATATCTCTGCGTCGTGACCGGCCGAGTTCACAAGCCGAAGGGTCGGATCGAGAATTTCATTGGGCGAAATCCGGGGAATCGACAGAAAATGGGGATCGTCGACGAGCGAGTCGGCAAGCGGGCGATCACTGAATACGAGGTAATCGGAGAGGGGAGCGACGCGGCGGTGGTTCGCTGTCGGATTCACACGGGACGGACCCATCAAATTCGCGTTCACATGGCTTACGAAGTCGGGAATGCGATCATCGGCGATCCGATTTACGGAAAAGGAACCCTGAAACGGCCGGATGCGACGCGGCTGATGCTTCACGCCTGGCATCTCGGCTTCACTCATCCCGTTAGCGGCAAGCCGATGGATTTCGAGGCGTCGATACCGGATGAGATTGTCCGGTATTCGTCGATTGCGGACGCGACCGAGCCTCAATCGTAGATGGCTGAAAGTTGGGGGTAATTAGAATTGGTGTATTTCTCGAATTCGTAATTCCCTGTAATTCAATGGGTTGCCGGCCAAATATTTTGGTTGAACCCGGCATGCAATGGGTAGGTTTCCGTAACGACTGGGTCCGAGGCTTGGCAATATGGCATGAAGGAACGGCAACTATTACTTGCGACTTAAGTGGGATCCCTGTGTTTTCGTTGGATTCGTATCTTGGAGATCTTGGAGGTAAGTTTCCTTCAAGGAAAGTGTGGTTTAATGGAATAGTGAAGAGAGAAGTTTCTCAACGGGCATTTTCTGATCTCTGGACGGAGCACCCAAGCAGAACTGGTTATGTAGAATAGGAAGACGAAATGAATTCAATAACAAATGCAGGAGTTATGGCTTTGATTATTTTTCTGCTTGTAATGATGCCTGCTTGCAACAATGCAGAGAGCGCAAAAATGGCGCATCACAATGCTGTAATAAAGGGATATTCAACCCTTCCGATCGCTCAATCAATGAGGGGTGAATTTGGTGCGTGGAGCTTTATCACCCACTGGAATATTCCCAATGATGGGAAATATGGCTTCTTGCCCAACGAGAAGGAATGGCAAAGTATTACATTTATACACGACCGTTATTCGGTTGCCTATGTTCAGCGCGTGCTTCTTGAAAAAAATGCTGGTAATGTTATTGGCATTTCTGGAACTCCAAGAATAATTATTATACGGACTTTCAAATTACAATTGAAGGCGATGATGTAGATAAGTTGATCGCAACAAACTGGGACTTTGATTCGATAGGGCTTAATTTGAAATCACAAGAACCTATTAGCGGCATTCAATGGAAGTTTGACTACTGGAATCGGATGTATCCTCTTCAAGAGCAGGTCAATGGCGGGAGTGACGTTAACGTTACTGGAGAGAAGACAGAGAGTTGAAAAGTCGCATCAGCCCACAACCACGTCTTCAGTCGCGTGGTGAATCGCGAGTTCCTTTTCGGCGATGAGGAACGCGAATATTTCAGAGTACTGCTCAATCGGCTCCTCCAATTCTCCGGGCTGGAGGCTGTCAGCTGGTGCTGCATGTCCAACCATTTTCACATTCTCCTGACCGTTCCCGGCGAAGAGCGCGCCGAGCAACTCCGCGACGAGATTTCCGAGGAAGATCTACTCAAGCGCATGCGAATTGCCTACAGCGATCAATATATTCGCGAAGTTCAATGGCGAATCAGTCACGCCCGCGAAGAGATGCAGAACGAAGCTTGGGCGCAGGACATCATCACTCGACTGAAGGCTCAGATGTTCGATTTGTCGAAATTCATGCACATGCTGAAGCGGCGTTTCAGCGGATGGTTCAATCGGAAACACGCGCGGCGCGGAACGCTGTGGGAAGAGCGTTTCGGCAGTGTTCTGATCGAGGATTCCGAAGATGCTTTGCGCACGATGGCTGCTTACATTGATCTCAATCCAGTGCGCGCCGGGATCGTCGATGATCCCAAAGATTATCGCTGGTGTGGTTACGCCGAAGCCGTTGGCGGATCGAAGCGGGCGCGGGCGGCGATCCAGCAGCTGCTGAGCGATGAGTTCGGCACCGAAATGGACTGGCGGGCTTCAGCTAGGCTTTATCGGTGTTGGTTGTTCGAAGGCGGACAGCGGCGTGAGAATGTCCAAGGCCGAACCGTCCGCAAAGGCGTCAGTCGCGAGCAGGTCGAAAAAGTCTGGTCCGAAGGAGGTCGATTGAGCCGTCTTGAGCTTTTGAATTGCCGAATTCGCTATTTCTCCGCCGGCCTTGTCATAGGGAGCCGCGCATTTGTCGAAGAACACTTCAACTCGAATCGGAACCGGTTCGGAGAACGCCGAAAAACTGGCGCTCGTCCGATGCGATACGGGGAATGGAAAGGATTGTGCAGCTTGCGTGACCTCCGGGTGGATGTCGTCAGGCCGCCTGGGTGAAATCGGCAGGATGCGACGCGGCTGATGCTTCACGCCTGGCATCTCGGCTTCACTCACCCCGTTAGCGGCAAGCCGATGGAATTCGAAACGTCGATTCCACCGGAAATTGCCGCCGCTCTGGCTCACTGCTCTTCGACAACAATGTAGTAAATGCCGCCGAAGCCTTCAGAAATTCTGAGGTTGATCGTGATCTCGCTGGTTCCTGCGGGAACCATGATTTTTCGGCCATCGCCAAAAGTCGTGTTTCCAGGAGTAACTTCAGCACCGAAGTTTGCTCCATTCGCGCCTTTCGCGCTCATTTTCAGCACAGAACCGGGGCCCTTTCCAATTTGGTCGATGAGAAGGGTCACCGTTGCGCGAAACTTGGTCGCTTCCTCTTCGGGGAGAAGTTTCCCGATATAAGCGATTGCCTTAGCAACCTGGTCAACCCCGAAAAAGTTGCACTTGACCTGGTAAGCCTTGGAGCTGCTTGGCAAGGTGACTTTTACGACTCCCGGAGTGCCGACTGCGATCGTGCCCGGCTGGACGAAGACGTTTTTACCCGCCTGCGCAGTGCCGAGAGCGAAAATGACAGAGAAAAGAGAAACTAAGCCAACCTGTTTTGATCTAATCATAGTTCTACCATCGCTGTAGGAGTTTCGAGCTGTCAAAGGTTTTGTCGGGCTTTTGAGTTAGCTCTTGTGAAAGGCCAGATTTATCGAAAAAGCTGAGGCAGCAACTCAGCGAGATAATCTCTCCAAACTGGCCAGGAGTGTCCGCCTTCTGTGAGCTTCCAAGTGTGCTCGATGCCCTGTTTACTCAGCCAGCCGTCAAAAAATTCGTTGCGCTTGATCAGGAAATCGTCTTTTCCGCATCCCAGCCAAACCAGGTTGAATTCGGCATTCTCCGGCATTGTCGAAAACTGCTCTTCGGCTTTTTCCGCGTCGCCAGCGATTCCAGAACTGAATCCGGCGACCCAACCGAATTGGTCAGGATGATTGAGCCCGAATCGAAGCGCCTGTCCGCCTCCCATCGAAAGCCCGGCGACCGCACGGCCTGCAGAATCGCTCTCGATTCGAAATCTCTTTGCGATCAGCGGCAACAAGCGGTCGAAAAAGTCTTCCTCAACCGCAGCGAAATTCGCTCGGCTCCACTCTTCCTGATTCTCGAAATCGTAAGGATCGACTCCGGGCAAATTTGCGTGTCCGTGCGGCATCACGATGACCATCGGCTTCATTTTTCCCTGGGCGATCAGGTTGTCGGCGATCAAATGCGCGCGACCGACGTTCGTCCAGGCTGAGGCGTCGTCGCCAGACCCGTGGAGGAGAAAAAGCACCGGGAAATCGGCTTTAGATTCATGGTAGCCAGGCGGCGTGTAGACAAAAGCCGCGCGCTCAGTTTCGAGCTTCTCCGAGTGGTCGAGCAGGGCGTGAACTTCTCCA
>JBLHKS010000256.1:0-9322 GCA_047620505.1 Verrucomicrobiales bacterium | reverse complement strand
CCCACGAACGGTTGCCCGCACGCAGTTGGCTTCTGGTGGTAGTTTCTTCATGATTTCATCATGTCTGGTCTTTCTACAGGGGACTTGCACCCCATTTACATCTCGCCCATGCTGGGCACACACAATGGTTGGCCCGATGGCCTCGTTTGTTCGGGGCTGGCGCCGAGGGAGCGCGGGGCGTGTTGTCCACGATTGCGGGCTCGATGATGACCGTGGTGGGGGTCACGTTTTCGATGACCTTGATGACGTTGGCGCTGGCCTCGAGCCAATACACCTCGCGCATCCTGCGGAACTTCATGAGTGACCGCGTGACCCAGGTCGTGCTCGGAATTTTCGCCGGTATTTTCAGCTATTGTCTCATCGTGTTGCGCACCATCCGTGCCAGTGACGAGGTCGGATTTGTTCCAAGTCTGGCAGTGTTTTTTGGCGTCGTGCTGGCGATTGGCGGCATCGGAGTTCTCATTTTCTTCATTCATCACATCGCCTCTTCGATCCAGGCCTCGCTCATTATTGCCTCGGTTGCCGATGAAACCATCGTGGCCGCTGACCGGCTGTTTCCAGAGAACCTCGGCGAAGGGCCGGGCAAAGACGATGCGGATCCGGAGTCGGCTCCCCTGCCGGAGCGACGCTGGCAGGTCGTCCCGTCCAGGAAGACTGGTTACATCCAATACTTGGATTTCGCGACTCTCCTGCGACTGGCGCGAGAGCACAAGACTATCGTGCGGATGGAACACGGCGTCGGCGAGTTTGTGGTCCAGGAGACTCCGCTCGCATCACTCGCCCTGGAGGACCCGCCGGAACAGGAACTCGTTACCGCATTGCAGTCTGCCTACCATGTCGACCGCCATCGCACCGTGGAACAGGATACTTCTTTCGGAATCGGACAGATCGTGGATATCGCCTTGCGAGCTCTCTCACCCGGCATCAATGACACTACGACGGCGGAGATGTGTTTGGATTATTTGACGGCGATTCTGTCCCGTCTGGCCTCCCGAAGTATCCCTTCATCGCATCGCTACGAAGAAGGGGAGCTGAGGGTGATCACCATCGGCCCGACGTTTGCCAGCCTCGTCGCCGAATCGTTCGAACAAATTCGCGGCAGCGCCACCGGCAATGTCGCCATCATCCTGCGGATGTTGGGCGCGCTTCAAACCATCGCCAGCCGAACCACCAGCCCGATGCGGCGGCAGCTGCTCGGTGAACAAGTGCGGTGGATTGAGGAAATGGCCAATCGCACCGTCTCGTTGCCACACGACCGGGCACGATTTGAAAATCGGCTGGCGGAAGTAGTTGAAGCACTAAAGACGGAGCCGGATCCGGGAGGTTAGAGATTCTGGTAGACAAATTGTTCGGCAAGAAATTGAATTCGTACCACAATGATAAAGCACATCCTCGCCATTCCCACTTTCGCCTGCTTTGCGTTGTCAATTCAAGCGGAGGACTCGACAGCTACAAAACTTCTGAGGGAGCGTTCTGAGCACCTTAAGCCGCTCATCACGAAGGTGTCCCCATCGGTCTACTGCGCTTCAGCGCTACAGTCCTGAAAACATCACTATGATTGTTGGTTCGGAGAGCGTGGACCGCGCGCCACGCCGCTTGATGACCTGGGTCATCCGACGACGTGACTTGCTGGTTGGTGGAAAGGATTCAGGTCAGGTTTTCATGTCGGTTTCAAAAAGCCCGCTTGGAGTGCTCAAGCCTTTGGCTTAACTTTGCAGTGAAATCTCGATCTTTACGGCCGGAAGAATATTACAGAAAGCTTCGCAGGATCCACGCGATCATTTCGTGCGCGCGTAACTGAGCGATCAACATGTCGGCCGTGCCTTCGTCGCCGGCTTCGGAGATCACGTCGATCGCATCGCGTGTCGCCCTGATTGCCTTCTCGCGATCCTCGACCAGAACTTTGATCGCGGTTTCGCCGTCGTAGAGATCGCCCGGCAATTCGTCCAGAGAGGTCTGTTTGAGGAACTCTTCCATGGAGCCAGCGGGCACGCCTCCTAGCATCCGGATGCGCTCGGCGGTCCCGTCGATAGACGCGGCCATGGCGGTATAGTGCTCTGCGAAGAGTTCGTGAAGCGGGCTGAATCGCGGTCCGTGGAGGTTCCAGTGAAAGTTGCGCAGTTTGATGTAGATGACGTGTTGGTTGGCCAACGCGGTCTGAAGCAGACCGATGACTTTTTTGCGTTTTTCATCGGTTAGTCCGATATCGATGGGTTCGAGCGTTTTCATTGTGGTTGTTTTGGTGTGGTTTGTGGTGGTGTGAGGGAGATCCGCTGACATCAGGCTTATTCGCTTTCTGATTTGGAGCCTCCGTTGTAGAATTTTTCCGTGCCCATTGCGCTGACCGCATCGGCGATCCGTTCCAGAGCCACGATGTAGGCGGCCTGACGCATCGAGATGCCGCGCTCTTCTTTCTTCTGATAGACCGCATCGAATGCTTTCGTCATAACGCCTTCGAGTTCTTCGTGGCAGCGCTCAAGGCTCCACTGGCGACCTTCGCGGTTTTGAAGCCACTCGAAATAACTCGCGGAAACTCCACCCGCGTTGGCGAGAATGTCAGGCACGACGAGCACGCCGGCCGCTCGCAAAGTGTCGTCGACTTCCGGCAAAATCGGACCGTTGGCCAGTTCAACAATTCGTTTAGCGCGAATGCTGTCCGCGTTCTCTTTACTGATAACTCCACCGATCGCCGCAGGTGCCAGCAGGTCGACTTCCAAAGTCAGCAGCTGCTGGTTCTCAATCGCTTGAACCTCGCCGCTCTTACCCCATTGAGAGAGATCGCTCTCTTTGGATAGATCGGCGATGCTTTTCTCGCAGTCGCATCGCTCTAACAATTCGCTGACGCGCAGACCGGCTGCACAAAACAGCCCGCCGTTTTTCACGGTAATCGCGACGACGCGGGCGCCGCGTTCATCCATGAGCCGCGCAAAATGGCCGCCGGCGTTGCCGAATCCCTGAATCGCGACCGTGAGGCCGTCTAAATCGAAATCCCGTTTCTTCGCCAACTGCTCGATGCACATCACAGCTCCTCGGGCAGTCGCGTCTTCGCGTCCGCGGCTTCCGCCAAGCGCAACCGGCTTGCCTGTGATCACCGCCGGGGTCCGCCGCTGATGGAGACGCGAATACTCGTCCATCATCCAGCCCATCACCGTTTCGTTGGTGGCGATGTCAGGGGCGGGAATGTCGCTCTCCGGACCGATGTCGGTGTCGAATTCGCGGATGTAATTGCGGCTGAGGCGTTCCAGTTCGATCGGGCTCAGTTCCGTGGGATCCACGGTCACGCCGCCCTTCGCGCCGCCGAACGGGATATCGACAACCGCGCATTTAAGCGTCATCAGGAGCGAGAGCTCGCTTAGTTCATCCGCGTTAACATCCGGATGAAAGCGGATCCCACCTTTGTAGGGACCGCGAAGATTGTTGTGTTGCACCCGGTAGCCGGGAGAGAAATCGAGCGAGCCGTCATCACGCCTGACTGGAATGGTCACCTTGATCGAACGCTCCGGCTGAGAGAGCCGCTTAAGGGCCTCCGCCTCCAGCTCGGTTTCAGCAGCTGCTGCTTCAACTCGGGCCACGGCTTTTTCGAACGGAGTGGTTTCGTGATCGGAACTATTCATACAGCCATGCAAAGAAGCAGTCCGCGTGCCGGGCGGCGTGAATTCGCTTTTCCACCCCATAAAATAAGGGGTTTCGCGTCCAGCAGCGCACTCCCCGATTGCTCAAATCGGGCAGAACGCCCGGTTTCGAATCCAGCAGAGGGTGCACTTTGCAAACCACGCGAGACGCAATCTGCAATCCGCCACCGGGCGGAACGCGCACCGGCGCCCTCATGGAACCCGAAACGCAGGGCGGCACGAATTCTGCGCTTCAATTCAGCATGATGAAAACGCTCCGATCCACCTATCTGATTTCGGCTTTCACCCTGTTCCTTCCGGCGATTCCGGCTTCCGCCGACGAGCCTGGCGACGAACAGATCAGCCACGCCGTTGACGCCCGGCTCTTCCACGATCCCCTGGTCGACGCCAATGACATCGACGTCACCAGCTCGGAAGGTGTGATCGAGCTGCGCGGACGGGTTCAGAATCTGCCGCAGAAAATGCGCGCCGCCAATCTTGCCGAGACCCGGCGCGGAGTCCGATCCGTCGTCAATCTCCTCAAAGTCATTCCAGAGCCGCGTGACGACGATGCGATCCATCGCGATGTCGAACGCGCTCTGCGCGACCGGCCGGCTTCGGAAACTTATGAAATCAGCGCGGGTGTCGAGGACGGCGTCGTCACCCTCAGCGGCGAATTCACATCCTGGGCGATGAAAGCGCTCGCCGCGGACATCGCCTCTGGCGTTCTCGGCGTTCGTGAGGTGGTCGACGAAATCGACGTCGACTACGCCGGGGAACGCGACGACGAGGAAATCCGCAAACACATCGAACTGCGCCTGACGCGCAACGTCTGGACACGCACACCGGCGGCCGCGGTCGAAGTTAAGAATGGTGCCGTGGTCCTGTCAGGCTCGGCCGGGAGCGCGGCGCAACGCACGGTGATGCGCCGTCTCGCGTTGGTCGACGGCGTGGAGAGCATCGACGACAGCCGCGTCGTCGTCAGCCCGTTCTCAAAGGATTCCGCCGGCCGCCCGGGTTTCGTGAGTCTTTCCGATGAAGAGATTCTCGAAGCGATTGAAGACGCGCTGATTCTCGATCCGCGGATTCTTTCCATCAATCTCGAGGTCGATGTCCTCAACGGCACCGTCACCCTCTACGGATCCGTCATCACCCTGAGCGGCCGCCGCGCCGCGGATGAAGCGGCTCACAACACCGCCGGGGTCCACCTGGTATCGAACCTTCTCAAAGTCCGTCCCACCACGCGGCCGAGCGACGATCACCTCGCTGAACACGTTCAACTCGCCCTCGCCAGCGACGCAATTGTAAGCAGCTTTCGCAACTCGGTCAGGACCCGCGGCGGCCGAGTCTGGTTGATGGGGGAAGTCGACTCGCGCCACGAAAGTCTGCGCGCTGACAACGTCGCCGCCAGTATCCCTGGCGTGACCGAAGTGTTCAACCTTCTCGAAATCGCTGACGAGGTTGCCTCGGCTCCGCGGTCTTCGCGAACCGTTCCGAGGAGGGGTCGCGCGAAATCCGGCGACGATCTGCTAAAGTCCGTCGAAACCGAACTCTACTGGAGTTGGAACGTCGATCGCGACGCCGTCACTGTCGAAGTCGACCAGGGCACGGTGATCCTGACGGGTGAAGTTGGAAGTCGGGCTGAATTCCGCGCTGCAGAACTTCAAGCCCGCGAAGCCGGGGCCGGCTGGGTCGAAAACCGGCTCACCGTCGTTCCCACTTCCCGCGAAACTGGAGAGTGAGTTCCGAGCAGCTGCTGGCGCGGACCTCGCGCAATTCCTGCAATTTCACCATCTGACCAACTCAAACCCTCACACGCAATGAACTCTGAACTGGAAATCGAAAAAGGACCCGACGAAATCGCAGTCGAGCAGTTAGAGATTCTCAAGCAGGCTCTCGACAATAGCCGATACGAGTACGCGGCTGCCCTGGAAGGTATTCATGACGAAAAACTTGAGCCCATCGTTGAACGCGCGGTCGAACGACGCGAAAAGTTTTCGCGAGAACTAACCAATGCCCTGAGGTCCTACGGCGCTGTCGGATTGGACCAGCCTGAACATTTCCCGAACGCGGCTTCATGGTGGCATTCATTCTGGACAGAACTGCGGGCCACCTTCGCGGGAAACCCGGCCCGAATTCTGTTCCGCGACTTCGAACACCTCGACGAAGATCTGCTTGGTGCTTACCACCGCATGCTCGAACACATGGACTTGCTGCCGATGTCGATCGCTACCCTCGTCCAGCGTCAGCACAGCCAGATCGCGGCTGAGCTGGGGCGTTTACTCAAAACCGAGCCGACTTCGTTCCACTGGAATCATGACTCTGAACAATCTGCCTAAGGGCTAATCGCGGTCAAGTTTTGCGCTTGTTAGAGAAGGCTCGACCTACGACAACCTTGCAATTCGGAACGGCGTTGCCGTTCAATGCGGACCGCCAGGCAACCTCGTCATCTCCGCGGGATCGAGGATTTCCGCCAGCCGCGAGGGAGGCAGGAGCGAATGCCCGATGGCAAGCTCACGCACCGTCATTCCGGATTCGGACGCCTCTTTGGCAAGCCGGGAAGCGGCGTCGTATCCGATCTCGGGCGCTAGCGCGGTCGCCAGCGCCAGCGAGCGCTCGGCCAATTCTTTGCATCGTTTTTCGTTGGCTTCGATTCCTTCGACGCAGCGTTCGCGAAACGCCGCCGTCGCATTCGCCAGCAGCGAAATCGAGTCGAGCAGGTTTACCGCCATCATCGGCATCATCACGTTCAATTCGAAATTACCGTTGGCCGCGCCCCACGTCACTGCGGCGTCATTCCCAATAACCTGAGCGGCGACCTGCATCAGCGCCTCGCTCATCACCGGGTTCACTTTGCCCGGCATGATCGAGCTGCCCGGCTGCGTCGCCGGGAGACGGATTTCGCCAAGGCCACACCGCGGGCCCGAACTAAGCCAGCGCACGTCGTTGGCGATCTTGAACAGGCTGCACGCGATCGTTTTCAACTCGCCGGAAGCTTCACAGACACCGTCGCGCGCGGCCTGCGCCTCGAAGTGGTCGGCGGCTTCGACAAACGGGATTCCGGTGAATTCGCGCAGCAGGCCGATCGCTTTCTCAGGAAATTCGGCATGCCGGTTCAAGCCGGTGCCGACAGCGGTCCCGCCTAACGGAAGTTCCAGGAGCGCCTCGATCGCGCGCCGGACGCGCTCGGCCGATTTCTCCAACTGCCGGGCGTAGCCCCCGAACTCCTGTCCTAAGCGAATCGGCGTTGCGTCCATCAGATGCGTCCGGCCCGTTTTGACGACTTTGTCGAACGCGCTCGCTTTTTGGCGGAGCGCTTTGCCGAGCGCCTCCAACTCCGGCAGCAGCTGCTGGGTCATGGTCTCGGCCGCAGCGACGTGGATCGCGGTCGGGAACACGTCGTTGGAACTCTGGCCGCGATTGACGTGGTCGTTAGGGTGAGCGGGCACCTTGGAACCGGGTATCTGCCCGGAAAGTTGGGAAACACGGTTCGCGATCACCTCGTTCGCGTTCATGTTCGTGCTCGTCCCGCTCCCCGTCTGGAAGACATCGACGACGAATTGATCGTCATGCTGTCCGTCGGCGATTTCGCGCGCGGCGTGAATGATCGGCCCGGCGATTTCCGGATCGAATTCGCCTAATTCGCGATTGGCTTGAGCCGCAGCCCACTTGACGAGGCCTAACGCTCGAATCATGCAGCGCGGCATGCGTCGGCCGGAGATCGGGAAGTTGCGAACCGCGCGTTGGGTGCTCGCGCCGTAGAGAGCCTGGTCGGGAAGCTCGACTTCGCCCATGGAATCGGTTTCGATACGAGTGCTCATGCGCGCTTTTTGTTGAAGTGCGCCGCCAGTCCGAAGACTCCGGCGATGATGAGATAGAGCGCAACCACGATGCTCAGCAGATGCGGCTGAATCAAAATGAGGATGCCGGCGATCAAGGCAATACCGGCGTTGATGAGGTTGGAGTTCAAGTTCATGGCCAATGGTTATCGCAAGATCGGCGCCAGCTTCCCCAACGGAGTTTTCCGGGCCAAACCGTGCATCGCGCCCGGTCAAACAGGGCGGTGGGGCTGCATTTTGCACGGCACGGGGCCGGATCTCCCCGGATGCGACTCTGCTCTCGCTCCTGCTCGGCATCCTGAGCCGTGGTCGAGGACGGGCGTAACCGCAAAAAAATTGAAGCCCATGCGTTACCACATTCTCACTCTTTTCGCCGCCCTCTCCGTTCTCTGTGGCTGCGTCAGCAATCCGCCCGACGTCGAGCCAGTCAAACCCTTCGAACTCAGCCGATACGCCGGCGAGTGGTACGAAGTTGCGCGGCTCGATCATCGCTTCGAACGCGGCCTGACGAACGTCACCACTGACTATCGGCCGAATCCGACTGGATCGATCCGCGGATCGGGTCCCTATCAGCTTGCGATGGTCGCCGGCTCCGATCAGCAGCTGCTGTGGATCCTTTCGCGCGAACCGGACCCTGATCCCGGCGCCGTGGCGCGTCTCCGGATGCAGGCCGAGGAAGCCGGGTTCGATCTCTCCGACTTGATCATCGTCGAACAAGACCGGCGATATCCTGTTCGTTAAACTGATGTGAGCGACGATGAATCCTGATTCACGGCAGATCGCCGACCACAACATTGTTGAAGCGTTCGAACGTGGAAGCCTCAAGGTCCGTGCTCAATTCACGGAGATCGGCCGGGTCGTCGAAATCGCCGTCAGCGGACGGCGGCAAGCGGTCGACGTCAAGTGAGCGGGTAGACTGGCACGCCACCAAGGTGAGAAGCGCGACCGCTACGAGAGCGACCGTGCGTAGAATAATTGGGTATCGTTTTATGCGATTTTGGTATCAACGGGATTCAAGTGAATGCTTAGAATCGAAGTTCGGCCCATGGCCAGTGGCCCTTGGGCATTTGATTGTGTTGGAGGTAAAATAGCTCTCCGCCGTGGCGCAGGGTCAGCTCGGCAATGCGTTGCATCGCATCAACAGCCGAGGTGTCGCTCTCATCGCGAGCCGGTTCGACCTCGCCCAATGCTTCATCGCAGTGAGCCCAGCAGCGTTGATCCGTCGGCAGCATCACTGCGCGGATCTGGCCGAAACAGCCGGCTTGAAGAATCTTCTGGATGCCCGAAATGACCGTGCGGCCGTCCGCGATTTTCGTCATCTTCGCCATCGTCAGCAGCTCGTTCTTGCGGCCCTCGATAAACTCGGATTGCAGGAGCGCGCAGGCGTCTTCATGCAGTTGAGCAGAAGAACGGCGATCAGGACTGCCGCTGACATTGCGGTCGCTGACAAAGTGCGGATAAGCCGTCACTTCGGCATAGATCGGGAGGTAAAAGTCGACGCCCGCGAGGATGAGCGGGTTGTCCGAATCGCTGCAGATCAGGCTGACGTGACGGTCAATCTCAGCGAAGAACCGCTTCAGCGCGGCCTTGTCCGCTTGGAACTCGGTTCGAGCGGCGAGCGATTCCTCGAAGCTGGCGGGCATCATCTGCGGGGTGACATCCCGAATTCCAAGCTTCGAACCGCGGTAGAGCCGGACGGCGTTTTGACTGAGCTGAAGGAGGTAGTAGGCGTCGACGTTTGCCGCGAGGGCGAGCAACGGCGTCAGGTGCCACGCTGGCGAAAGCAAGGTCAGCGGTTCGAACGGATGCGCGATTTCAAAGACTCGGACTCGATCGTTGTCGGCAAAGATCGCCACGCCGCCCTGCTGATGT
>JBLHKS010000255.1:0-9384 GCA_047620505.1 Verrucomicrobiales bacterium | reverse complement strand
CAGACAAGCCTAACATTCTTCTAATTTACACGGACGACCACACCCACCGATCCGTCAGTTGCTACCCGGAAGCCTGGGACTGGGTAAAGACGCCGAACATCGACGCGCTCGCTGACAAGGGCGTGCGATTTCATCACGCAACGATCGGCACCTGGTGCATGGCTTCGCGGGCGACGATTTTAACCGGAAAACTTCAGTTCGGTGTCGAGTCGATGCGGATGGAAGGCGAATATCCCGGCAGTGCTTACGATCCTGAGAAGTGTCCGTTCTGGCCAAAAACGTTTCGAGAGCAGGGCTACACGACTGCGCACATTGGAAAATGGCACACCGGGGTCGACTCCGGCTACGGCCGCGACTGGGATTTTCAGGTCGTTTGGAACCGTCCGAAGTACACGGAAAACGCCGGCCATTACTATTATGATCAGCAGCTGGAAATCAACGGCGTTCCGCTGATGGTTCCAGGCTACTCGACTGACAATTACACAAAGTGGGCGTCCGATTTCATCAAGGGCGCAAATCGTGATGCGGAAAAGCCGTGGTTTTTGTGGGTTTGTTATGGCGCTGTCCATGGTCCGTTTACGCCGGCCGACCGTCATCTCGAAGCGCTTGAAGATGTCGAAGTTCCAATCCCCGCCGACATTTACCCACCTCGCCCAGGAAAACCGGCTTACATGCAGCGGATGAACAATTGGGTTAAAGGAGAAAAGGATGGTCAACCTCAGCTTCGCGGTGGGTTCACAGGTCGAACGGTGAACACTCAGGGAATTCACGGCAACTCGCTTAACGATTGGGTTCGCCAGGTTCATCAAGGCGTGATCGCGATTGACGAGGGAGTTGGGAATATCGTCGACGCGCTGGAAACATCCGGCCAGCTGGAAAACACCCTGATCATATTCACCTCGGATCAAGGAATGGGATGGGGGCAGCACGGATTTCGGCACAAGTTAGGGCCGTACGACGCCACGATTCGCAGCCCAATGATCGTGAGCATGCCAGGAGCGGTTGCCGAAGGCGAAGTCTGCAAAACGCCGGTCGGCGGCGCTGACATCGCGCCGACCATTTTCGGGTTCGCCGGGCTTGATCTCCCTTGGAAAATGCACGGTCACGATCTGGCTCCGTTGCTGAAAAATCCCGACGCAGCCTGGGAACATCCCGTTCTGATGTGCCTGACCAGTAATCGCTACGGATCGGACACCGACACGATTCTACCGCCTGAAGAACAGGAACTCGTTGGCGTGCCTTGGTGGATTTCGCTGACGAAGGGCCATTTCAAATACATCCGAACTCTCACAGAAGGCGAAGTTGAAGAACTTTACGACCTGAACGCGGATCCCGAGGAGTTAGACAACCTCGCGATCAAACCGAAATTCCGCCAGCAGCTGCTGGCGATGCGCTCAGCGACGATCGCTGAGTTGAAGCGGAATGAAGCTGGATTTGTCGACAATTTACCGGCCGTGGCCAATCCATGAAGGAGGTCACGATTTACACAGACGGATCGTCACGCGGCAATCCTGGACCAGGCGGTTTTGGGACGGTTTTGATCCACGGTGAGTATCGAAAGAAGCTCGCTGGCGGATTCAAACGGACGACAAATAATCGCATGGAGATTTTCGCCGCGATTGCCGGGATCGAAGCGCTCCAAGAGCCCTGCACCGTGACGGTCTATTCGGATTCCCAATATCTTGTGAACGCGATGTCGAAGGGCTGGATTCAAGGCTGGCGAAAACGCGGATGGAAGCGACCAAAGGACGAAGCGCTGAAAAATGCAGACCTCTGGCAGCGAATGTGGGACGCCGTTAGCGGCCACAAAGTCACTTGGAAATGGGTTCGCGGCCACGCAGGAAACGAGTTCAATGAAATCTGCGATCAGCTCGCCGTGAGCGCAGCAACGGGGAAAAAACTCGCTGTGGACGAAGGCTTCGTCGACTGACCACCTCAACCTGAAGCCAGCGCGGTCGATTTCCCAGCGGCCTCATCAATCCAGTCCTGCTCAGGAATCGCGTAAGGCCGGAAAGTTTCGAGATAGCCTTCCTGTTCGTTATAAAACAGCGCTCGATTGAGGCCAAGCGCACTCGCCTTCGGCGAATCAATCAACGCAGCGGAATCGTTCGCGCTCATCTGGAAAAGAACTCGCATTTCGAACTCTGTTAGAGCCTTCCGA
This sequence comes from Verrucomicrobiales bacterium, assembly GCA_047620505.1. Lineage (GTDB taxonomy): Bacteria > Verrucomicrobiota > Verrucomicrobiia > Verrucomicrobiales > DEV007 > JBLHKS01. Next base: position 7,223 of record JBLHKS010000255.1, on the reverse strand, counting down.
TTCAGCGAGCGCGTGATGTTGTTGTAGGTATCGCAAATCACGATTGCGTGCATGCCCAAAGCCGGTCCTTCGGTGATCATGTCAGTGAAGATCGCTCCCGGGTTCGCAGGCGCGTCATCGTCGAGCGAGAACCCAAAATCATCGTCATGCCGAAGCTTCTTATACTTCTGAAGGCCATGAACGAAGACGTAAATCGGTGCTGAATTTCCTGCGGTCGACTCGTCCTCCAACCGCCGCTTGCGCTCGGCATCGAGCTGCGTCATCACTTTTTCGACATCGCCTGGGTGGGCGATCGTAACTTCTTGAGGAAGCGCGTTGGCCAGTCCGTGGAGGGTTTCACGCTCACTCGATTCAGGCGAAGTTCCGTCGAAAACGATGAAGGTCGCCCCATTTTTCGCGTGGTGCGCCGAGAGCGAAATCAGACTAAGCAAAAGGATCGACATCGCGGCTTCTTCCCGCTGGCCGACCACCAGCACGTTGTTCCCGGCCTGTCGCTGAAATGCAAGTTCGGTAGGCCCTTTGATCGAGTTTGGCGCACCGATCCAAACGCGGTTGATCCCGCGTGAGGGTTCGGCCTTTCCTGCCAGCAGCTGCTGGAGCGAACCGTTCTCGCGAATGTCAGCAGGCGCGTTACCCTCAAACACAACCGGAGGAGCCCAATAGCGATCGGAGGCCTCCGCTTTTTCTGCAATTCGCTCCAGAGCCTCGTCGCGAGTCGCCTCATCAAGCCAAACGACTTGGAATGGGCTGTTTCCCTCGATCGCGCCAGCACTATCGTTATAAATCCCCTCCCCCGGCCGCGTCAGCATGCGTGCGGCCGGATTTCCGTCATCCATAATGAGATAAGAATCAGCTTCGTTGCACTGGAGAGCGATTCGAATCACCATCTGGCCAAGCGTCGTTCTCGCCAGCGTGAACGCTCCGCCAAGAGTCTGCGATCCGAGAATCGCGTGAATCCCGAAGGCCCGTCCCTGACGAACAATCCTGTCCATCAAAACGGCCGCGTTCTGGGAAACTCGGTCGTCCTCGACAAAGAATTCCTGAAATTCGTCAATGATCAGGAGGGTCCGCGGAACCGCTTCCGTTCCCCCGGCTCGCTTGTAGCCGGCGATGTCCTGCGCGCCCAATTTCCGGAACATCTCGCCTCGACGCTTCAGTTCATCGTCGACTCGCTGTAGAACGCTGAGGCCGAATTCGCGGTCCGATTCAATCGCAACCACGCGGGCATGCGGCAAACGCCGACTGCCATAACATTTGAACTCGACCCCTTTCTTGAAGTCAATCAGGTAGAACTCGACCTCGTCCGGGCTGTGCCAGAGCGCGAGGTTCGTAATCAAAACGTGGAACAGCGTCGACTTACCTGAACCGGTCTTACCAGCAAGGAGCGCGTGCTGCCGAGTTCCTTTGCCGATCGCCATGTACTGAAGTTTGGTCGCGCCGGTCCGACCGACAGCGACCCGCAATTCACTCGTGCTGTCCTCAGTCCAGAGCTCGCCAGGGGGAGCGACATATGAGAACGGAACTTCAACGCGACTTGAGTCAACGCTGGCCTTCCCAACGCGTAGGATGAATTCGCTAGCGTAATCACCAAAAGGCGGCGTTTCGACAACGAGATCAGCACCAGCAGAGAGCCCGTTGGTCAATTTAAGATCACCGCCCGATTTTGAAGCGATACAAATACTGGCGTCTCTCAGATCCTGGGGAACAAAGTCATTCGGCAGGTTTTGTTGCCGCGTGTCCCAATGAAGAAGCGTGTAAACTCCGCATCGCGCGCCGCTTTGCGCGATGCTCATGAGCCGCTGAGCAGCGACGTCGGTAAATCCATGCGGGAAATCGGCGACAACGAGGAAATGATACTTCTCAGCGATATTTCCAGCTTGTTCGTTATACTCATAGATCGTCTCGAACTCGTTACGAAGATACATTTGGATGACCTTCTCCATATGCTCATTCAATTCGCCCAAACGCGCGTCAATCTGGTTCGTCTGCGTCCAGATCTTTGAATGAATCACGTGCTCGGCAGCATCGGCGAGGTGCATCACCCCGGCAAAGCTCTCACCAAGGCCTACCGGATCGAGCACGGTAAAACTTACGCGCCCAGGAGGAGCGGCGGCGAGAATTCTCATAACCGCGTTATTCAGAGTCGAAATCGCAGCTCCCCGGCCAGACTGCTTCGTTTCGATCAGCAGCGAACCTTCAGCCGGAACCTGAAGCATCAAAGGAACGGAAAACTGATGCTCGCCCGGGTAAGCCAGTTCCTGACTTTGCGGATGGGCGTCGGTTAGGTGATCGATATCCACGGCCAGATGGCCGATCTGCGCGCTGTTTTTGAAATCTTGAGGCCCTGTCCAATTCCTGCAGTACTCCTCGGACCAAGCCGGAAACGACTCAGCAGCTGCTGACGCCGATGCGTCGAGAATTTCCTGAATCTCCGCGATTTCCACATTCCAATCCGCAACCATCGTGCCCCAATTCGTTCTCGCCCGCTCTTCGAGCGCTTCCGACTCGGTCTTGTACTCGGCATTGAGCTGTTTTTGCCTCGTCTCAGCGTCCAACTGGATCGTATCGAGATTCAGCTGCTGATCCGGGCCTAACGCAGTGACTCGCGCTTCGTAAATCGCCTTATTTCGCATCATCGCCCGCTGGCGACGGCTGTCCAGATCATCTGCGCCACCTCGAATTCTTGAGGCATTTCGCATCGCATTCTGGTAGTCATCTTCATACGTTTGGAGGCGCGCAGCGAGATCGATTTCGACCTGCTTGAGATTGCGTTTGTGCCTGGCCTCGCAGCCATCGACGCACGCCTTCGTCAGCCTTTTCGCGCGACCTAACTTTGCGGCGGCCGCCATCGCCGGTGTCTCCGTGGTCTTCAAACCTCGCGCGTGAATCACGATCACGAAGCCCATCAGCAAAATCATCGAACCGGCGGCGATGCCGTAAGGAATCATTCCTGCGCCCTGCTTCCATAAATACGCGGCAGCTGCGCCGTGAGCCAACATGATCAGAAGCAAAATCAGCGAAGCTGGAACGAACCGAAAAAAACCGGGTGCCCGAAATTGCCGAAATTCGCCAATATCGCTGCTGGCGGCATCGATCGTTTCGCGCAGTTGAACCAGCACCTGCTGGTCGTCATCGGGCGCGTCCGGAAGAGGATCCGTGCTGCGCATTTGACGCTTGAGCTCCCTGCCGAATTTCGGATATCCGCGAAACGAATTTCGCGCCAGCTTTTCCATGTCCTTCAGATCTCGCTGCTCGGAAGCGACGACCTTTTTGACTCCTGCAAACGCTTCCTTGGCGTGGACGATCGCCGCGTCGCGCTCGCGAGTGGCCTGGAGTTCCTGCTTCTGGCGATCGTATTTTCCTTGCCCTGTCGTTGAGCGAACTCGGTTGGATAAAATGCCTTTGGCGGTCTCGTGAGCCCTTTCGATCCGATCGACTCGCTGTTTGAAAGTGGCCTCGACATCTTGACGGCGAGCCGCGTAGGCGTTCGTCGTCGCCTCAATTTCAGACTCAAGACGAGCAGCGTTCTGCTCGAGCGACTGCTCCAGCCGATCCTTCAACTGGCCGGAGCCAATCACATAGCCGTTCTTGTGTTTTCGCTCGCGATCGGCAAAGCCTTTGATGGCGTAGCGAAGGCGGGCAACAAGACTGACGGCGCTCCCGGCAGAGAGAAGTGGATTATCCTTCTTCTTTACAATCATTTCTAACTTTCGTAATAACTTTATCCAACTTATCGATCGCCGCCAAGGCGTTCTCAGCTGCATCGAACAACGCTACCAGGTATCGTTGTTCAAACTCATCTGCTTTCTGATCCCGCCAAGCGATCTTCGTGCTTTCCCACTGGCGCTTGAGCTCCTTGGAAACAGATCCAAGGCGCGATTTACTCGAATTCAGTCTCATGGCTCTGCGCTTTCGCCAGCATTGGTTGGATCAGGATCGGCTTCCGCCGCAGAAAGGTCGAGCGGCGCGGCGGGGGTGCCTGATTCGGCCGGGCGACCGCTGACGCTGGCGTACGCATCGAGGGATTTGATCGAATTACTCAGAAAAAGAAGCGCCTTCGGCATCTCGCCTTCGAAAAACGATCGCAAGCGATCAACGCTCTTCCCAAGAGGCTCGACCGCAGCGTCGTAATTGCGGCTATGTTTCTTAACAACCCGGAGTTTGTCCTCGCTGATGCGCAGGTGATCGCGCATTTTTTTCACTACCCGTTCTTCCTGCGAACTCGTTTCGCGCATCATCGAAAGCTCAGCGCTGAAAAGGGCCTGTTGGGCGTCATCGAGCTTCCTCGAATATTTACGGATTTCGCCTTTCCAGTAGATCGACTGCTCGCTCTCAAGCCAGACTCGAGTCCGAGTGACTTCGTCGCTTACCTCGTCGAGTGAGATTCTGGCCTTCTCCAAATAGCGAATCAGCGCTATCCGGAAGGAATCCAGAGCTTCTACCGAAGTTACGTGAGCTTTTTGCTCGGCCATCGTGCAAGATCGTCAGAAATCGCTAAAGATCGTCGGTCCGTAGGCCGGCTAGCGTTGCTGGAGATATTCCTCGATGCGTGCGGCTTTCCGCATCAGGTAAGGCGTGTGTTTGTGGGAAACTTCGAGGAATTTCCGCAGCACCTTGAACGTCGATTTGAACTCTTCTTCAAATTTAAGGTGCTCCTGATCCTGCCAACTGTCCCCAAGCGTGGAAAATCTCGCCTGCAGAGAGCTTAAACCATTCTGTAGATCGTTGTTAAATCGTTTCAATTCCTCCGCGAAACGGCGGACTTCATCGGGATCGATAATTGCTTGAGCCATGGTGAAGCAAAATCTAGCAAGAAATCGGCAAGACTCCACGACGAAGGCGGAGAAAATCAACTCCGATCAGCCAGCAGCTGCTGAGTCGTCGCTGATGCATTTCGCGAGAACCTCGTCGCGGTCATTCGGCACCCTCAGCGCTTCGATTCGCCGATTCAACCACCGCGTAGGCGTTGTGATTGTGAATCGACTCGAAGTTTTCGGCTTCAACCCGATACCAGGTGATATTTTCCTGCTCCTCGGATCGAGCAGCGACGTTGCGGACGAGGTCTTCAACGAAAACCGGGTTGTCGTAAGCCGCCTCGGTCACGAACTTTTCGTCTGGACGTTTGAGCAAGCTGTAGAGTTCACAACTTGCGCTGCGCTCGACCAGTTGGATGAGGTCCTCGATCCAGATCGGCTCGGTGAAGCGAACAGAAAACGTGACAAGACCTCGTTGGTTGTGGGCTCCGCGCTCGCTGATCGCTTTCGAGCAAGGGCACAGAGTCGCGACCGGAACTTTGACTGTGAGCACAAAGTCGACGACTTCGCCCGCCTCGGCCTCCAATTCGAAAACCGCTTCGTAATCGACCATCCCGACTTTTCCTGAAACCGGAGCCGGTTTGCTGAGGAAATAGGGAAATGCAAATTCGATATGCGATCGGCGAGCCTCCAGCCGCTCAAGCAACTCCAAGGGAATTCGCGAAATCGTGTGAACGTCGAGTTCCGAACCGTGTGAGTTCAGGACTTCGACAAATCGGCTCATGTGAGTCCCTTTGAATTCCCGGGGCAGATCGACCGCGAGAGAAACCGTAGCCACGGTGTGTTGAACCGACTTTTCTTTGTCGCGCACCGAAATCGGAAAGCGCAGCTGTTTCACCCCGACACGATCGATTGGGATGTTGCGAAAATCTGGTTCGCTTTGCGTATCAGTCAGTTCCTTCATTCATCGATTCTGTTCAGCATGAACACAAAAAGGACGGCTTCCACGAATGAAAACCGTCCGTTGGAAATTGAACTCGCCAAAGCGAGCGCCACTCAGGGCATCAAATTCAACGAGCGTGCCCGTTTGATTTCGCGAGTGATCTGGCGATGGAGTTTCGCGGAAACTCCAGTCACGCGGCGTGCGTAAATTTTGCCGGTCTCGCTGACAAACTTACCCAAGAACTCAGGGTGCTTGAAATTGATTTTCTCAGCCGGAATATCAAGGCGCCGGCGCGGCATCTTTTTGTTGTTGCGCCGAAGGCTGGCGAGACGTTTGCGATTTTTAGGAAACATGATTCGTGTCGATCGATCGATTCAGTCTAAGGAGACTACTTAAGTTCGCGATGCAACGTGCGTCGTTTCAGAAAAGGATTGTATTTGACCTTTTCCAAACGACCCGGCGTAAGCAGGCTTTTTTTGTTGCGCTTGGTCACGTAGCGAGAGGTCGGCTTTCCTTCCCCCTTCGCTTCTGTGCATTCCAAAATAATAATCTCCCGAGGCATAAGGCGCGAACGCTATATGATTTCTAATCGCTGTCAACCGATTCTCCGGCGTTGTCCATAAGGCCAACCAGCGATCGTGCCGGCCTACCATAACCGCCCCGATTTCCCGGTCCCAATTTCTGTTCCAGTTTCTCCTGACAATGCACGGTGAGACGGGCAAATGGAATCGCTTCAAGGCGAGCTTCAGGAATTTTCTCTCCGGACACCTCACAAATTCCGTAAACGCCCCGATCAACACGCTCAAGAGCACCGTCGATTTCATAAAGGGCGTCCTGTTCCTGGGAGAGCAAATTGAGCGCAAAATCGCGATCGTAAGCGTCGCTGCCGGCGTCGGCTTGATGCATTCCAAAAGCTGAAGAGTCAGCGCCTTCGGAGTTCGAGCGAAGATTGTCCTGTGCGACGCTGCCCATCGCATCAACCAAGTGATCTCGAAGTTCGAGCAAGCGCTGGCGCTGGGTACGTGCAAAGGGCGTCAGCTTCGTGCTGGACGCCCCTTTATTGGCGCGATTTCCGTTATTCGAAACCGCCCCCTGTGTAGCAGGCCGCGGCCGTGCTGCGCTAGCGGCTTTTGTTACCGCTTTTTTTTTTAGCCGGAGCCTTTTTAGCCGGAGCCTTGTTAGCCGGAGCCTTTTTAGCCGGAGCCTTTTTAGCCGGAGCCTTTTTAGCCGGAGCCTTTTTAGCCGGAGCCTTTTTAGCCGGAGCCTTTTTAGCCGGAGCCTTTTTAGCCGGAGCCTTCTTCTTGGCCGGAGCCTTTTTGGCCGGAGCCTTCTTCTTGGCCGGAGCCTTCTTCTTGGCCGGAGCCTTCTTCTTCGCCGGAGCCTTCTTCTTGGCCGGAGCCTTCTTCTTCGCCGGAGCCTTCTTCTTGGCCGGAGCCTTCTTCTTGGCCGGAGCCTTCTTCTTCGCCGGAGCCTTCTTCTTGGCCGGAGCCTTCTTCTTCGCCGGAGCCTTCTTCTTGGCCGGAGCC
>JBLHKS010000254.1:0-9393 GCA_047620505.1 Verrucomicrobiales bacterium | reverse complement strand
CCCGTGCATTCGGCCTCCGGCTTACGAAATCGATTTTGCCGCTCAAATCCGCCTGGACTGCTTGGCGGCCGGAATTCCGGATTCACAGTTTCACGATGATGGTCAGTGCACTTCGCGCGACCTCGAAAAATATTATTCTTATCGAGTTGAGAAAGGAAAGACCGGCCGAATGCTGGCTTTGATTGGTTATGAATGAACCGGAATTGACTCTCGATGCGCCTGCGAAGGTGAACCTCGATCTCAAAGTCCTTCGCCGCCGTAGCGATGGGTTTCACGAGATCGAAACCCGCATGGCCCCGATCAGCCTTTGCGATGAGCTGAGCTTCAAGCGCGGGTCGACTCTCGGGCTGGAATTCACCTGCGATGACGAGCGGTTGCCGACCGATGAGACGAATCTCGTGGTTAAAGCCGTTCGCTTGCTTGAAAAGCGTGCCCGCCGGAAGTTCGACGTCGCAATTCATCTGAAAAAGCGAATTCCGCACGGTGCCGGTCTTGGCGGCGGGAGCAGCGACGCGGCGATGACTTTTCGAGGTTTGTGCCAGCTGTTCGAGCTCAAGATCGGGGACAAGAAACTCCGAAAAATCGCTGCGGAGATCGGCTCCGATATTCCGTTTTTCCTTTCGCCAGTGGTGTCGGACTGCCGAGGCCGCGGCGAGGTCGTCGAGCCGGTTGTCGACTTTCCGCACCGTCTGCCGTTGCTGCTCGTCAAGCCGGCTTTCGAAATCCCGACGCCGTGGGCTTATCAAAATTGGCAGGACTCGAAGGAACTACCAGGCGTGCTCTACGCGCCTCAGATTTGCGCCTGGGGCGCGATGGTCAACGATCTCGAGCGCCCGGTTTTTGCGAAACACTTTGTGCTGGCCGATCTCAAATCCTGGCTGCGTGATCAACCGGAAGTCTCCGCTGCGCTGATGTCAGGGTCTGGCTCGACGATGATGGCGGTGCTCCGCGAATTTCGGCTCGGCCAGCAGCTGCTGGAACGCGTGAAGGCGGAATTTGGAGAATCGACGTGGACGCACGTCTGTGAAGCGGGTTGAATCCAGCCGATGACTCAGCCAGCAACCGAGCACCGTTTGATGAAGCGGATCGACCACGTTCTGCTTTCGAGAGAGGAGATTCGCGAGCGCGTCGCGGAGCTCGGCGCGGCGATCGAAACCGAACTCGACGGCGAGGAGCTGACGTTGTTGGTCATCCTTCAGGGCTCGATTTTCTTTGCCGCGGATTTGATGCGCGCGATCTCACTCCCGATTTATCTGGAGTCGTTCCGCGTTTCCAGCTATCACGGCGGAACTTCGAGCAGCGGACGGGTTACTTTCGATAGCACGGCGCTCGACGACCTCGCTGACAAACACGTCCTCGTGGTCGACGACATTCTCGACACGGGCCGGACGCTCAACGCGGTCGTCACTCATCTTCGAGACGAGATCGGCGTTGCTTCGGCGCGGAGTTGCGTGCTGCTGGACAAAAACGTAGAGCGCGCGGTCGAGTTCGAGGCTGACTACGTTGGGTTTCGGATCGAAGACGAATTCGTCGTCGGCTACGGCCTCGATTACATGGGCAAATATCGGAATTTGCCGCTGATCGGGGTTTTGAAGAACGAATTCATTGAGGCCTCTTCTTGAATTTATGGGACCTCGGGTGTAGCGCTCGCGCGCTTCATGAAATCGCCCACGATTATCTACACTAAAACCGACGAGGCACCTGCTCTCGCGACCTTTTCTCTGCTTCCGATCATCCAGGCTTTCGCCAAGCCAGCCGGGGTTCACGTCGAGACCCGAGACATCTCTTTGGCGGGCCGGATTATCGCAAATTTCCCCGAGAATTTGACCGAAGACCAGAAAATCGGCGATGCGTTGAGCGAGCTTGGAGATCTGGCGAAAACGCCGGAGGCGAACATCATCAAACTGCCGAATATCAGCGCTTCGATCCCTCAGTTGAAGGCGGCGATCGCGGAGCTTCAGAGCAAGGGCTACGACATCCCGAATTACCCGGACGAGCCGAAAACTGACGAGGAGCGGGCGATTCAGACGCGGTTTGGCAAGATCAAAGGAAGCGCTGTCAATCCGGTTTTGCGCGAGGGCAATTCGGACCGCCGAGCACCTCAAGCAGTGAAGGCTTACGCGAAGGCGAATCCGCATTCGATGGGCGCATGGTCGAAGGATTCGAAGACGAATGTCGCGACGATGAGCAAGGACGATTTTTGCTCGAGCGAGCAGTCGGTGACGGTCACCGAAGCAACGGACGCGAAGATCGAATTTGTCTCGACGGCTGGCGAAACCACGGTCCTGAAGGAGTCGACTCCGCTACTCGCGGGTGAAGTTTTTGATGGAACGCGGATGAGCCGGAAGGCGCTCGCCGCGTTTTTGGAGGAGCAAATCGCTCGCGCGAAGGCCGAAGGAATTCTCTTCTCGCTTCACATGAAGGCAACGATGATGAAAGTTAGCGACCCGATCATTTTCGGCGTTTGCGTTGAGGTTTTCTTCAAGGATCTGATCGCGAAACACAGCGCGCGGCTCGCGGAACTCGGTGTCGATTTTCACAACGGGTTTGGCGATTTGACAGCTCGGCTGGATTCGCTTCCCGCCGACGAAAAGGCCGAGTTTGAGGCCGACATCGCCGCGGCTTATGAAAATGGGCCAGACCTCGCGATGGTCAATTCCGATAAAGGAATCACGAATCTCCACGTCCCAAGCGACATCATCATCGATGCCTCGATGCCAGCGATGATCCGGACTTCTGGCCAGATGTGGAACCCAAAAGGCGAGCTCCAAGACGCTCTCGCGGTGATTCCGGACAGCTGCTACGCCTCGGTTTACCAGGCGACAATCGATTTCTGCCGCGAGCACGGCGCGTTTGACCCGACGACGATGGGGACCGTCCCGAATGTCGGCCTGATGGCTCAGAAAGCTGAGGAGTACGGCTCGCACGACAAGACGTTTCAAGCTCCCGGCGATGGCGTGATTCGCGTGACCGATTCGGCGGGGAACACGCTGATCGAACACGAGGTTGAGACCGGCGATATCTGGCGGGCGTGCCAGACGAAGGACGCGCCGATTCGGGACTGGGTGAAGCTGGCCGTTAACCGCGCGCGGGCGACCGGTTGGCCGACGATTTTCTGGTTGAGCGAGGATCGCGCGCACGACAGCCAGATTATTGCAAAGGTGAACGCTTACCTTGGCGATCACGACACTGACGGGCTTGACATCCAGATCATGCCGCCGTTCGAGGCGACGAAATTCACGCTGGAGCGGGTCAAAAATGGCGAAGACACGATTTCGGTAACCGGCAACGTGCTTCGGGATTACCTGACCGATCTTTTCCCGATTCTCGAGTTAGGAACGAGCGCCAAAATGCTTTCGATCGTTCCGTTGATGAACGGCGGCGGCTTGTTTGAGACGGGAGCAGGCGGATCTGCGCCGAAACACGTCCAGCAGCTGCTGGAGCAGAATTATCTGCGTTGGGATTCACTCGGTGAGTTTCTGGCGTTGGCAGTTTCGTTAGACCATCTCGGGGAAACCTTTGGAAACGCGAAAGCGCGGGTCCTCGGCGCGGCGTTGGACAAAGCGACCGAAAAACTGCTTCAGGAAGGCAAATCACCAGCCCGCCGAATCGGCAAAATCGACAATCGCGGCAGTCATTTTTACCTCGCGCTTTATTGGGCGGAGGCGCTCGTTGCGCAAGACGAAGATGCGGAGTTGAAGGCTCATTTCGGACCGCTCGCTGAGCAGTTGGCAAGCAACGAAACGAAGATCGCTGATGAGATGCTCGCGGTTCAAAACTCGCCTGCCGACACCGATGGCTATTTTCTTCCGAATGACGAAAAGGCCTCAGCCGTCATGCGTCCGAGCGCGACGCTGAACGCGATCATCGGGTGACCGTTCACTCGTCGATGATCACCGGAACGATCCAACGCACGTTGATCGGGCAGCTGGCGGGCTCGTAAATGTGGAGCGCGTCGAGAGGATCATCCTCACCCCAATAAAGGTCGATTTGCGCGTGCGCGAGGCCTCCGCCGGTGTCTGCGCATTCGAAATTTGAGCCGCCGAAGCAGTTGTAGATGAACGGGTCGAACGTCCGCAGCGGAGTTCCTTTCCCAAGCAACGGATGACGGCGGTAGACGGCGGCTGACGTCCGATCGACCAGCGTGTTGTTCCGGTTTCCGAGCGTCCGTTTGTAGTAGCCGCCCTCATAATTGATGTAGTCGCTTCCACCCGAAGTCGGCTCCGCAAGCCGGCCAAAGCCCTCGACTCTCACGGCGTTGACGTAGCTTTTAGGGAAAACGCGACCGCGAAGCCGCTTGTCCGGCGTCATGTCGAATCCGTTAGCTCCGACAAAGCCGCTTTCACGCGGCGTGTAGTAAACCGTGCAGAAAAAGTAGTAGATCGGCGGGTGTTTGCCGCGAGTCGCGAAATAGTGCGACTGAAGCCGTTTGAGGTGCCCGGCGTAGCTCCCGCCACCGATCGAAACTTCGGCGGGAACCGAGATTTGGGCGAATTCCGTCTCATCGCCGAGCAGCCCTTCGCGTGGTTCGCTCAGCGCGAGGAGAGGACTGGCGGTTACCGGTGAGGTCGCCAGAATCCAGGCAAACAAAATCCGTGGAACAAAAAGTCTGAAGTGCACGCGAGAGGTTAGCAGATGCCAGGGAGTCGGCATTTAGATTCATCGAGAAATCCAGATTCCTTCGCGGTTCTTCCCTACTTATTCACACTTTGTTTCGAGCGTATTTTTGAGGCTTTGCTGCGGCCACGGAGCGGCGGACGTGTTCCACGTGATTGTGGAACGGCCGGATCTCCTACGTGGAACATCTGACCAGTAATCTATGACAATTTTTGGGCGGTTCAGATTCCCAGATCAAAACGTTCGACGCTCAGAAATCCAAGCGAAGGATCACCAGTAACTCGTTCATATTGAGCGTCTTAACAACGATACAGGATCCAAAATTGACGCAAAATTTCGAGAATTCAATCTTGAAGCCGAGGACTTTTCTCTTCCGTAAGAATTTTCCTGATAAGTCACTAAGAACTTTCCTTCAAAAGCACTGAAATTGCTGCCTGCCGTGAGAGAATAAGCATACATACGACGTTGGTTTTCCCCGTGGTTGAGCGCTTTTTCACCAGTTATTCACACTCTTCCCACAACGCCGCTGTCAGCAACTGCTGGCCGACCTTGCGCACTCCCGCAAACGATGCCTGAGTCGATCGATGAACTTGCCCGATCAATGGTGGATCTTCATTCTTGTCGGCATCGCCAGTGGTCTGCTCAGCGGAACTCTTGGCGTTGGCGCGGGCATCATCATGGTTCCGGTCCTCGTTCTGGGGTTTCAACATCAACAGCAGGCGGCTCAAGCACTTTCGCTCGCAGTGATGGTTCCGATGGCCCTGATGGGGGCCTGGCGCTACCACGCGAATCCTGACATCACGCCCGATTGGCGCGTCGCGATTTTTATTGCGATCGGCGCGCTGATTGGAGTCGTGGGCGGTGCCTACCTCGCGGGGATTTTAACGCCGGCAACCCTTCGGCGGATTTTCGCCGTTTTCATGATCGCAGCGGCCGTTCAGATGCTGATCAAATAACGGTTCGAATAACTGAGGGCTGATTTCGACAAAATCAGTCGGACAACACCAGTTTTTCGAACCATGAAAAATTCCCTCTTCTACCCCGCTTGGGTCGCGTCCCTGACATTGATTCAAGGTGCCACCGCTCAACTCGACGACTTTCATCATCACGATGAGGATCGATTTAGAAACGAATTCCATCCGGACGGCGATTTTCGTCGGTCGGCCCGAATTGCCGACGACGATTTTCACCAAAATCTGCGCGAAACGGAGCACCATGAAACCGCGCCTCGAAGTTCGATCGCGAATTTTCCGGCTCCAATCAACGACAGCGATTTTCACCACAACGGACGGCCGCCCTTCGAGAAAGTTCTTCTCGGGCGGCTTCTTTTTTTTGACAACATCCTCAGCGGCAACCGCAACATTTCCTGTGCGACTTGCCATCATCCGCGAACCGCCACCAGCGATGCTCTTTCGCTAGGAATCGGCGAAGGAGGCGAAGGAATCGGTTTGCAACGGTCTCTGGGTTACGGCTCCGACGCAGTTGAGGAACGGATTCCTCGAAACTCCCCTGCCCTCTTCAATCTCGGCGCTCGCGAATACACGGTTTTGTTTCACGACGGGCGTGTCGCGAAAAACCGATCCGAAGCGTCGGGTTTCAAATCGCCGGCGGGATCGCAGCTTCCAAAAGGTCTGGAAAACGCGCTCGCGGCTCAGGCGATGTTCCCGGTTACCTCGGCGGCGGAGATGGCCGGCCAAAAGGGCGAAAATCCGATCGCCAACGCAGCAGCTGCTGAGAAATTCGCGGGCCAGGGCGGCGTCTGGGACTTGCTCGCGGATCGAATTCGCGAGATTCCGGAATACGCCGAGCGATTCCACGATGCGTTTCCCACTGAAATTCGCAGCGGTTCCGACATCCGCTTCGTCCACGTGGCGAACGCGATCGCTGCTTATGAAACGGTCGCTTTCCGCGCCGACGAGAGCCCATTCGACGAATATTTGCGCGGAAGAGATTCGCTGAGCGCCGCTGAAATCCGTGGGATGGATCTGTTTTTTGGCCGCGCGAATTGCGCGTCCTGCCACTCGGGAGATTTCCTGACAGACCACGAATTCCACGCAATCGGGATGCCTCAGATCGGACCTGGAAAAGGAGATGGCTACGGCGGTCACGACGATTTCGGGCGGGAAAACGCATCGAAATCGGCCTCAGACCGCTACAAGTTTCGGACTCCCGCGCTGCGAAACGTTGCGTTGACCGGTCCGTGGGGCCACAGCGGTGCTTTCACAACTCTTGAAGAAGTTGTCGACCACCACGCCGATCCCGGACAAAGCCTTCGCGCGTTCAATCCGAATTCCATGGTCTTGCCGAGTCGTTCAGATCTCGACGCACTTGACCTTTTGGCATTTAAGAACAGCTCGAGCCGGAATTCGCTGGAGACGCACAATGTTCTTCCTCGAAAAATCCTGACAAAGGCCGAAATTCGTGACCTCGTCGCCTTTTTGGAAGCCCTGACAGATCGCTATAGCATCGATCTCCGCGCCGAGATTCCCGAACGCGTCCCTAGCGGCTTGCCAGTCGATCGCTGACGATCAATCGAGCACAACATCAAGGAAATGCTCCTCGAAAGCGCCGGGATTGACTTCTTCGCTGACTCTGACTTCGACTCCATTTTCCGAAACTCGAGACTGACCGAGCGTCGATTCGTTAGCGATTTCGATTTCAATCTTAACCGGGTAGGTAGCGAGGATTTCCGGCTGCGCAACGGCGACTGCTGCGAGCGTGTCCCAGAAAAAGAACCAACCTCCGTCGATCCCGTCTTCGACCGCTTTCAGGAGGCCCAAAAGCAGCTCGGTGGTTTGATCCCTCGGTGCCTTGGCGATGCGCTCGACGAACTCAGGTGAAATCGGCAGGTTGTGGGTTGCGTCGAGCGGAAGCAGCAGAACTTTGACTCCGCTTTCGAGCACGATTTTGGCAGCGTCAGGATCCAGATAAAAATTCCACTCCGCCACGCTGTTGTGAATTCCAACGTACGGCTTGTCGACGTTCCCAGCTTGCTCGATCGCCCCTCCCATCACGATGATTTGCTCAATTTTCTTCGACGCCGACGGATCCTCTTTCAACGCTTGGGCGACATTGGTTAGCGGCCCCATCGCGACGATCGAAACCGGTTCGGCGCTGTCTCTCAGCTGTTGAAGAATCACTTCTTCTGCCTTCAATTCAGTCCCCGGATTCGAAACAACGGGCAGCAGCTGCTGAGTCGCTTCACCTCCGAGAGTGTTGGCTGACTTTCGCCAGAAATCGGGAAAAGCTCGATCGCCTTGAAGCGGTCCCGGCTGCCCAACTCCGATGGGAAGATCCGCGTTTCCGGTTAGCGCGCAAATTCGGCGAGCATTTTCGGCACCCGGGACGACCTCTGAAATTCCGTTAACCACGGTGATCGCAAGGAGGTCAATTTCGGGAGCTTTCAAAAGGTAGAGCATCCCAAGAACGCTATCAATTCCCATGTCCGTATCCAAAATCAGAGGAGTCTTCGCCTGCGCAACCACGGCCTTCGCTCCTCCGATTTCGATCCGGCCCTCGACCTTCGGAGCGATGGTTTTCAGCCTGCCCAGCCGCTCTTCCAGAGCGTTGACCAAAAGTGGTGAAGACTCGGCGTTGAGAAGCACCTTCGCGGTCGTGAGCATTTCGTAGCCGTCGCCGCCAGCCAACATGTAATCGTTGATCGAGACGACGAAATTCTGGCTGAGGTTGATCGGTTTGCCGAGCACACGAATGTCGCTGACGCGCGCTCCAGCAGCTGCTGAAGGCTCGACCTTGAATTTGATCCCGGAAACCTGGGGGAATCTGCCAGCCGCTTGACCAATTTGGGAAACTCCGTTTTCGAGAGTCGCCTTGAGCGTCGCGCCGTCGATTTCGACTTTCGTCGCCGTCCCTCCAAACGGATGCATCGCAAGGAGATCGCGTCTCGTGATGTCGCCCGGGCCGTAGGTCGTGTTCGATCGAATCGAGCCGCTGTTGACGATCGCGACGTCGGCGTCGGTGGCTTCGCGCATCGCGTCCGCGAAGAAGTTTCCGAGGTTGACTTCGCGTGACCGGACTTGCTCAGAAACCGCGCTGAGTTGGACTTCGCTTTTCCCAACAACCTCGTTCAGAGCCTCGGCGAGTTGGACCTCGAATTTCTTAACAACATCGGCAACTTCTGGCTTATCTTCGTAAGATTCGTCGATCGGAACCAGCTGGAAATGTCGTTCAACCGGCAAGTCTGGCCCGCGCCGAATCAGGTCGTGACGAGCAACCGTTCTCGCGTCGGAATCCGCCTTGGAAACGAGCGTTGAGCCAACAAACGAAGTGATCGCGAAATGTTCATGTCCGCCCAGAATTAGATCAATGTCAGGAAACTTCTGCGCAAGCCGTACATCGTCAGCGAAGGTCAGGTGAGTCATCGCGACGATCACATCGGCCCCACCTTCCTTCATCTTTGGAATCTCGATCGTAGCGACCTCAAATGGGTCGGCGAAGACAGCGCCGGCTTTCTTCTTCTCCATGATTTCCTCGCCCGTTAAGCACAGGCCGATGAAGCCGACTTTCAGATCTCCGAACTCCTTGATCAGCCAAGGCTTAGCTCCGCCGATTGGCTGCCCGGAATCGGCATCAGAAATGTTCGCGATCACCCAGTTGAAATCTGCGTCCTTCATCCGGTCGAGCAAAGTTGGCACGCCAAAATCGAACTCGTGATTTCCTACCGTCGCGATCGTCAACGGGAGCGCGTTAAGGGTCTCGATCATTTCGCGACCTTGAAAAACCGACGACGCGACCGAAGGCGAAAGAAAATCGCCG